>NZ_LWGM01000198.1 GCF_001750215.1 Isoptericola variabilis | reverse complement strand
GCGCGCAGGGCGGCGGCCGGTGCCGCGCAGGCCGACGAGCACGCGGGCGGGGGCGCTGGCCTGCCGGGCCGCGAGGGCGGCCCGGCCGACGAACTCGACGGGGTTCCCGTCGGCGTCGGTCTTGTCGAGCCGCACGACGCGGCCGAGGCCGGCCTCGTACGGCGTCGTGGTGGTGTCGAGCTCGTGCCCGTACAGCGGCATCCCGGCCTCGAGGCGCAGGGAGTCGCGCGCCGAGAGCCCGGCGGGGATCATCCCGTGGCCGGCGCCCTCCGCGAGCGCCGCCCGCCACAGCGTGACGGCGTCCTCGGCGGCGACGAACAGCTCGAACCCGTCCTCGCCGGTGTACCCGGTGCGGGCCGCGAGCGCGCGGACCCCGGCGACCGTGACGACGACGGCGGCGTAGTAGCGCAGGGCGCGGACCGCCTCGACGTCCTCGGGCGCGGCGAGCGCGGCGACGATGTCCTCCGCGCGCGGCCCCTGGACCGCCACCAGCGCCGTCTCGGCGCTGCGGTCGGCGACGACGGCGTCGAGGCCGGCGGCGCGCTCGTGCAGCTCGCGGGCCACGAGCGCGGCGTTGCCCGCGTTCGCCACCACGAGGAACCGCTCGTCGGCGAGCCGGTAGACGATGAGGTCGTCGAGCACGGAGCCGTCCTCGGCGCAGATCATCGAGTACCTGGCGCGGCCGACGGCGATCGCCGACGCGCTGCCGACCAGGGCGTGGTCGAGCGCCGCCGCGGCGCCCGGCCCGGCGAGCTCGATCTCCCCCATGTGCGAGAGGTCGAACAGCCCGGCGGCCTCGCGCACCGCGCGGTGCTCGGCGAGGTCGGAGGTGTAGCGCAGCGGCATGAGCCAGCCGCCGAACCCGGTCAGGGACGCGCCGAGCGCGAGGTGCTCCTCGTGCAGCGGCGTCGTCCGGTCGGTCGCGGGTGCGGGCGCGGGGTCGGTGGTCACGTCCTCGGTCACCGAGGCTCCTTCCGGCAGTGGGGAACGCATGGGGAACGCATGGGACGGCGTGGCGGGCGGGATGGCGGGCGGGATGGCGGGCGGGATGGCGGCGAGCGACGGCGTCAGGCGTAGGACTCGACCGGCGGGCACGCGCACACCAGGTTGCGGTCGCCCTGGGCGCCGTCGATGCGGCGCACCGGCGACCAGTACTTCGCGGCCCGCAGCCCGGGGACCGGGAAGGCGGCCAGCTCGCGCGGGTACGGGTGCGGCCACTCGTCGGCGGTGACCGCGGCGGCCGTGTGCGGGGCGCCCCGCAGCGGCGAGGCGGCCAGCGACCACTCCCCCGCCGCGACGCGGTCGATCTCGCGCCGGATCGCGACCATCGCATCGACGAACCGGTCGAGCTCCGCCAGGTCCTCGCTCTCCGTCGGCTCCACCATGAGCGTGCCGGCCACGGGGAACGACAGCGTCGGGGCGTGGAAGCCGTAGTCGATGAGGCGCTTGGCCACGTCCTCCGCCGTGACCCCGGTGGCCGCGGTCAGGGCGCGCAGGTCGAGGATGCACTCGTGCGCCACCAGCCCGTTCGGCCCGGTGTACAGCGTCGGGAAGTGGTCGCGCAGGCGCGAGGCCACGTAGTTCGCCACGAGCACGGCGGTCTTGGTCGCCTCGGTGAGCCCGTCCGGCCCCATGAGCGCCACGTAGGCGTAGGAGATCGGCAGGATGCCCGCCGAGCCGTGCGGCGCGGCACTGACCGGGGCGGTGCCCGGGGCGCCGTCCGGCCGGCCGGCGCCCGGCGTCGGGTCGCCCGGCAGGAACGGCACCAGGTGCGCGGCCACCGCCACCGGGCCCACGCCGGGGCCGCCGCCGCCGTGCGGGATGCAGAACGTCTTGTGCAGGTTGAGGTGCGAGACGTCGCCGCCCAGCTCGCCCGGCCGCGCGAGGCCGACCAGCGCGTTGAGGTTCGCGCCGTCGATGTACACCTGGCCGCCGGCCTCGTGCACCAGGTCGCACACCTCGCGCACGTGCTCCTCGTACACGCCGTGCGTCGAGGGGTACGTGATCATGATGGCCGCCACCTGGGCGCCGTGCTCCGCGAGCTTGGCGCGCAGGTCGGCGAGCTCGATGGAGCCGTCCTCCGCCGTCGCCACGACGACCACGCGCATGCCCGCCAGCGCCGCCGACGCGGCGTTGGTGCCGTGCGCCGACGCCGGGATGAGCACGAGGTCGCGGTGCGCCTCGCCCTGGGCGCGGTGGTAGCCGCGGATCGCCAGCAGGCCGGCGAACTCGCCCTGCGAGCCGGCGTTCGGCTGCACCGACACGGCCGCGTACCCCGTGATCTCCGCGAGCTGCGCCTCGAGCGTGGAGACCAGCTCGGCGTAGCCCAGCGCCTGCTCGGCGGGGACGTACGGGTGCAGGTCCGCGAACTGGGGCCAGCTGATGGCCTCCATCTCCGCGGTGGCGTTGAGCTTCATCGTGCAGGAGCCCAGCGGGATCATCGTGCGGTCCAGCGCGAGGTCCTTGTCCGCGAGGCGGCGCAGGTAGCGCAGCATCGAGGTCTCGGAGCGGTGCTGGTGGAAGATCGGGTGCTCGAGGAACGCCGTGGTGCGGCGGACGGCGAGCGGGAGCGTGCTGTCGAGGTCGGCGCCGGCGCCGGGGGCGGACGGGGACTCCGTGCGCGCCGGAGCGTTCACGGGCGCCATGGCGCCCTCCACTCCGGGGTTGACTCCCGGGCGCGAAGCCTCGCCCTCCGTCGCCTCCCCGGGTGCACCGTTCGTCGCCGTGGTGGTGATGGCCTGCAGGACCGCCGCGACGTCGGCCTCCGTCGTGGTCTCGTCGCAGGCGACCTGGACGTGGTCGGCGTCCGCCGCGTACAGGTTGTAGCCGGCCGCCGCGGCGGCCGCGACGACGGCGGCGGCGCGGCCCGGCACCACGGCGCGGACGGTGTCGAAGAAGACGTCGTGCGCGATCTCGACGCCCGCGGCGCGCAGGCCCTCGGCCACCGCGACCGCGCGGGCGTGCACGCGCCGGGCGATCGCCGTCAGGCCGTCCGGGCCGTGGTACACGGCGTACATCGAGGCCACGATCGCCAGCAGCGCCTGCGCGGTGCAGATGTTCGACGTCGCCTTCTCGCGGCGGATGTGCTGCTCGCGGGTCGCGAGGGCGAGGCGCAGGGCCGGGGCGCCGTCGGCGTCGACCGACACGCCCACCAGGCGGCCCGGCAGCTGCCGCTCGAGGCCCTTGCGGACCGCCATGTAGGCCGCGTGCGGGCCGCCGTAGAACAGCGGGACGCCGAACCGCTGCGCGGAGCCGACCGCGACGTCGGCGCCCAGCTCGCCCGGCGAGACCAGCAGCGTCAGGGCCAGCAGGTCGGTGGCCATGGTGACCAGCGCGCCGCGCTCCTTGGCCTCGGCGACCACGCCGCGGGCGTCGAGCACGCGGCCGGAGGCGCCGGTCTGCTGCAGCACGACGCCGACGAGGTCGCCCGCGGGCAGCGCACCCTGCGCGGCGGCCGCCTCGAGACCGGCGGCGAGCCCGCCGTCGAGCGGCGCCACCACCACGGGCAGGCCGATCGCCTCCGCGCGCCCGCGGGTCACGGCCAGCGTCTGGGGGAACAGGTCGGCGTCGAGCACCACGTAGCCGGCCTTCGCCCGCGAGGCGCGCCACATGAGCGCGACCGCCTCGGCGACGGCCGTGGCCTCGTCGAGCAGCGAGGCGCCCGCGATCTCCAGGCCGGTGAGGTCCTCCACGGCCTGCTGGAAGTTGAGCAGCGCCTCGAGCCGGCCTTGCGAGATCTCCGGCTGGTACGGCGTGTAGGCCGTGTACCAGGCGGGCGACTCCAGCACGTTCCGGCGGATCACCGGCGGGGTGTGCGTGCCGTAGTAGCCGAGTCCGATCATCTGCCGCTTGACCTGGTTCTTCGCCGCGACGGCGCGCAGGTGCTCGAGCACCTCGGCCTCCGTGCGGGCGGCCGGCAGGTCCAGGGGGCGGGCCGTGCGGATGGCGGCCGGGACGGCGGCGTCGACCAGGGCGTCGAGCGAGTCGTAGCCGAGCTCGTCGAGCATCGTGCGCACCTCGCGCCCGCGCGGCCCCAGGTGGCGGGCCGCGAACACGTCGGGGTCGTACGGCGCCGACGTCGGCGCGGGAGAGTGGACGGTCGTGCTCGCTGCGCTGTTCACAGGAGGGCTCCGGTCGGTGAGGGCCGTCGGACGGCGGGGACGACTGCTGTCCCTCCCCGCTCTGTCATCGGACCCCTGCCCGGCCCGTGGCCGCGGGGTCGACCTGAGAGTTTGGCCGGTCCGCCTGTGTGCCGCCCCGGCGCCGTGGCGGGCGGGGCGGTGACGGGGCGCGCCGGCTTGCACCGTCGGTGGGCCCGTCCGCCGCCCGCGTGCGGCGGTCGGACCGCTTTCCAGAGTTGCCTCGCCGTGACGGTACGTGGGCCTGAGAGATTCCCGGGGAGGGTTTGCTCCTTCGGCGCCTGCGGCCGCCGCGAGGGCGTCCGCAGGGCTCTCCCGTCATGGTTCGAGCGGCGTGTGTTGCGTTGTGGGCGCGAGTGTACCCGTCCGGGATGTCGCGTGGATCACGCCCGGGCGGCGACCCGTGACGCAGCGCACGCCGGGCCTCCGTCATGAAATCCCGGCGGGACGGTCTTGCCGGTCGTGGGGGGCGCCGCCGGGTGCGCCCGGAGCGAGGACCGAAGAACATGACCACTCTGCCGCAGCGGCGCCGAGGCGCCCGCGACGCCGACGACGGGCAGGCGACGCTCGTCGCGGCCGCCGCACAGCTGCCCGTCGGGCTGCTCGTCCTGGACCGGTCCGGCCGCGTCCTGCGCGCCAACCCCGCCGGTGCGCGGGTCCTGGCGCTCTCCCTCGACGAGGTCGCCGGCGCCGACGCCGCGGTGCTCCTCGCCGACGACCCCGCCGTCCAGGACGCCGGCGACGCGGCCTGGGGCAGCCCGCGGTGGCTCGAGCGCCACGACGGCACCTCGGTGTGCGTGCGGACCGTCGTCACCGCGGACGCCCAGGCGCCGCGGTACGTCGTGTGGGTGCAGGACGTGACCGCCCAGCAGCGCCACGAGGCCCGGCTGCGCCGCGAGGCGATGAGCGACGCCGTCACGGGCGTGGCCAACCGCAGGTCGCTGGAGCGCCGCCTCGTCCACGAGGTCGGGCGCGTGCGCGCCGGCCACGGGCCGCTGGCCCTCCTGCTCATCGACCTCGACCGGTTCAAGGACGTCAACGACTCCCTCGGGCACCTGGCCGGCGACACCGTCCTGAGCGCCGTCGCCGCCCGCCTGCGCCGCGCGGTGCGGCCGTCGGACCTGGTGGCACGGCTCGGCGGCGACGAGTTCGTGGTGCTGTGCCCCGGGGCGGACGAGGCGACCGCCCAGGCCGTCGCCGACCGGGTGACGGCCACGGTGACCGCCGACCTGGCCGTCGCCGGGCACCGGGTGCGCCCGTCCGTCAGCGTCGGCTTCGCCGTCACGCGGGGCGACGAGACCGCCGAGGCGCTGCTGGCCCGCGCCGACGCCACGATGTACCGCGCCAAGCGGGAGGCCCGCGCCGCGGGGACCGAGCCGCGGAGCGCCTCGTGACCGCGCCCGGGCG
>NZ_LWGM01000197.1 GCF_001750215.1 Isoptericola variabilis | reverse complement strand
CGTCGTGCTCCTCCTCCGGGCTGCCCGTGCCGTCCTGCGCCGCGGCGGGCGAGCGGCGGCGCAGCACGGCCCGGACGCGGGCCAGCAGCTCGCGGAACGAGTACGGCTTGGTGACGTAGTCGTCGGCCAGGCGGTCCGCGAGCGCCACCGGCTCCTCCCCCAGCCCGAGGTTCACGGCGTGGCGCACCGTGCCGGCGTCGGGGTCGACGATGCCCGGCACCCCGACGCCGACGCCCGCCAGGGGCCCGAGGGCGCCGTCGGCGCGGGCGACGACGTCGCGCACCGCCCGCACCGCCCCGGCGACGACGCCCTCCGGCCCGGGCGTGCTGGGCACCCGCGCCTGCGCCAGGACGTGGCCGGCGGGGCTCAGCAGGGCGGCGAGCGTCTTGGTGCCGCCGATGTCGAGCCCGACGGTCGGCCCGGCGGGACGGCCGTCGCCCGCCTCGGGCACGGACGCAGCGGGAACGGACGCAGCGGGAACGGACGCGGGGGGAACGGACGCGGGAGGCACGGACGCGGGGGCCGCGGCGGGCGCGGCGTCGGCGTGGTCGGGCACGTCAGCCCTTGACCGCGCCCGCGACGAGGCCGCCGGTCATCCTGCCCTGCACGACGAGGAAGAACACGATCACGGGGATCGCCACGAGGATGGACCCGGCCATGAGGGCACCGTAGTCGGTCGCCTTGGTGGCCTGCTGGAACGTCCGTAGCCACACGGGCAGCGTCATGGACTCGGGGCGGGACATGATCACCAGGGCGAGCACGAACTCGTTCCACGCCTGGATGAACGCGAACACGCCGGTGGCCACCAGGCCGGGCGCCAGCAGCGGGAACGTGACCTTCCAGAACGCCCGGGACCGCGAGCAGCCGTCGATCATCGCCGCCTCCTCGAGCTCGGCGGGCACCGAGGCGACGAAGCCGCGCAGCGTCCAGATCGTGAAGGGCAGCACCGCGGCCACGTACAGCACGGTCAGGCCGGCGATCGTGTTGAGCAGCTGCCAGCCGTCGATCATCCGGAAGTAGGTCAGCAGCATGGCCTCGCCGGGGATCATCTGGACGACCAGCACCGCCACGAGGAACGACCGGCGGCCGCGGAACCGGAACCGGGCCAGGGCCACCGAGGCGAGGAAGGCCACCACCACGGCGATGACGAGCGTGAGGAAGGTGACGACCAGGGAGTTCTGCAGGGCCGGCATGAACTGCGCCCGGTCCTCGGCGAAGATCACCGTCTCGTAGTTGCGCAGCGTGAAGTCGGCGCCCGGGAAGAACGTGGGCTCGGTCGCGCGGATCTTGTTCGTCGGCAGGAACGACGACTGCAGCATCCAGTAGACGGGGAACACCGAGCAGACGAAGACCACGACGGCGAGGACCGCGAGGACGGCCTCGGTCGCGCGCCGCCGCGGCGAGACCGTGCGGCGGCGGACGGCGGCGACGGGGCCCGGCACGGGCACGGGGGCGGGCGAGGTGGTGACGACGGTCATCAGTCCTCCTCCTTGAGCGTCTGGCGCACGTAGCCGAACGACAGCACGAGCATGAGCACGACCATGACGACGGCGGCCGCGGCGGACATGCCGTAGTCGCCGGACGCCGTGCCGACCTGGTAGATCCACACGCCGAGGGTCGAGGTCTTCTCGTACAGCCCGCCGATGCCCTGCAGGGCGTAGACCTGCGCGAAGATCCGCAGGTCCCAGATCACCGACAGCACGGTGAGCACGATGACGATCTGGCGCACGTACGGCAGCTGGACCAGGAAGAAGCGCTCGCGGGCGTTGGCGCCGTCGAGCTGGGCGGCCTCGAGCACCTCGCCCGGCACCTGGGTGAGGCCCGCGTACATGGTGAAGGCGATGAACGGCACGCCCATCCACACCACGATGAGGCCGAGCACCAGGAAGAACGACAGCGGGTCGATGAGCCACGAGTGCCCCCGCCAGCTGGTGCCCGTGAGCTGCGTCAGCAGGTGGTTGACCACGCCGTACTGCGAGTCGAACATCCAGCCCCACACCATGACGGAGGTCAGGGCGGGGATGGCCCAGGCGAGCAGCAGGCCGACGGACACGAGGGTCCGCCAGCCGGTGCGCAGCCGCATCATCAGCAGGGCGAGCAGGGTGCCGAGCACCATGGTCGTGGCGACGGCGGCCACCATGAAGGCGAGGCTGCGCAGCAGCACGGCGTAGAACTCGCCGTCGGCCAGCAGCGTCCGGTAGTTCTCCACGCCGGCCCAGGTGGGCGGCTGGCCGAAGGCCTGCTCCCGCCCGAAGTGCTGGAACGACGTGATCACGAGGTTGACGAGGGGCCAGCCCACGAGCACGAGCAGGATGGCGAGCGCGGGGGCCAGCAGCGCGTACGGGAACGGCGAGGATCTTCTCGCGCGCTGCGACGGCCCGGCGCCGGCCAGCGGCGTCGCGGCCGGGGCGGCAGGGGCGGTGACGGTCACGGGGGGGCTCCGAGGGCGGCGACGGGACGGCGGACGGTGCCGGCGGGGTGGCCGGCGGGGTGGCCGGCGGGGGTGGCGCCGCGGCGCCACCCCCGCACGGGGTCAGCCGTTGAGCGTGGCCTCGATCTCGGCGTCGAGGGCCGCGGCGACGGCGGCCGGGTCCTCGCCCTGGGCGAGCTTGACGAACGAGTCCTCGAGGATGCCGGAGGCCTCGACGTCGGCCCACTTCGGCGACGCGGGGGTCAGCTTCGCCGCCGCGGCGGCGGCCGCGGACGCCTGGCTGAACGCGTCGTCCGGCAGGAACTTCGCCTGCGAGACCTTGGCCGGGACCAGGCCGTTGTTGGCGAGGATCTCCTGGTAGCCGTCGGACAGCATGATCTGCAGCGCCTCGTAGGCCAGGTCCTGCTGGTCGGACCGGGCGGGGATGGCGACGTTCGAGCCGCCGGCGAGCACCGGGGCGTACGAGCCGGCCTCCTGGCCCGGGATGGCGAAGGCCGACAGCTTGTCCTCCGCGCCGAGGGTGGACAGGCAGCCCGGCGCCTCGGCGTCCTCGGCCGCGGCGATGGACCAGCGCACCCAGCTCGGCGCGGCGAGGTAGGCGATCTCGCCGGCGCAGAAGGGCACCTGCGGGTCGGTCTCGTCGGAGTCGGCCGGGGCGAGGTTCGCGGTGGTCATGACCTCCTGCAGCTGCGTGAGGCCCTCGAGCGCCGCGGGCTCGGAGAAGCCGCCGGACCAGCTGCCGTCGGACTCCTGCGTGGCGATCTCGCCCCCGTTGGCCCACACGAAGGCCATGCCGTTGCGCCAGTCCTTGCCGGGCGTCCACAGGCCCGAGACCGTGTCGCTGGCCAGGCTCTCGATGTTGGCCAGGTACTCGTCCCACGTCGTGGGCACCGGGGTGTCCCCGGTGACGTCGGTGGAGTACACGACCACGCGGGCGCCGGAGTAGTACGGGGCGGCGTAGAACTTGTCCTCGTACGTCCCGGACTCGACGAAGCCGGGCAGCAGGTCGTCGCCGCCGAGCTCCTCGTACTTGTCCGTGAGGTCGACGAACGCCCCGGCCGACGTGAAGGCGGCGGCCTGGGTGTTGCCGATCTCGACGAGGTCCGGGCTGTCCGAGCCGGACAGCGCGGTCGTGTACTTGTCGACCAGCCCGTCCCAGGCCTGCTCCTCGATGGTCAGGGTGCTGCCCGGGTTCTCCTCCTCGAACGTCGTCTTGAGGTAGTCGCGGGCCTCCTGCGGGGTGTCGGTGCCGACGAGCCAGACGCGCAGGTCGCCGGAACCGCCGCCGGCGGTGGCGCCGGAGGCGTCGTCGGAGGTGCCGCCCGAGCCGGGGCTGCTGCACGCCGTGAGGGCGAGGGCCAGGGTGATCGTCGATGCCACCGTGGTGGCGGCGACCCGGTTCTTCTTCACTGGGGTGGTTCCTCTCGCTGAGAGCGGTGGCGGGCGTCGTCGTCGACCCCGCCGGGTGGGGTGGCGGTGCTTCTCAGGGGTGGTGCGCCGGTCCCGGTGGGGTGGTGCCGGGTCCGGTGGGACGGAGGAGCTCGAGGTGGTGCGGGTGGTGCGGGTGGTGCTGGTGGTGCTGGCCGGGGGTGCGGCGGGCCGGGGCCCGTCAGGACACCCCCAGCTGCGCGGCGAGGACGAGCACGGCGGCGCCCGCGAGCACCACGTCCTCGTCCAACGTCGCCATGCGCACCGGCAGGTGCGCGCTCACCGCGCGCATCGTCCGGTCGCGCAGGGTCTGGGTGGTCGCCTCGCGCAGGGCGCCGTCGAGCAGGTCCGCCGGACCGCTGAGCAGCACCTCGCCGAGGTTGAGCGCGCTGACGACGGGCGCGAGCGCGGTGCCGAGCACGCGCCCGACGCCGGCCAGGACGTCGTCGGCGGCGTCGGCGTCGAGCCCCGCGACGGCCCGGCGCAGCGCCGGCACCGCGAGCAGGGTCTCGAGGCAGCCGCGCCGGCCGCACGCGCAGGGCGCGCCGTCGTCGACGACGGTCACGTGCCCCAGCTCGCCGGCCGCGTTGCCGGCGCCGTGCACGCGGGCGCCGTCGAGGATGATGCCGGCGCCGACGCCCTGCCCGACGGTGAGCACGAGCATCGCGTCGTCGGCGCCGCCGTAGGTGTACTCCCCGAGCGCGGCGGTGTCGGCGTCGTTGGCCACGTGCACCGGCAGGCCGAGGCGCTCCGTGAGGATCGCGGCGAGCGGCAGGTCGGCCCAGCGGCGGTTGGGCGCCTCGACGACGCGGCCGGCGGCGTCGACGACGCCCGGGGAGCCGAGGCCGACGCCGATCACCGGGCGGGTCGCGTCGCCCAGCAGCAGGCGCGCGAAGTCGGCGACGAGGTCCACGAGGTCGTCGCCCGTGCGGCCGGCGACGTCGAGCGTGCGGCGCTCGACCGCGTCCGCGGTGAGCGTGAGGACGGCGCCCCGCACGACGGCCTCGTCCGACAGGTCCAGGGCGACGACCTGAAACTCCTCGGTGCGCATCCCGACGAGCATCGCGGGCTTGCCGACGCCGCCCTTGCGGACGCCGAGCTCCTCGACGAGACCCTCGGCCAGCAGCGCGGCGACGAGGTCGGAGACCGTCACCCGGGTCAGGCCGGTGGCGCGGGCGAGGTCGGCGCGCGACGTCGGACCGGCGTGGAACAGGTGCTGGAGCACCATCGACCGGTTGTGCGCGCGGGTGTGCTCGGGCAGCACCTTAGCCCGCGCCCGCAGGCCGAGCCCGAGGGCCCGGCGGCTCACACCGGTCGTCGCCGTCATGTTTGTTAGTAAAGCGTCCTAACAGTCCACCGTCGAGACCCGGTGTGACACAGTTCACCGAACTGTTACGCACGGGCCTGGGTGTGACGGCGAAGTTGCCGCCCCGACACCCCGCTCCCCCGTTGTGGGTACAGGACACGCCGGGCGTCACGCGGGACGCCCGGCGTGTCCTGTACCCACAACGGGGCAGGTCACGGTCCCGGCACGGTCCGGTCACGATCGGGCGCCGCATCGCCCGGAGGCCTGCGGCCGACGCCGAGGCCGCCGCTAGCGTGACGCGCATGGCCCGCCGTGTCCGCCGCCCCGTCCTCGCCCTCCTCGCGGGCGCCGCCCTGGCGCTCGGCCTCGCGGGCTGCACCGGGTCGCCGGGCGGCGCCGGCGACTCCTCGGCGGAG
>NZ_LWGM01000196.1 GCF_001750215.1 Isoptericola variabilis | reverse complement strand
GGCGCCGAGCTGCGCCTGCCCGGCGTCGAGCTGCTCGCGGCCCGCGGCCAGCTGCTCGCGCCCGGCCTCGACCTGGGCGCGGCCGTCGGCGATCTGCCGCGCCTGCTCGGCGAGCTGGGCCTCGGTGGCGAACGGGTCGACAACCTGCGCGACCCCGTCGACCTCGGCCGCCCGGGCGACGCGGTCGCTGATCTCGGCCCGCTGCTCCTCGGTGAGCTCCCCGCCGTCCGTGGTGCGCACGACGACGCGGCCGGTGCCGCCGGACGCGTCCGGCAGCGCGTCCTGCAGCTTCTGGGTCACCTGGGCGGTAGGGGTGCCGGGGATGTCGAAGCTCGAGGCGAGCGTGCCGCCGAACAGGGCGAACGCCCCGCCGGCGAGCACGAGCACCGCGACCCACGCGGCGATGACGGCCCGGGCGTGGCGCGCGCAGGCGCGCCCCACCCGGTAGAGGAGCTCGGCCATGGTGACCTTTCGGGTCGGGGCAGGGGTGGAGGATCAGCAGGGAACGGGTCCGGGGACCGGTGCGGGCCTCAGGTGCTCACGGGACGGCGTGCGGCGTGCGCCGGCCGTCGCGCAGCAGGGCGACCAGGTGGCCGAGCAGCTCGTCCCACAGCCGGCGGGAGCGCTCGTCGTCCACCGCGCCGGTGGCGGCGTACCAGCGGCGGAACAGCAGGAGTGCGCCGGCCATGAAGGCCACGACCAGCAGCTCGACGGCGAGGTCGTCCAGCTCGGTGTGGCGGCGGACCATCGTGGCCGTGAGCCGCTCGTCGAGCAGGGCGAACGTGCGCTGGACGAGCGCGGCCTCGCGCGCCGGCAGCTCGGCGCCCTCGGCGCCGAGCATGCGCACGAGCCGGGACATCAGCGGCACCAGGTGGGCGGCGCGCGTCGCGGCCGCCATCTGGTCCAGCAGGTCGGCGTCCGGGCCGGCCTCACCGGCGCGCGCCCCGAGCTCGTCGACGACGTCGCTGAGAATCTCGGACGCCGCGGCGATGACCACGTCGTCGAGCGAGGCGAAGTGGTTGAAGACCGTGCGCCGGGAGACGCCGGCCCGTGCCGCGAGCTCGTCGACCGAGAAGCGGGAGCTGGCCCGCTCGTCCATCAGCGCGACCGCGGCGGCGACGATCGCCCGGCGGTGCCGCGCCTTGAGCGCGGCGCGGCGGTCGGGGACGTCCGGCGTGGAGGGCACGCCACGAGCCTAGGCAGCAGGGTGCACTCAGTGCAAGAACTGGGGTCGTGACGGTGCTCTCGCCGCGACGTACGCTCGACGGCGAGGGGGAAGCGCTCCGTCCCGACCTCGCCCCGCGACGCCGCCCGACGCCGGTCGACGAGCGCCTCGGGCCGCGGCCGGATCCCGTGCGACGACGCACCGGCACCCGAGCAGCGGCACCGGGAGGTGCCACCCGCCTGCCGAAGGAGCACCGCCATGAGCAGCACGCCCGCGAGCAGCACGCCCGACACCGTCGTCCTCCTCCACGGGCTGTGGATGACGCCTCGCAGCTGGGAGCACTGGGTCCCGTACTACGAGGCCAAGGGTCTGACCGTCCTGACCCCCGGATACCCCGGGTTCGAGATCGAGGTGGAGGCGCTGCGCGAGAACCCGGAGGTCATCGCCCGGCTCACCGTCCCGGAGGTCGTCGACCACCTGGCCCGGGTGGTCGAGTCCGTCGAGGTGCCGCCGATCATCGTCGGCCACTCCTTCGGCGGCACGCTGACCCAGCTGCTGCTCGCGCGCGGGCTGGGCTCCGTCGGCGTGGCCATCGACTCGGCGCCCACCGAGGGGGTGCGGGTCGCCCCGTGGTCGCAGACGCGGTCCCTGCTCCCGGCGCTGCGCCGGCCGAGCAACCGCAACGCCGCCGTGGGCTTCACGCCGGAGGAGTTCCACTACGCCTTCACCAACACCTCCGACGACCGCGAGTCGCGGCAGGTGTGGGAGCGGTACGCCATCCCCGCGCCGGGGCGCTGGATCTTCGACTACGGCCTCGTCGCGAACTTCAAGCCGGGCCCGCAGGAGACTTGGGTCGACTACACGGCGGACCGCGCCCCGCTGCTGTTCCTCGCCGGGGAGCGGGACCACATCATGCCGCCGTCGGTGAACCGCGCCAACGCCCGCCGCTACCGGCGCTCGCCGGCCGTGACCGAGTACCGCGAGCTGGCCGGCCGGGACCACTGGACGTGCGGCTCCTACGGCTGGGAGCGGGTGGCCGACCTGGCGCTCGACTGGGCGCTGGAGCACGCCCGCACCGACCGGCCCTGGGTCGCGGCCTGAGCGACGGGGCGGCGCTCGCGCCCGGCGCCGCGCGCACCGAGCGGGTCGGCGCCGGGCGCCCTATCCTCGACCGCGTGCTGCCGTGGGGGCGGCACGGGTGAGCTCGGGTAGCGAGGTGAGACCGACGTCGACGTCGTGGTGGGTCCCGGAGGACTTCGTCGTCCGCGCGGCCGCGGTCCTGCGCGCCGACCTGGACGCGACCGTCACGGTGCGCCAGGCCGGCGTCAGCGTCCCGGTCGCGAGCAGCACGCCTGCCGCGGCCCGCTGCGACGGCGTCGCGGCGCGGTCGCGGTCCGGCCCCTGGGCCGACGCGCTGGAGCACCACCGCGTGCAGCTCGTGGCGCAGGTGGGGCAGGGGCCCCGGTGGCCCGAGTGGTCGGCGCAGACGGCGCGGGAGGGGTTCGCGTCGGCGGTCGCGGTCCCGGCGTCGGTCGCTCCGGGCGTCGACCTCGCGCTCACCCTCTACTCGCGGTCGGCCGACCCGTGGGATGCGGGGCTGCTCGTCGCGGCCGACGGCTACGCGCAGCTGCTCGCCGCGTCCGCGCGCGGGCGTCTGGTCGCCGCCGGGCCCGTGCCGGTGCCCCGGCGCGACGAGCCGGCCGACGCCGTGACGATCGAGCGGGCGGTCGGGGCGATCATGCACACCAACGGGTGCTCCGCCGACGAGGCTCACCACATCCTCGCGTCGGCGTCGTCCAACCGGAACGTCCCGCGGCGCGAGGTCGCCCAGCAGGTGCTGCAGGCGCTCCTCGAGGCGGAGGCGGACCGGGCGCGCACGCGCTGACGTACGGTGGAGGCCTGAGGCCACCACCAGGCGCCTCGCCACGGCCGCGCGCGGCGCGGTCGACTCCACCAGGCGGACGGGTCCGCCGGACGGGACGCACGCACATGGCGGTCGAGACGTATCTCCAGGAGTACGCCGCGCGCGCGGCGAGCGCCCTCGGGCCGGACCTCGAGGTCTCCATCACGGTGCGCGAGCACGGGATCACGCTGCTCGCCGCGAGCAGCTCGTCGGCGGCCGCCCGGTGCGACCAGGCGGAGGTCCGGGCCGACGACGGCCCGTGCATCGACGCCGCCGCCCAGGACGCGCTCCAGGTGGTGCACTCCGTCGCCGACGACCACCGGTGGGAGGCGTGGCGCAAGCAGGCGGCGCAGGAAGGCTTCACGAGGTCGCTCGCCGTCCCGGCCGCGGCCGGTCCGGCCGTGATGACCACCCTCAACGTGTACTCCGCGGTGCCCGGGGACTGGACGTCGTCCGACATCGGGACGGCGCAGGCGTGCGCCGGGCTGGTCGCCTCCGCCGTGCGGCTCCACCTGGAGTTCGCGGAGCTCGAGGACGCGGCTGCGGGGCTGTACCGGAGCATGACGGACGCTGCGGCGGTCGAGCGGGCGGTCGGGGCGCTCATGGCGAACAACGACTGGTCCCGGGACGAGGCGCACCGGGTGCTACGCTCGGCGTCCAGGCGCCAGGGGGTCAGCGAGCGGGACGTCGCCGAGTCGTTCCTGCGAGCCCTCGCGCTGGGGGCGCGGGGAGACATCACCGACGAGCGCGACCAGTGATCGCGCCCTCGCCCACCGCGCGAGTGAGCCGGCCGCACGGCGCCGGCCTCCTGTCGTGGGCACGGCTGCGGGCCGCGGGGGTGCAAGCACGGACAGGACGGAGGACTCGGTGAGCGCGCCGGAGCTGATGGGCCTGCTCGCGCGGGCCCTCGCGCGCACCGACGCGGGCATGCCCATGCCGTCGCGTCTGTGCCGCGCCTGCGTCGAGGTCCTCGGCGCGCAGAGCGGGACGCTGACGCTCTCCGCGACGCCGGAGGCGCGCCTGACCGTGAGCACCTCCGACGGTGTGTCGACCCAGATCGACGACCTCGAGGAGACGCTCGGGGAGGGCCCGGGGCGCGTGGCGCTCACCGAGGACCGCATCGTCGTCACCACGATCGACCCGGACGGACCCGTCGACGTGGCGTTCCCCCTCTTCTCGCACATGGTCCGCGCCGTCGGCGCCCCCGGCGCCGCCTACGCCGTGCCCATGCGCGTCGCCGGCCGCGTGGTGGGGGTGCTCAGCCTCTACGCCGTCGCCGACCTCGCCCGCGGCCTGAAGGACGTGCAGTTCCTCGCCGACGCCCTCGGTCTCGCCCTGCTCGGCGAGCTCGAATCCCTCGACTGGTCGACGAGGGCCCAGATCCACCAGGCGACCGGCATGGTCACCGCGCAGCTGCGCATCACGCCCAGCGACGCCCTGGCCGTCCTGCGCGGCCACGCCTTCGCCAGCACCACCACGCTCGAGACCGTCGCTCACGACGTCCTCGCCCGCCGGCTCGTCTTCAGGTACGACGAGACCCGCACGGTCGAGGCGACGAGAACTGAGGAGCCATGACGCCGCGTACCCCCGCCGACTCCTTCGCCGACGCGGCCAAGACCCTCCTGCAGGAGCACGACCTCACGGACCTGCTCCTGCGGCTGACGCGCGACGCCACCCGCTTCGCCGGGGGCGACGCCGCGGGCCTGCTCGTCCGCACGGGCGCCGGCCTCGAGGTGCTCGGCTTGACGTCCCACGCGATGGCGCAGCTGGAGCTCTACCAGGCCATGAGCACGGAAGGGCCGTGCGTGGAGGTCCTCGAGACCGGGGCGCCCGTGGTGGTGGGCGGGCGCCGCGAGATCGTCGACCGCTGGCCCGTCGTCGGGCGCGCGATCGTCGACGCCGGCTTCGGCTGCGTGCACGCCTCGCCCGTGGCCTGGCAGGGCGGCACGATCGGCGGGCTCAACATGTTCCGGCGTGCGGAGGGGCTGCCGGACGACGAGCAGCGGCGCACCGCACAGGCCTTCGCCGACATGCTCGCCCTGGCGGTGGTCCAGCCCGAGCGCCCCGCCGAGCAGGACGTCGACCGCCGCCTCGCCCGCGCCCTCGGCGGCCGGGTCACGGTCGAGCAGGCCAAGGGTGTGCTCGCCCAGCAGCACGGCCTCGACATGGCCGCCGCGTACGAGGAGCTGGTCGACCGCTCCGCCCGGGAGGGCCGGACGCTGACGGACACGGCCCGCGAGGTCATCGGGCGGGCGCAGCAGCGGCCCTGAGCGTCCTGGCGGCCCCGTCCTCTCCCCGGGGCGCGAACCTCCCGGTGCACCGGGACAGACGTCCCTGGTGCCCGGGACACCTCCCGGCCGACCGTCTTCCTGTCATCACCACCCAGCGGTCGCGGCACCCGCGGCGACCGGACAGGAAGGACCTCCCGTGGACCACAGCTCGCTCACCCCGCCCGCCACGACTCCGGCCGGCACCCCGGCCGGCACCCAGGCCGGCACCACCGCCGCCGCGCCGGGCGCCGCCCGCCGCG
>NZ_LWGM01000195.1 GCF_001750215.1 Isoptericola variabilis | reverse complement strand
GCGCGCCGACTACGGCGCGCGCGGCGGCCAGGTGGTCGAGGGCGGCCGGGCCATCGCCGGGCAGGCGACGCTGTTCGCCCGGGTGGCCGCGCACTCGACGCCGCTGCTCGCCGGCGGGCGCCCGGCCGTGGCCGCCGTGCTGGACGGGCGCGTGGTGTCGGTCATGGCGTTCGAGATCGCCGACGGCCGCATCACCGGGCTCGACGTGCTCGCCGACCCTGCGCGGCTCGAGCGGCTCGGCGTGCGGGAGGTGCTGGGGCTCGCCTGACACGCCGCCGCAGGGCCGATCCTTGGTTGCCTCTGGAGGATTCCGTTACTTTCTCCAGACAACAATCAGGGCCGGACGGGGGCATGAGCATGCAGAGTTCGACGAGGGACCGACCGGCACGGACGCGGTGGCTGCGGCCCCTGCTGCCCTTCGGCACCGGGATCGCCGCCCTGGTCGGCCTGACCGTGGTGCTCTTCACCGTCGACCTCGTCGGCACCGCCTCCCTGCTCGTGCAGCTCGCGTGGGTGCTGCTGGTGACGGGGCTGTGCCTGGCCGGAGCCCGCGCCATCACGCGTCGTGTCCAGGGGGCGCGCGTGCGGCCCCGGATGGACGGCGCCGGCCAGCGGGACGAGATGAGGGACTTCGACCTGCGCAGCGCCAAGGGAGAACAGCACCGGCTGCCGTGGTGAGCGGCCCTGTTTGCTGCGGGCGTGGCGCGAGGAGCTGTCGTGACACGCCGAGACCTGAGTTGTGGCCGCCTCCAGGCACGGCGAAGCGGCCACAACTCAGGTCTCGGCGCAGAGGGCGGGGGACGAGGCGGGCTGCGAGGGGTAGGCGGCTTAGCGGCGGGCGCGGCGAGGGCTCAGGCCACCCGCTCGGCCCCGCGCGCGGCGCGGCGCTCGGCCTGCCGGTCCGGGTCGGCCACCGGGGCCGCCGCCACCAGCGCCCGGGTGTACGCGTGCCGCGGCGTGCGCAGCACCTGCGCCGTCGGGCCCTGCTCGACGATCCGGCCGGCCCGCATGACCGCCACCCGGTCGGCGATCCGCTCGACCACCGCGAGGTTGTGGGACACGAACAGGCAGGCGAACCCGAGTCGCTCCTGCAGGTCGCGGAACACCTCGAGCACGTGCGCCTGCACGGACACGTCCAGGGCCGACGTCGGCTCGTCGGCCACGAGCACCTTCGGCCCGAGCGCCACGGCGCGGGCGATGGCCACGCGCTGGCGCTGCCCGCCGGACAGCTCGTGGGGAAACCGCTCGGCGTGCTCGGGCTCGAGCCGCACCAGGGCGAGCAGCTCGCGCACCCGCGCCTTGCGGCCCTCGAGGTCGAGGTCGGTGTGCAGCATCAGCGGCTCGGCGATGGAGCGGCCCACCGTCCAGCGCGGGTTGAGCGTGGAGGCCGGGTCCTGGAAGACGACGCCGGTGAGGCGGCGCCGCTCGGCCTGCTCGCCCTTGCCGGCGCGAGCCAGGTCGACGCCACCGACCAGCACCCGGCCCGACGTGGGCCGCAGCAGCCCGGAGACCACCTGGCCGAGCGTGGACTTGCCCGAGCCGGACTCCCCCACCAGGCCGAGCACCTCGCCCGGCGCGATGGACAGCTCGACGTCGTCGGCCGCGCGCACCGGCGCGGTGCCGCGGTGGCCCGGGTAGACGACCGAGACGTGGTCGAGCACGACGGCGGCACCGTCGACACTAACCGCGCCGTCCGAGGCGCCGACGCCGTCAATACCGGCCACGCCCGCCGCGGCCACATCCACCGCCCCGTCGGCACCGTCGGCGCCCACACCAGCACCGTCCGCCCCGAGGTGCGGCACGGCGTCCAGCAGCGCGCGGGTGTACTCCTCGCGCGGCGCGGCGAACAGCTCGCGCACCGGCGCGTGCTCCACGACCTTGCCGCCGCGCATCACCACGACGTCGTCGGCGAGGTCGGCGACCACGCCCATGTCGTGCGTGATGAGCAGCACGGCGGTGCCGCGCTCGTCGCGCAGCCGCCGCAGCAGGTCGAGGATGCCGGCCTGCACGGTGACGTCCAGGGCGGTGGTGGGCTCGTCGGCGACGATCGCCACCGGTTCCTGGGCCAGCGCCATCGCGATCATCGCGCGCTGCAGCTGCCCGCCGGACAGCTGGTGCGGGTACGACGACGCGACGCGGGCGGGGTCGGCCAGCCCGGCGTCGCCGAGCAGCTCCAGCACCCGCTCGACGGCGGCGCGGCGCGGCAGCCGGTCGCGCCGCGAGCGGTGGGCCTGCAGCGCCTCGGCGACCTGGTCGCCGATCGTCAGCACGGGGTTCCAGGCGCCCATCGGCTCCTGGGACACCAGGGACAGCACCGCGCCGCGCACGGCACGGAACGTCTCCGGCGGCGCGCCGACCAGCTCCGTCGTCCTGCCGCCGGCCGCGCCGTCACCGAGCGGCCCGGCGAACCGGATCGACCCACCGACCCGCGCGGTGCGCGGCAGCAGGCCGAGCACCGCCATGGCCGAGACGCTCTTCCCGGACCCGGACTCCCCCACCAGCGCCGTCACGCGCCCCGGGTGCAGCGCCCAGGAGGCGCCGTCCACCGCGCGCGGAGCGTCCGCTGCGGGGCCGGCGCCGCCGTCGGCACCAAGACCCCGGCCGTCGTCGAACACGACGGACAGCCCCTCCACCGTCAGGAGGGGCTGCCCGCCGTCGACCTGCCGGTCGATCACTGCCTCAGGCACAGGGTCGTCACTGCTCCAGGGACGTCTGCAGGTAGTTCGGGTAGGCCGGGAAGTCCGGGATCCGGAAGTTGACGACCTTGGACCCGTGCAGGAACGAGTTCTTCGTGTAGATCAGCGGCACCACGGGGGCGTCGGCGGCGATCGTGCGGTCGGCCTGCGACCAGATCGTGCCGGCCTCCTGCGGGTCGGTCTCGGCCGTCGCCTGCGCGATCAGCTCGTCGACCTCCGGGTCGGAGTAGCGGGCGAGGTTGTAGCCGCCCCCGCCGATCTGCGAGGAGGCGAACAGCGGCTGGATGTTGCCGTTCGCGCTCGGGAAGTCCGGCTGCCACGAGCCGAGCGTCAGGTCGTAGCCCGAGCCGTCGCCCTGCGTGACGGTCTGGGTGTAGACCTCGGCGGCCTGCGGCACGATCGCGACGGTCAGGCCGGCGCGCTGCAGGCCCTGCTGGATCGCCTGGGCCTGGGCGAGCGACGCCTCGTCGTCCTTGACGACGAGCCGCAGCTCACGGCCGTCCCAGCCCGCGTCGGCGAGCAGCTGCTTCGCCTGGTCCGGGTCGCCCGAGGGGTCGACGTCGTCGAACAGCGTCTCGTACTCCTCGCGCCCCGGGATGCCCGGCGTGATGAGCGTCGAGGCAAAGTCGCCGGCGATCTCGCCGCCGGAGGCCACGCGGTAGGCGTTGCGGTCGACGGCGAGGCTGATCGCCTTGCGCACGTCCACGTCGTCCAGGCCGGCGGCCTGGGTGTTGATGGCCAGATAGGCCAGCGCGCCGGGGCCCGAGGTCACGAGCCGCTCGGCGGCCGGGCCGCCCTGCACCTGGGCGAGCTGCGCGGCCGGCACGAAGTTGGCGCCGAACGCGTTCTGGTCCTCGCCGGAGTCGGCGATGAGGCGCTGGGCCGCGACGGTGGCGTCCTGGCCGAGCTCGAAGACGATCGAGTCCGGGCCGGCGGCGCGGGCCTCGTCGGTGTCCGCGTCCCACTCGGGGTTGCGCTCCAGCGTGATCGAGGTGCCCTCGACCGTCTCGGCCACCCGGTACGGGCCGGTGGCCACCGGCTGGGTCGAGTACGTGGCCGGGTCGTCCTGGGCCTGCGGCACGGCGCTGAAGGCCGGCATCGACACGATCCACGGCCAGTCGCCGTAGGCGCTGTTGAGGTGGAAGACGATGGTCTTGTCGTCCGGCGTCTCGATCGAGTCGAGCTCCTGGCCCTGGTACGGGCCGGTGTAGTCCTCGGCGCCCTCGAGCAGCGACTTGTGGTAGCCCAGGCCGCCAGAGAGCTCGGGCGCGAAGGAGCGCTCGACCGAGTACTTGATGTCGGCCGAGGTGATCGGCGTGCCGTCCTCGAAGGCCAGGCCGTCCTTGAGGGTGAACGTCCAGGTCCTGCCGTCCTCGGACGGCGTGCCGGTGTCGGTCGCCAGGTCCGGCACGACGGTGGTGTTGCCCTCGGCGTCGGTCTTCCACGCGGTGAGGCGGCGCTCGACCAGGCCGAGCGAGGTGATGGCCAGGCTCTGGCTCATCGCCGGGTCCCAGTTGACGCTGGTGGCCGACGTCAGGATGCGCAGCGTGCCGCCCTGCTCGACGGCGGTGGGCGACGCCGACGCCGCGGCGTCGTTCGCGCGCTCGTTGGCGTTGCAGCCCGTCAGCAGCAGCGCGGCCGCGGCGACGGGGGCGACGACGGCGGCCAGGCGCCGGCGTCGGGAGGTTGCGGTGGTGGACATCGTCTCTCCGGTTCAGGGGGTGGTGCGGGGGCGGCGACGGCGGCGCGCGGGGCCCGGGCGGGACGCGCGCGCCGTCGTACATCGCCGCCCCGTGCGGGCGTCGCGGCGCAGGGTCGGGCTCATCGGGCGACCCTCCCCTGCCGCACGCGGGGGTCGAGCAGCGTGTAGACGACGTCGACCAGGAGGTTGGCGACGACGACGATGGCGGCGGTGAAGACCGTGACGCCCACGAGCACGGGCACGTCGGTGTTGCCGACGGCGTCGATGAGCAGGGCGCCGAGCCCCGCCATCGAGAAGACCTTTTCGGTGATGACGGCGCCGCCCAGCAGCGCGCCGAGGTCGAGCGCGAAGATCGTCACGACCGGGATGAGCACGTTGCGCAGGGCGTGCCGCGTGACCACGCGGCCCTCGGAGATGCCCTTGGCGCGCGCCGTGCGCACGTACTCCGAGCCGAGCGCGTCGAGCATCTGCGCGCGGGTCAGGCGGGTGTAGATCGCGGCGCTGAGCAGCGCCAGCACCGTCCACGGCAGGACCAGGTGCCAGGCCCAGTCGACCGGGCTCTCGCGCAGCGGCACGTAGCCGCTGACCGGCACCATGTCGAGCGTGAAGCCGAACAGCAGGATGCCCAGCAGGCCGACGAGGTAGCTCGGCGCCGAGACGCCGGCGATCGCCCCGACCATGAGCGTGCGGTCCAGCGCCGTGCCGCGGCGCACCGCCGCGACGACGCCCCCGGCCACGCCGGCCAGCAGCCAGAGCACCCCGGCGCCGACCGCGATCGACGCCGTCACCGGGAAGCGGTTCGCGATGAGCTCGGTGACCGGGGTGTTGAGCCGGAACGAGTAGCCGAGGCACGGGGCCGGGCAGGTGATGGTGGCGCCGGACGTGCCGAAGGTGCGGCCGGCGAACACGCCGTGCAGGAAGTCCCACCACTGCTCGACCCAGGACTTGTCGAGCTGCATGAACGCCCGCGCCGTCTCCAGCCGCTCGGGCGTGCAGGGCCGGCCGCACGCCAGCTGCGCCGGGTCGGCGGGCAGGATCACGAAGACCGCGTACGTCAGCAGCGACACGACCAGCAGCACGAACACGACCGAGGCAAGGCGCGTGCCGAGGAACCGGGCGACGGTCACGCGGCCACCTCCTTCTGGTCGTGCGCGGCGCGGCGGGCGGCGTCGCGCTCGGCGCGCCGCTGCCGGCGGCGGGCCCAGC
>NZ_LWGM01000194.1 GCF_001750215.1 Isoptericola variabilis | reverse complement strand
GACGGGCCCGACCGGCCGCACCGCGGGCCGGGAGCGCCGCGGCTCCGGCCCCGCGCGCCTCGTGGTGGTCGCCGGCCCGCTGTCGGGCACGTCGCTGCCGCTGACCGGCTCGTCCATCCTCATCGGGCGCTCGCCCGGCTCCACGCTCGTGCTCGACGACGACTACGCCTCCTCGCGGCACGCCCGGATCTTCCCGCAGGGCGACCGGTGGTACGTCGAGGACCTCGGCTCGACCAACGGCACGTTCATCGGCGACGACCAGGTCACCGACGCCGTGCCGCTGCCCGTCGGCGTGGGCGTGCAGATCGGCCGCTCCGTCGTCGAGCTCCAGGGATGACCGCGTCGTGACCGTCTCGCTGCGCTACGCCGCCCGCTCCGACGTCGGGCTCGTGCGCTCCAACAACCAGGACTCGGCGTACGCCGGTCCGAACCTGCTGGTCGTGGCCGACGGCATGGGCGGGCACGCGGGCGGCGACGTCGCCTCGCGCATCGCCATCGCCGCCCTCGAGCCGCTCGACGTCCCCGACCACGGCCCGGACGCCGCGCTGGAAGAGCTCGAGGCCGCCGTCGAGCAGGCCCGGCTGGGCCTGGTGCGCGCGTCGGCCGCCGAGCCCGACCTCGCCGGCATGGGCACCACCGTCACGGCGCTGCTGCGCACCGGCAGCACGCTCGTGATGGCCCACATGGGCGACTCGCGCGCCTACCTGCTGCGCGACGGCGTGCTCACCCAGGTCACGGTCGACCACACGTTCGTCCAGCACCTGGTCGACACCGGTCGCATCTCCCCGGACGAGGCCGAGCACCACCCGCAGCGCAACGTCGTCATGCGGGTCCTCAGCGACTTCGACCTCGACCTCTCCCCCGACATGTCGGTGCGCGAGGCCCGTCCCGGCGACCGCTGGATGCTGTGCTCCGACGGCCTGTCCGGGTTCGTGCCCGCCGAGGCGCTCACGGAGATCCTCGTCGAGACCCCCGACCCCGACGAGGCCGCCGACGTGCTGCTCGTCGCCGCGATGCGCGCCGGCAGCACCGACAACATCACCGTGGTCGTGGCCGACGTCGTCGAGGACGCCGAGGACGAGGACGACGCCGCGGCGCAGGCGGCCGACGAGGTCGGCGGCGTGCAGGTGGTCGGCGCCGCCGCGGCGACCGGCCCCCTGCCGGGCTTCGACGACCCGGACGACGGCGCCGCGTACGGCGCCGAGGCCGACGGCCACCCGGAGGCCGACGACGGCCGCCCGGCGGCCCGCGGGGCCGACGACCGCGACCTCGACGCCGACGACGACACCGCCCCGGGCTCAGGCCGCGCCGGCCGGCCCGGCGACGAGGACGGGGACGGCGACGAGGACGACGACCCGGACGACGAGGACGCGCGCCCCGCGCCGCGCCGCCACCCGGTGATCGCCTCGCTCGTCGCGCTGCTCGTGCTCGCCGGGCTGGGCCTCGGCGGCTACGCCGCGTACGGCTGGACGCAGCGCCAGTACTACGTCGGCGTCGAGGACGGCCAGGTCGCCGTGTTCCGCGGCGTGCCCGCGAGCGCCGGGCCGCTGACGCTCTCGAGCGCGGTCGAGCTCACCGGCACGCAGGTCGCCGACCTGCCCGACTACTGGGCCGACCGCCTCGACGGCACCATCACGGCCTCGTCGCTCGACGACGCCCGCGCCCGCGCCGAGCGGCTCATCCAGCAGGCGATGCCGACCCCCACCCCGACCCCGTCGCCGTCCGGCACGCCCTCGGGCTCGCCGTCGCCCTCGGCGACCCCGGCCGCAGGAGCCGCCGGATGAGCGCCGCCGGGACCACCACCGCCCGCCGCCCCGCGCGCCTGGCGGAGCTGCTGCTGCTCGCGCTCGCCCTGGCCGCGGGCGTGGGTGCGTTCGCCCTGGTGGGCATCAACATGGAGGGCCGCCTGCCCGACGGCTTCTGGCTGGAGTCGGCGGGCCTGGCGCTCATCGCCGTGGCCGCCCACGTGGTCGTGCGGATCCGCGCGCCCTGGGCCGACCAGGTCATCCTGCCGTCCGTCGTGCTGCTCAACGGCCTCGGCCTCGCGATGATCCTGCGGCTGCAGGAGGCCGGCGCCGCCGGCGCCAACGCCACCCGCAACATGCAGTGGTCGGTGCTGGGCGTGGTGCTCGCGTGCCTGGTGGTGTGGTTCCTGCGCGACCACCGCTGGCTGCGCCGCTACACCTACACGGCGATGATCACCGGCCTCGTGCTCGTGATGCTGCCGCTGGTGCCCGGGCTGGGCCGCACCATCAACGGCGCGAAGATCTGGATCGGCGTCGGCCCGCTGTCCCTGCAGCCGGCGGAGTTCGCCAAGATCGCCTTCGCCGTCTTCTTCGCCGGCTACCTGGTGACCAACCGCGACACCCTCGCGCTGGCGGGCCCGCGGATCCTCGGCCTGCAGCTGCCGCGGCTGCGCGACCTCGGCCCGATCCTCATCGTCTGGGCCGCCTCGCTCGCGGTCCTCGTGCTCGAGCGCGACCTCGGCACCTCGCTGCTGTTCTTCGGCCTGTTCGTGGCGATGCTGTACCTGGCCACCGAACGCATCAGCTGGGTGCTCATCGGCCTCGTGCTGTTCGGCGCGGGCGCAGCCGTGGCGGGCTCGGTCTTCCCGCACGTGCAGCGCCGCATGGAGGTGTGGCTGCACCCGTTCGAGGGCGACGTGTACAACGCCACGGGCGGTTCGTACCAGGTGGTCCAGGGCCTGTTCGGCCTGGCGAACGGCGGGCTGTTCGGCGCCGGGTGGGGCGAGGGCTACCCCCAGCGCGTGCCGTACTCGTTCTCCGACTTCATCTACTCCTCGCTGGGCGAGGAGCTGGGCCTGACCGGCCTGCTCGCCATCCTGCTGGTCTTCATGGTCGTCGTGGAGCGCGGCCTGCGCACCGCCCTGGGGGTGCGCGACGGGTTCGGCAAGCTGCTCGCCGGCGGCCTGGCGTTCTCCCTGGCGCTGCAGCTGTTCGTCGTCGTCGGCGGCATCACGCGGATCATCCCGCTGACCGGCCTCACCGTGCCGTTCATGGCGCAGGGCGGCTCCTCGCTGCTGGCCAACTGGATCGTGGTGGGCCTGCTGCTGAAGATCTCCGACGACGCCCGGCGGCCGTCGCCGCTGCCCGAGCGCGGCGAGGTGGGCCCCGGCGGGGTCCACGAGGCCGCGGCCGGGGACGGCGACCACGAGCACGACGGCGCGCTGCCGGACGTGCCCACGGGCGCCCACCCTGCGACGACGCCGACCGAGATCGTCGACAGACCCGTGCCCGCGCGGCCGCCGCTGCCGCGCCGCACGCCGTCGCGTCCGAACCCCGAGGCAGGAACCCCATGAACACGACCCTGAGGCGGCTGGCGGGCGTCGTCATGGTCATGTTCCTCGCGCTCATGGTCTCCACGACGTGGGTGCAGTACGTGCAGGCCGACTCGCTCAACAACGACAACCGCAACGTCCGCAAGATCTACCGCGACTACGGCAACGCCCGCGGCCCGATCGTCGTCGGCGAGCAGTCCGTGGCGACGTCGCAGGCGGTGGACGACCCGTTCGGCTTCCAGCGCGTGTACGCCGAGGGCGACGCCGGCACGGCGCAGATGTACGCCCCCGTGACCGGGTTCTACTCGCTGGTCAACGGCACGTCCGGCATCGAGGGCGCCGAGAACGCGTTCCTCAACGGCCAGGCCGACGCCCTGTGGGTGGACCGCCTGCAGAACCTCCTGACCGGCGAGAAGACCAAGGGCTCCTCCGTCGAGCTGACCATCGACCCGGCCGCCCAGCAGGCCGCCTGGGACGCCCTCGGCGACCAGCAGGGCGCCGTCGTGGCGATCGAGCCGTCCACCGGGCGCATCCTCGCCATGGTCTCCAAGCCGTCGTACGACCCCAACGCGCTGGCCGTGCACTCCACCGCGGAGGCGGGCCGGGCCTACGAGGACCTGCTCAACGCCGAGGGCGACCCGCTGATCAACCGCACGATCCGCTCGGCATACCCGCCGGGGTCCACCTTCAAGCTCGTCGACGCCGCCGCCGCGCTGGAGTCGGGCGACTACCAGGCCGACACCCAGATCCCCGCGCCGCACCGCTGGACGCTGCCCGGCACCAGCACCCAGCTGCGCAACTTCGGCGACGAGGTGTGCTCGTCGTCGGACCAGATGTCGCTCGCCGACGCCCTGCGGATCTCCTGCAACACCGCGTTCGCGCAGCTCGGCGTCGCGCTGGGCGCCGACGCGGTGGACGAGCAGGCGGCACGGTTCGGGTTCGGCCAGAAGCTCGAGGTGCCGATGTCCACGGACGCGAGCACCTTCCCGAAGGAGGAGGCCTCGAGCGACGACCGGCTCGCGCTGGCGGCCATCGGCCAGGGCAGCGTCACGACGACGCCGCTGCAGGTCGCGATGGTCTCCGCGGCGATCGCGAACGACGGCGAGCTGATGCAGCCGTACCTCGTGGACACGATCCGCGACCCGGAGCTCGAGGTCGTGGAGCAGACGTCGCCGCGCCGGCTGAGCGACGCGGTCTCGAGCGAGACGGCGGACGCGCTCACCCAGATGATGGTCGGCGTCGTCGAGGACGGCTCGGGCACGTCGGCGCAGATCTCGGGCGTGCAGGTGGCCGGCAAGACCGGCACCGCGCAGACGACGTCGGAGGCGGACCCGCACGCGTGGTTCACGGGCTTCGCCCCGGCCGACGACCCGCAGGTCGCCGTCGCCGTCATCGTCGAGCACGGCGGCTCGGCCGGCAGCGAGGCCACCGGCGGGCGCGTCGCGGCGCCCGTGGCCAAGGCGGTCATCCAGGCGGTGCTGGACCGATGAGACCTGTGGAGGGGCTGGCGCTCGGCGACCGGTACCGGCTCACCCGCCGGATCGCCGTCGGCGGCATGGGCGAGGTGTGGGTCGCGGACGACACGTTCCTGGGCCGCGAGGTGGCCGTCAAGGTGCTCCGCGAGGAGTACACGGGCCAGGAGGACTTCCTGGCGCGCCTGCGCACCGAGGCGCGCAACAGCGCGGCGCTGTCGCACCCGAACATCGCCCAGATGTACGACTACGGCGAGCAGGCCGGCACGGGGTACCTGGTCATGGAGCTCGTGGTCGGCGAGCCGCTCGCCGACCTGCTCGAGCGCGAGCCGGTGCTGACGCCCAAGCGGCTGCTGCCGATCCTCGCGGCGACCGCGCGCGGCCTGCACGCGGCGCACGAGGCGCACGTCGTCCACCGCGACGTGAAGCCGGGCAACATCCTGCTGGAGCACCCGACGCGCGCCTCCGGCGGCCGCACCACCGTGAAGATCACCGACTTCGGCGTCTCGCTCGCGGCCAACCAGGCCCCGATGACGGCCGCCGGCATGGTGATGGGCACCGCGCAGTACCTGTCGCCCGAGCAGGCCGTGGGCCAGCCGGCGACGCCGCTGTCCGACGTCTACGCGCTCGGCGTGGTCGCGTACGAGGCCACGGCGGGCAAGCGGCCGTTCACCGGCGCGACGCCGGTGGACATCGCCGTCGCGCACGTCAACAACCCGGTGCCGCCCCTGCCGTCCTCGGTCCACCCGGGCCTGTCCGCGGTGATCATGCGGATGCTCGAGAAGGACCCGTCGCTGCGCCCGGTGTCCGCCGGCGCGCTCGCCGACGAGCTCGACGCGCTCGCCCGCGACATCGCCGCCGACCCGCTCGGGGCGCGCTCACGCACGGCGCGGCGCCTGCAGGGCTCCGGTGCCGCCGCGGGCGCGGCCGCGGGGTCGGCCTCG
>NZ_LWGM01000193.1 GCF_001750215.1 Isoptericola variabilis | reverse complement strand
GATCCCGGCCGGCCGGGTCGCCGCCGGGGCCGCCGTGGTGGCGGCGGGCGGGATCGGCGCCGCCGCGGGGGCCGTGCTGCCCGCGCTCGACGTCGTCGTGGGCCTCGTCGCCGGCCTGGTGGCCGGGGCCGTCGTCGCCGCGGTGCGCCTGCTGCTCGTCCGGCTCCCGGAGCTCACGGGGCGGCTGGCCGGGCTCGCCGGCGCCGTGGTGCCGGTGGCGGTGGCGGGCGTGCTGGTCTTCGCGGTGGGACGGGTGCTCGCCTGAGCGCCCCGCTCGCGTGAGCGCGGCCGCGGGGCCGCGGCGGCGTCAGCCCGCCTCGCGGATCGCCTCGCCGGCCAGCTCGATGCGCACCGTGCGGGCCACGAGCACGCCGCCGGCCTCGAGCGCCATGTTCCAGCGCAGGCCGTAGTCCTCGCGGTCGATCTCGCCGGTGGCGCTGAACCCGAACACGTCCTCGCCGGTGGGGGTGCGCCGGGCGCCGCCGAACTCGGCGTCGAGCGCGACGGGACGCGTCACGCCCCGGATCGTCAGCTCGCCGTGCACCACGAACGCCGTGGGCTGCGCGGGCTCGGGCGTGGCGGCCCGGCCGGGAGTGCGGCCCTTGAGGCGCGCCCAGGCGAAGATCGGGTCGGCCTCCGGCGCCTTCCACGCCACGCGCGTGCTGACGAAGTCGATCGTCGGGTGGTTCGCCACGTCGAGGAAGTCCGCGCTGCGCAGGTGGGCGTCCCGGTCCGGCTGGTGGGTGGTGATCGAGCCGGCCCGGATCTTCGCCACGACCTGGGACTGCAGCGGGTCCTCGGCCACGCGGACCACCGCGGTGCCCTCGGCGAACTCGCCCCGCACCGCGGAGACCATCATGTGCGTCACCTGGAACCCCAGCCGCCGGTGCGCGGGGTCCAGCGTGAACGTGCCGGGCGTCGGGATGACGAGGCCGTTCCACGTCCGCAGGGGCAGGTCGGTCATCAGGCGTCCCCTCGGCTCGGAGGTCCCTCGCCAGTACACCACCGCGCGCCCCGGACCACCAGGGACCGTGCGGCTTTCAACCACCCGCCCCGGGTCCCGCGGCGGACCGGCCCGCGGCGGCGTCCTGACCCGCCCCGCGGTGCGCCGGGGTGACCATCGCCACCGGGCCCGCACCGCCGGCCGGACGCTACGATCGGAGCCATGTACTCCGGTCTCGAGGCGTTCTTCATCGGCCTGCTCGTCGTCACGTCGGTGACCATCGTGTGGTTCGCCGGCTACGTCGTCTACAAGCTGTTCCAGGGTCAGCGCTGATGCCCTTCTCCTTCCCCGAGGGGCTCGCCCCGGAGGTGTACCCGCTCGCGTGGCTCGTGGGCCAGTGGCGGGGCGAGGGAGTCATCGAGTACCCCGGGATCGAGACGACGGCGTTCGTCAACGACGTCGTCTTCGACCACGACGGCGGGCCGTACCTGCGGTACGAGTCGACCATCCGGGTCCTCGACGCGCAGGTGCCCGAGACGGTGCCCGACGAGGGCGAGTGGCCGGCGTCCGTGGCGGACGGCCCGGAGCCCGGCGCGGCGGCGGAGGCCGGTGCCGGCACGGTGTGGTCCACCGAGACCGGCTACTGGCGCGTCTCCAGCGACCGCCCCGAGGGCATGGACGACGAGAAGCACGCCCTCGAGGTGCTGGTGGCGGACGCCTCGGGCCGCATGAGCCTGTTCCTCGGCATGGTCTGCAACGGCCGCATCGACCTGGCCACCGACTTCGTGGCCCGCACGTCCACCGCGGCCGAGGTCGGCGCCGCCAAGCGGCTGTACGGGCTGGTCGAGGGCCAGCTCATGTGGGTGGAGGAGCTCGCCGCGTTCGGCCACCCGCTCGGCTCGTACGCGTCCGCCCGCCTCGACCGGGCCTGAGACGCCGGAGGCACCATGACCGACGTGCAGCACACCCCCGAGACCACGCGCCCGTACGCGAGCCCGCTGCTCGCCCGGCGCGGCGCCGTCGCCGCGACCGGGCCGGACGCCGGCGTCGCGTGGCACTACGGCGACCCCGTGGCCGAGCAGCGCGCGCTCGCCCGCGGCGGCGCCGTCGTCGACCAGTCGCACCTCGGTGTGGTGCGCGTGGCCGGCCCGGACCGGCACCGCTGGCTGCACGACATCACCTCCCAGCACCTGGCGGACCTCGCCCCGCGCACCTCCACCGAGACGCTCGTGCTGTCCCCGCAGGGGCACGTGGAGCACGCCGCCGCGGTGGTCGACGACGGCGAGGCCACGTGGCTCGTCACCGAGCGCGACCACGCGGCGCCCCTGGCCGGCTGGCTGGACCGGATGCGGTTCATGCTGCGCGTCGAGGTCGCCGACGTCACCGACGACTGGGCCGCGCTCGGCGAGGCCGTGGCCGGCGAGGGCGCCGAGGGCGAACCGCTGACCTGGTGGGACACCTGGCCGCGGGTCGCCGCCGGCGGCACCCGGTACGGCCCGGCCGAGGCCGAGCACCCCGGCATGCAGCGACCCTGGCGCCTGGTGCTCGTGCCGCGCGCCGACCTGGCCGCCGAGGTGGCCGCCCGCGAGGCGGCCGGCTGGCGGCTCGCCGGCACCTGGGCGACCGAGGCGCTGCGCGTCGAGGCGTTCCGCCCGCGCCTGGCCCGCGACGTCGACCACCGCTCCATCCCGCACGAGGTCGACTGGCTGCGCACCGCCGTCCACCTGGAGAAGGGCTGCTACCGCGGCCAGGAGACCGTGGCGCGCGTGCACAACCTCGGCCGGCCGCCGCGCCGCCTGGTGTTCCTGCACCTGGACGGGTCGGTGCACGTGCTGCCCGAGCCGGGTGCCGAGGTGTTCGTGCGCGGCGCCGACGGCGCGCCGGAGGGTCGCGCGGTGGGCACGCTGACGTCGGTGGCGCGCCACCACGAGCTGGGCCCGGTCGGCCTGGCCGTGGTGAAGCGGAACGTCCCGGAGGACGCCGAGCTCGTCGTCGTCGGCGTCATCGGGGCCGACGCCGAGGGTGCGGGCGGCGAGCAGGTGACGGTCGCCGGTGCGCAGGAGGTCGTGGTGCCGGGCGACGGCGTCTCGGCCGACCGCCCCGAGGCCCGCGGGCCGCTCATGCGCGGGCTCGGTGCGCCCGGCGGGCACCAGAGCCTGCTGTGAGGTAGACCGGCCGCGTGACCCCACCGCACCCCGCGCCCGCCACCGGCCCCGGGACCGAGCGTCCCGCGCCCGCCTCCCGGCTCGCCCGTGCGGTGGTCCGGCGGCTGGTCGTGCGCTCGCGGGTGCGCCAGGGCTGGTCGCGGGTGCGGGCGTCGTTCTGGCCCGTGCTCCAGGCGTCCCTCGCCGCGGGCGTGGCCTACGGCATCGGCCTGTACGTGCTGGGCCACGAGATGCCCTTCTTCGCCGCCATCGCGGCCTGGGTGTGCCTCGGCTTCTCGTTCGAGCGGGAGCTCCGCAAGATCGCGGAGGTCGCCGTCGGGGTGGCCGTGGGCGTCGGCATGGGCGACCTGGTGGTGCACCTCATCGGCGCGGGCTGGTGGCAGCTGGTCACCGTCATGTTCGTCTCGGCGCTGCTCGGCCGGTTCATCGACCGCGGGGCCGTGCTCGCCTCGCAGGCCGGCACGCAGGCGATCGTCGTGGCCGGGCTGCCCATCCTCAGCGGCGGGCCGTTCGGGCGCTGGGCCGACGCGCTCGTCGGCGGCCTCGTGGCCCTCGCCGTCGCGGTGCTGACCCCGGGCGACCCGCGCCGGGCGCTGCGCACCGCCGGCGCCACCGCCACGAACGCGCTCGCCGACACGCTGCGCATGGTCGCCACGGCGCTGCGCGAGGCGGACCCGGAGGGGCTGCAGGCCGCGCTGGTGCGCGGCCGCGCCGCCGAGCCCGCCCTGCAGGACTGGATGGAGTCCGCCCACCACGCGAGCGACCAGGCGCGCGTCTCGGTCAACCGGCGCCACCGCGACGAGATCGTGCGGCTGGAGAAGCAGGCGGTGCTGGTGGAGCGGGCGATGCGCAGCGTGCGGGTGCTCGCCCGGCGCGCCGCGGCCACCGTGGGGCACGTCGACCTCGAGCACCTCGAGCCGGTGGCCGACCTGGTCGACCGCTACGCCGTCGGGGTGGGCGAGCTGGCCGCCGCCGTCAGCCGCGGGACCGACCTGGGCGCCGCGCGCGCCGCGCTCGAGGCGGTCGCCCACGACGCCGACCCGCACGTCCTCGGCGCCGGCGCGTGGGAGGTGCAGGCCCTGGTGATGCTGGTGCGCTCGCCGGTGGTCGACACCCTGGAGGCGACCGGCGCCACGGGGCAGGAGGCGCGGGCGGCGCTCACCGAGCTGTGACCCGGCCGGCCAGCAGCGCCTTCGGCACCGACGCCGTGACCAGCTGGTTGCCGTCCACGGCCTCCGCCACCACGAAGTCGACGGCGATGCTGCACAGCGCGTAGGCGTCGGCGGCGGACAGCGCGCCGTCGGTCTTCTCGCGCAGCAGCGCGATCGCCTCGGTCACCGCGATGCGCAGGGCGACGTCGAGGTCGGCGTGCGCGCCCATCGCCAGGTGCCGGTCCGGCGTCTCGACGCGCGGCCACGTCAGCCGCAGGTCCTTGCGCACGGTGAAGCGGGCGGTCAGCGCCATGGAGTGCTCGACGGCGGTCTGGTTGACCTCGCCCTGGCCCTGCGCGCCGTGCGTGTCGCCGACGTAGAGCTGCGCGCCGGGCTGGAACACCGGCAGGTACAGCGTGGAGCCGGCGGTGAGGTCCTTGACGTCCATGTTGCCGCCCCACCGGTCGGGCGGGTTGGCCGAGACGACGCCGTCGGCCGGCACGGCGTCGTCGGGCGGCGCGACCGCCATGATGCCCGCGAACGGCGCGGCCGGGACGCGGATGCCGTGGCCGAACTCGTAGTGGGTGCCCGCCTCGTCGAGGCGCAGCAGCCGCACCGACGGCGCGTCGAGCAGGTCGGGCAGCACGCCGGCGCCGTGCCCGCTGGCGTTGACGCCGTAGCCGACGCGCGGGGCGACGTCGAGCACGTCCACCTGCAGCACGTCCCCGGGCTCCGCGCCGGCCACGTGCACCGGCCCGGTGAGCACGTGCCCCGAGGACCCCGGCGTGCGCGGCACCGCGGCCACCTCGACCAGCTCGGGCAGCACCTCGTCGGCCGGCACGCCGAGGGCCGCGAAGTACGCCAGCGGCCCGCCCGGCGCCGCCGCGCCCGCCTGGTTGACGGCGTCGATGCGCACCACGGCGCCCGAGGCCACCTCGAGCGCCGGGTCGCGGTGGGCGGGGAACCAGCCCCACAGCGCCGTGGCCGGCGTGGTGGGCAGGACGGCGTCCACCGCGGCGAGCGTGGGGGCGGGGCGGGCGGCGAGCGGCACGAGGCCTCCGGAGGGTGTCGCGGGCGGGAGACGGCGGGGGGCGGACGGCGCCATCCTGCCCGACCCGGGCCCGGTCCCGTGCCGTGCACCGTGCCGTGCACCGTGCTGCACACCGCGCCGCGCACCCGTGCCGGCGCCTCTCCCGGCATCCGGGGCCGGCGTCCGGTCCCGACGTCGCCCGCGGCCCTGGTGGCCGCCGGTCGCGGACGGTACGGTCCCGTGCCATGGAGGTGCCCGTCAGCGCGCTGCGCGCCGAGCTCAAGTCCTGGATCGAGAAGGCGCGCGCCGGCGAGGAGGTGGTCATCACCGACCGCGGCGTGCCCGTCGCGCGGCTCACCGGCGTCGCGACGGCCGACCTCGTGTCAGGCCTGGTCCGCGACGGCCTGCTGACCAGCGCGCAGGCGCCCCGCCCGGCGGTCGACGTCGCCGAGGCCGCCGACGGCGGCGCCCCCGTCCCGGAC
>NZ_LWGM01000192.1 GCF_001750215.1 Isoptericola variabilis | reverse complement strand
CGGAGGGGGCCGGGGCCGGGGCCGCGGAGGCCGGCGCCGGGGCCGCGGCCGGGTCCGACGGCGCCGGGACGCCCGCGGCAGGCGCAGCCTCGGCAGGGCCACCCGTCCCCCCGGCGGACGCCGCCGGAGCACCCGAGGCGGCCCCCGCCAGGGCACTCGAGGTGGCCCCCGAGGCGGCCCCCGCCGGCGGGGTGAGCACCATCAGCACGACCACCCGCAGGTAGAAGAAGACCGCGACGGCCGAGGCGACGACGCCGAGCAGCGCGAGCGGCCAGGCGCCGGCGTCGACGGCGGCCGAGAAGGCGCCGAGCTTCGCGACGAACCCGCCGGTGAGCGGGATGCCGGCCATCGAGAGCAGGAACAGCGCGAACGCCGCCGCCAGCCACGGCGCCGTGCGGCCCAGCCCGGCCCACTGCGCCAGGTGCGTCGCCTCGCCCAGCACGACGCCGTCGTCCCCGGCCCTGCCGTCGTCCCCGGCCCTGCCGCCGTCCCCGCCGGCGCCGGTGCCTGCTCGGGCGCCCGGCGCCTGCAGCCGCTCGCGCACGAGCGTGACGACGGCGAACGCGCCGACCGTGGCCACGCCGTAGGCGAGCAGGTAGAACACGGCGCTCGCGCTGCCCCGCTCCGACAGCCCCACCAGGCCGACGAGGATGAACCCCGCGTGCGCGATCGAGGAGTACGCGAGCAGGCGCTTGACGTCCGTCTGCACGGCGCCGACGACGGTGCCCACGACCATGGTGAGCACGGCCACGGCCCACAGCAGGACCTCGACGTCGTGCCGCGTGGCGGGGTCCATGCCCTCGGCGAGCCCGAAGAGCACGCGCACCAGCGCGCCCACGGCCGCCGCCTTGGTGCAGGCGGCCATGAACCCGGTGACCGGCGTCGGCGCGCCGGTGTACACGTCGGGTGTCCAGGTGTGGAACGGCGCGGCGCCCACCTTGAACAGCAGGCCCGCCGAGACGAGCACGAGGCCCGCGACGGCGAGCAGGGGCGTGCCGGCGAGCGGCGAGTCCCCCTCCCCCGCCAGCGCGGCCGCGATCACCGGCAGGCGCACGGACCCGGCGAACCCGTACAGCAGCGCGACGCCGAAGATCAGCAGCGCCGAGGCGAACGACCCGAGCAGGAAGTACTTGAACGCCGCCTCCTGGCTGAGCAGCCGGCGGCGCCGCGCCGTGGCGCACAGCACGTACAGCGGCAGGCTGAGCACCTCCAGCGCGATGAACAGCACGACGAGGTCGTCGGTGGCCGGGAACAGCAGCATGCCGCCGGTGGCGAACAGCAGCAGGGGGTACACCTCGGTCTGCTCGAGGCCGGCGCGGCGCGCCTGCTCCTCGTAGGTGCTGCCGGGCACCGACGCGGCGGTGGGCGCGAAGGCGTCCTGCCCGGCGCTGCGGTCGGCCACCACGAGCACCCCGAGCAGCGCGCACAGCGCGACGACGCCCTGCACGCCCAGGCCGAACGGCGTGAGCTGGTAGGTGCCGCCGGCGACCGCGACGCCGCCCTCGTCCTGCACGCGCCCCCACAGCAGCGCGACGGCCACGAGCGCCCCGGCGAGCGCGCCGAGGGTCAGCACCGTCTGGGCGGCGCGGCGCCCGCGGGCCGGCACGAACGCCTCGAGCAGCACGCCGAGCACGCCCGCGGCGAGCACCACGAGCACCGGCGAGACGGCGCCCCAGTCGATGGTGGCGGGCACGAAGTCGGTCACGGCAGGCTCCCCTCTGCGGCGCCGGGTGCGGCGGCGGTGCCGGCCGGCGGGTGCACGGGCTCGACGTCGGTGGCGCCCACCAGCTCGACCGCGCGCACCCCGGGCTCGGCGACGTAGCCGGTGACGAGGCCGGGCGCCAGGCCGAGCACGAGCAGGGCGGTGACGAGCACGCCGGCCACGGTGCGCTCCCGGGCGCCGAGGTCGCGCGCGGCGGCGACGTCGGGGGCGACGTCGCCGGTGAACATCCGCTGGTAGGTCAGCAGCACGTAGACGGCGGCGAGCACGACGGCGGGCACCGCCACGAGGGCGGCGACGTGGGTGCGGGCGAACGCCCCGAGGAACACCATGATCTCGGAGACGAACGTCGCCAGGCCCGGCAGTGCCGCGGCGGACAGGCCGGCGACGAGGAACGTGCCGCCGAGCACCGGGGCGACGCGGCGCAGGCCGCCGTAGTCGGCGATCCGCTGGCTGGCGGCCGGGTGCCGGGCGATCGCGAAGCCGGCGACCAGGAACAGGGCCCCGGTGGAGATCCCGTGGTTGAGCATCATGAGGCTCGAGCCGGCCACGCCCAGCGAGGTGAGGCTGAAGATCCCCAGCACGATGAAGCCGAAGTGGCTCACCGAGGTGTAGCCGACCAGGCGCAGCAGGTCGCTCTGCCCGATCGCCAGGACGGCCCCGTAGAGGATCGAGACCACGGCCAGCACGACGACCGCTGGCGCTGCCCACCGGGAGGCCTCGGGGAACAGCGGCAGGCACAGGGTGAGCATCCCGAAGGTGCCCACCTTGTCGAGCACGCAGACCAGCAGCGTGGAGGTGCCGGGCGTGGCGTTCTGCGCGACGTCGGGCAGCCAGGAGTGCACGGGTACGAGCGGCGCCTTGACCGCGAACGCGAGGAAGAACGCGGCGAACATCAGCCGCTCGGCGACGGTGCCGAGCGGCAGGCCCGTGAGGTTGGCGGTGAGGAACGCGTCCTCGGGCCGGGCGCCGGTCGCCGGGTCGACGGGCACCTGCAGGTACAGCGCGATCACCGCGACGAGCATGATCAGCCCGCCGGCCAGGGAGTACAGCAGGAACTTCGTGGCGGCGTAGCGCCGCTGCGCGCCCTGCCCGAACCCCCCGATTAGGAAGAACGCCGGCACCAGCATGGCCTCGAACAGCACGTAGAACAGCAGCACGTCGCGCGCGGCGAACACCGCCACCGTGAACGCCTCGAGCACGAGCACCGTGGCGAGGTAGCGGCGCAGCCGCACCGGGTCGCCGCCCTGCTCGCGCCACGCCGCGAGGATCACCAGCGGCACCAGCCCCACGGACAGCGCCACGAGCAGCAGCCCCACGCCGTCCACCGCGACGGCGTAGCTGGCGCCGACCGCGGGGATCCACGGGCGGGTCTCGGCCAGCTGGTGCTCGGCCGCGCGGGTGGTGTCGAACGCGAGGAACGCGCCCACCACCAGGGCCACCTCCACGAGCGACCCGCCGAGCGCGACGAGGCGGGCGGCGCGGGCGCCGAACGCCCCGGTGCCCAGGGATCCGGTGCCGAAGGCCCCCGCGCCCGCGGGCACCGTGCCGGCGGGCCGGCCGCGGCCGCGCCCCGTGAGCGCCGTCGCCGCCGCCGCGACCAGCGGCCAGACGATCAGCGCCGTCAACCACGGCAGGGTCGTCATCGTCCCTCCTAGCTCGCCAGTGCCCAGACGACGACGGCGAGCCCGAGCAGGCCGCCGAGCGTCGTGGCCGCGTACGACCGGACGTAACCGTTCTGGAGCCGGCGCAGCGCGTCGCCGGAGCGCCGCACCGCCGACGCGATCGCGAGGAAGCCGCTGTCGACGCCGGCGCGGTCGGCGTAGACGAGCGTGCGGGTGAGCACCTGCCCGGGCACCATCACCGCGGTCTCGTTGACCGCGTCCTGGTACAGGTCCCGCCGGGCGGCCCGCACCAGCACGTTGGACGTCGGCGCCGCGGTGGGGACCGGCGCGGCCGCGTAGGTGCGGAACGCCAGCGCCACGCCGGCCGCCACGAGCACGAGCGTGAGGCCGATCAGCAGCCACACGGGCAGCACCGGCTCGTGGTGCTCGGCCTGCCCGACGACGGGCTCGAGCCACGTGGTGAAGGCCCCGCCCAGCGCGAGCAGGCCGCCGAGCGCCACGGACCCCAGGGCCAGCACCACCATGGGCCAGCGCATCAGCGCCGGCGCCTCGTGCGGGTGCCGCGCCGCCGGGCCGTCGTCGGCCCACCGCCGCCGCCCGCCGAACGTCATGAACATCAGCCGGGACATGTAGAACGCGGTGATGCCCGCGCCCAGCAGCGCCGCGCCGCCGAGCACCCACGGGCGCCAGCCCTCCCCGGTGAAGGCCGCCTCGACGACGAGGTCCTTCGACCAGAAGCCGGAGAACGGCGGCACGCCGATGATCGCGAGCCAGCCGAGCGCCATCGTCACCGCGGTCACCGGCAGCAGCCGCGCCAGGCCGCCGAAGCGGCGCATGTCCACCTCGTCGTCCATCGCGTGCATCACCGACCCGGCGCCGAGGAACAGCCCCGCCTTGAAGAAGCCGTGCGTGACCAGGTGGAAGATCGCGAACGCGTAGCCGGCCGGGCCCAGCCCGGCGGCGAGCATCATGTAGCCGATCTGCGACATGGTCGAGGCCGCGAGCGCCTTCTTGATGTCGTCCTTGGCGCAGCCGACCACCGCCCCGAACAGCAGGGTCACCACGCCCACGACCGCCACGACCAGCTGCGCCGTGGGCGCCGCCTCGAGGATCGGGCCGCTGCGCACCAGCAGGTACACCCCGGCCGTCACCATCGTGGCCGCGTGGATCAGCGCCGAGACCGGCGTCGGGCCCGCCATCGCGTCGCCGAGCCAGGCCTGCAGCGGCACCTGCGCCGACTTGCCGCAGGCGGCGAGCAGCAGCATCAGCCCCACGGCGGTGGCCACGCCCGTGCCCAGCTCCTCGGCCCGCGGCAGCACCTCGGCGTAGGACAGCGACCCCAGCTGGGCCAGCAGCAGCATCATCGCCACCACCAGGCCCATGTCGCCCACCCGGTTCATCACGAACGCCTTCTTGCCCGCCACCGCGTTCGCGCGGCGGCGGTCCCAGAACCCGATGAGCAGGAAGGAGGCCAGGCCCACGCCCTCCCAGCCGACGAACAGCAGCAGGTAGGAGTCCGCCAGCACCAGCAGCAGCATCGCCGCCACGAAGAGGTTGAGGTAGCCGAAGAACCGGCGCCGGTCCGCGTCGTGCGCCATGTACGCCACGGAGTACACGTGGATGAGCGAGCCGACGAACGTCACCAGCAGCACGAACGTCATCGACAGCGGGTCGGCGCGCAGGCCGGCGTCCACCTGCAGCGTGCCGACGTCGAGCCACGTGCCGAGCGAGGCGGTGCCCGCCCGCTCCTGCGCGGGCCGGCGCAGCATGTCGACGAGCACCACCAGGCCGACGGCGAACGCCGCGGCGCTCGCGGCCACGCCCAGCCAGTGGCCCCAGCGGTCCAGGCGGCGCCCGCCCGCCACGAGCACCAGCGCGCCCAGCGCGGGCAGCCCCACCAGCCAGGGGACGAGACCCAGCGTCTGCATCGGACCCCCTCAGCCGTTGAGCAGGTTGACGTCGTCGACCGAGGCCGACCGGCGGGTGCGGAAGATCGTCACGATGATCGCCAGGCCCACCACGACCTCCGCGGCCGCGACGACCATGACGAAGAACGCCAGGACCTGCCCCGTGAGGTCGCCGTGCAGCCGGGCGAAGGTGACGAAGGCCAGGTTGGTCGCGTTGAGCATGAGCTCGACGCCCATGAACACGACGATCGCGTTGCGGCGCAGCAGCACCGTGGTGGCGCCGACCGCGAAGAGCGCCGCGGCGAGCCAGAGGTAGTTGGTCACGGCCATCAGCCCCGCACCTCCCGGTCGTCGCGGGCACCGGCGCCGCGGACGGCGTCGTCCCGGGCCGCGTCGTCGCGGGCGGCGTCGCGCACCCCGTCGTCGCGGCCGTCGCCGTCACTCGTACGCGGAGGCGCGGACGTTCGTCCGCGGCCACCTGGAGGACGAGGTGCACCGCGCCGCCGGGCACGTCGTCGCCGCGCTCTCCGCGTGGCGCGCGCTCGAGGCCGAGGTGCGGGGCACGTC
>NZ_LWGM01000191.1 GCF_001750215.1 Isoptericola variabilis | reverse complement strand
GCGACGCCGGCGCCGCCGGCGCCTGCCTGCTGGCCGCCTGCACCGAGCAGCGCCCCACGCCGCAGGGCGAGTCCGGCGCGCTGGGGTCGCTGGAGCGCGGCACGCGTGTGGTGGCGCTCGCGGAGGTGCCGGTCGGCGGGGCGGTGGCCGCCTCGCTCGACGGGCACGACGTGCTCGTGACGCAGCCGGCCGAGGGGGAGGTGCACCTGTTCAGCGCGATCTGCACGCACGCGGGCTGCACCGTGCAGCCGGGCGAGGGCGAGCTGGACTGCCCGTGCCACGGCTCGCGGTTCGCGCTCGCGGACGCCGCGGTGCTCGGGGGGCCCGCGGCCGAGCCCCTGCCCGAGGTCCCCGTCGAGGTGCGCGGCGCCGACGTCGTGCTGGCCTGACCGGCGTCCGCGCAGGTCGTGGCCCAGGTCCCGACCGGCGGCGTGAGGGGTCTCACGGTCGCGGCCTGAGACGCGCGGACGTGCGGCGTCACCCGCTCCGTAGACTGGGCGGGTGACGATCCCCTCGACGCAGGACCCGACGTCGGCGCGCCCCGCGGCGCTGCCGCTGCGGCCCGAGCTCGCCGGCGAGGAGCCGTACGGCGCCCCGCAGCTCGACGTCCCGGTGCTGCTCAACGTCAACGAGAACCCCTACGCGCCCGCCGAGGACGTCGTGGCCACCATCGCCGCCGACGTCGCCGCGGCGGCCCGCGGGCTCAACCGGTACCCCGACCGCGACTTCCTGCCGCTGCGCGCCGCGCTGGCGGACTACCTCGCGCGCGAGTCGGGCGTCCGGGTCGCCCCCGAGCAGGTGTGGGCCGCCAACGGCTCCAACGAGGTCATGCTGCACCTGCTGCAGGCCTTCGGGGGCCCCGGCCGCACCGCCCTGTCGTTCGCGCCGACCTACTCGATGTACCCGGAGTACGCCCGCGACACGCACACCCGGTGGGTCACCGGGCGCCGCGCCGAGGACTTCACGCTCGACCCCGCGCACGCCGTCGCCACGATCGAGGCCGAGCAGCCCGCGGTGATCCTGCTGGCGAGCCCGAACAACCCCACCGGCACCGCACTGCCGCTGGCCGCGGTCGAGGCCGTGCTCGAGGCTGCCGCCCGCGTGCGCGTCCCGGACGCGCCCGACGGCGCGGGCGCCGTCGTCGTGGTCGACGAGGCCTACGCCGAGTTCCGGCGCACCGGCACCCCGTCGGCGCTCGAGCTGCTCGACCGGTACCCGCACCTGGCCGTCACGCGGACGATGTCCAAGGCGTTCGCCGCGGCCGGCCTGCGGCTGGGCTACCTGGCCGCCGGGCGGCCCCTGGTCGACGCGCTGCGCGTCGTGCGGCTGCCGTACCACCTGTCCGCCGTCACCCAGGCCGCCGCCGGCGCCGCGCTCAAGCACACCGAGTCGCTGCTCGCGCAGGTCGACGCGCTGCGGGCCGAGCGGGACGCCGTTGTGGCGTGGCTGCGGGCGCAGCGCGGCCCGGACGGCGCCCCGCTGGTCGTCGCCGAGACGGACGCCAACTTCGCGCTGTTCGGCACGTTCGCCGACCGGCACGCCGTCTGGCAGGGTCTGCTCGACCGGGGCGTGCTCGTCCGCGAGGTGGGGCCCCAGGGTTGGCTGCGCGTGTCGATCGGCACGCCGCAGGAGATGGAGCGCTTCCGCACGGCGCTCACCGAGGTGATCGAGGAGCTGAGCAACTGATGGCCCGCACCGCGCGCATCGAGCGCACCACGTCCGAGTCGAGCGTCGTCGTCGAGCTCGACCTCGACGGCACCGGCCGCACGGACATCAGCACGAGCGTGCCGTTCTACGACCACATGCTCACGGCGCTGGGCAAGCACTCGCTGATCGACCTGACCGTCAAGGCCTCCGGCGACACCCACATCGACGCCCACCACACCGTCGAGGACGTGGCGATCGTGCTCGGCGAGGCGCTCAAGGTCGCGCTCGGCGACAAGCAGGGCATCTCCCGGTTCGGCGACGCCACCGTGCCGCTGGACGAGGCGCTCGCCCTCGCCGTCGTCGACGTCTCCGGCCGCCCCTACCTGGTCCACGAGGGCGAGCCCGCCGGGCAGGAGTACCACCTCATCGGCGGGCACTTCACCGGCTCGCTCACCCGGCACGTGCTCGAGTCGGTCGCCCACCACGCGAGCATCTGCCTGCACGTGCGCGTGCTCGCCGGCCGCGACCCCCACCACATCGTCGAGGCCCAGTTCAAGGCCCTGGCGCGCGCCCTGCGCGCCGCCGTCGCCCTCGACCCGCGCGTCGAGGGCATCCCGTCCACGAAGGGTGCGCTGTAGCAGCATGTCGACCACGCCCAACCCCGGCACCGGTCCCGAGAACCCGCACGACGGCGACGCCGGCCGGCCGGACGTCGAGCTGCCCGCCGACCTCGAGATCCCCGACGACCTGTCGTCGCTCACCGCGCCGAAGGACCCCGAGCTCGCGGTGCTCATCACGCAGGTGGCCGACGCCGAGGCGCTCGCGGCCGCCTGCACCCTCGCCGACCTCGACGTCGACGCCGCGCCGACGCCGATCGGCGCCCTGGCCGTGCTGCGCAGCACCGCCGGCGAGGTCCCGGCGCGCGCCGCGGCCGCGGTGTCCCAGCTCGTGCGCGGCGTGCCGCTGGTGCTGGTCACCCGCACGTCGGGGCAGCTGGCGGCGGTGCGCTACCAGGACGGCCAGCCCGACGGCGAGCTCGCGCCCGGGCTCGTGCTCGGCGGCGCGCCCGAGGCGCTCGAGGACCTGGTGACCGGCCAGGTCACGGTCGCCGACCTGCCCGGCGTCGTCCCGTCGTCGAGCATCGGCAAGTTCAAGGCCATGCGCATGCTGACCGGTGCGGCCCGCAAGGCCCGCAAGCAGAAGTGAGGTGACCGGCGTGAGCGAAGAGATCCCGCCCCTGCTGCCCGACGGCGGCGCCGCCGCCGACCTCAACCGGCGGCCAGCCCCGCGCCCCGCGACCGGCCGGCCGGACGTCGTCGTGCTCGACTACGGCTTCGGCAACGTCCGCTCGGCCGTGCGCGCCCTCGAGCGCGTCGGCGCCGACGTCGAGCTGACCGCCGACCGGGACCGGGCCGCCGAGGCCGACGGCCTCGTCGTGCCCGGCGTCGGCGCGTTCGCCGCGGTGATGGAGGGCCTCAAGGCCGTGCGCGGCGACCAGGTCGTCGAGCGCCGCATCGCCGGCGGCCGCCCGGTTCTCGGCATCTGCGTCGGCATGCAGGTGATGTTCGAGGCCGGCGTCGAGCACGGCGTGCGCGCCGAGGGCCTCGGCCAGTGGCGCGGCGTCGTGGAGATGCTGGACGCCCCGGTGGTGCCCCACATGGGCTGGGCCACCGTCGAGGCGCCCGAGAGCACCACCCTGTTCCGCGGCATCGAGGACGAGCGCTTCTACTTCGTCCACTCCTACGCCGCCCAGGAGTTCACCCAGGGGCACGACGAGCACGCCGACCCCCGGTTCGACCCGCCCCGCGTCACGTGGGCCCAGCACGGCGGCCGGTTCGTCGCCGCCGTCGAGGACGGCACGCTGGCCGCCACGCAGTTCCACCCCGAGAAGTCGGGCGACGCCGGCGCGACCCTGCTCGAGAACTGGGTGAGGTCGCTCTGACCCCGGCCGGCCGCGCCGCCGGCCCCGCCACCCGCCGCGCCACCTGTCACGGCACCGACCACGGCACCCGCCACGCCACCCGCCACGCCACCCGCCACGCCACCCGCCACGCCACCCTGGAGAAGACCGCATGACCGACCGCCTCGTCCTCCTGCCCGCCGTCGACGTCGCCGACGGCCAGGCCGTCCGCCTCGTGCAGGGTGAGGCCGGCTCCGAGACCTCCTACGGCGACCCGCTGGCCGCGGCGCTCGACTGGCAGGCCGGCGGCGCGGAGTGGGTGCACCTGGTGGACCTGGACGCGGCGTTCGGGCGCGGCTCCAACGCCGAGCTGCTCGCCGACGTCGTGGCGCGCCTCGACGTGCAGGTCGAGCTGTCCGGCGGCATCCGCGACGACGCGTCGCTCGAGCGCGCGCTGGCCACCGGTGCCCGCCGCGTCAACATCGGCACGGCCGCCCTGGAGAACCCGGAGTGGACCGCCGCGGTCATCGAGCGCTACGGCGACCAGGTCGCCGTCGGCCTCGACGTGCGCGGCACCACGCTCGCCGCGCGCGGCTGGACGCAGGAGGGCGGCGACCTGTGGGAGGTGCTCGCGCGCCTGGACGAGGCCGGCTGCTCCCGCTACGTCGTCACCGACGTGACCAAGGACGGCACGCTGCAGGGCCCCAACGTCGAGCTGCTGCGCGAGGTCGCCTCCCGCACGCCCGCCAAGGTCGTCGCCTCCGGCGGCATCGCCACGCTCGACGACCTGCGCGCGCTGCGCGGGCTCGTGGGCGACGGCGTCGAGGGCGCGGTCGTCGGCAAGGCCCTGTACTCCGGGGCGTTCACGCTGCCCGAGGCGCTCGACGTGGCGGGGCGCCCGTGACCTCCGACGGCGCGCAGCCCGAGGGCGTGCCCGCCGAGGGGGCGCCGGACGCGGCCGCCGGCCGCGCCCTGCCGAGCCACCTGCGCTCGATCCAGCCCACCTCGCAGTTCGCCGGGGACGACGGCTCCGCCGACCCGGAGCTGGCGGGCCTGCTCGCCGGCTACCGCGACGGCCGCACGCCGCTGCGCGCGGTCGTGGCCCGGCTCGCCGCCACCCGCGTGCTGGTCCCGGTGCTCGCTGAGCTCGAGGCCGCCGAGTCCGTGGTGGTCGACGGCCAGGAGATGCACGTCGACAAGGAGGCGTCCGCGGGCGTCGTCGCGCTCGCGGCGCCGGACGGGCGCCGGGCCCTGCCGGTGTTCACGAGCGTGGACGCGATGCGCGCCTGGCGCGACACGGCCCGCCCCGTGCCGGTCGACGCGCCGCGCGCGGCGCTGTCGGCCGTGAGCGAGGACTGGGCGCTGCTGGTCGTCGACCCCGCCGGCCCCGTCCCGGTCACCGTGCCCCGTCCCGCCGTCTGGGCGCTGGCGCAGGGCAAGGAGTGGCGGCCGGCGCTGGTGCCGACGCAGGACGGGGTCGTCGTGGACGACGAGGTGCTGGCGGCCGTGCGGCTGGCCGCCGAGCCCGTGCAGCACGTGGTGCGCGTGGGGGCGCAGCCGGGGCGCACGGCGGAGGTCGCCGTCGTCCTCGCGCTCGACCCGGGCCTCGACCGCGCGGGCCTGGACGCCGTGCTGCGGCAGGTCAACGCCCGCCTGGCGGCGTCCGAGGTGGTCGCCGAGCGCGTCGACTCGCTCGAGCTGCGGATCGCCGCGGCGCGCTGAGCGCGCCTCATGCGGGCGCCGTGCGGGCGCGGTCCGGGCGCCGAGCGCGCACCGCGGGCACGACGACGGCGCGTCAGCCCGCCTCGCACGGCGTCACGGGCGTGAACGCCGCGGCGTCGCCGAGCACCTGCCGCAGCGTCGACAGCGGCACGAGCAGCGACCGCCCGTCGGACGTCTTGGCGTAGACGACGCCCACCACGCGGCCGGCGGGGTCGAGCGCCGCGGACCCCGAGGAGCCCGGCTCCACGGGCGCGTCCGTGACCAGCACCCGGCCGAGGTTGGCGTGCAGCGGGTCGGTGGCCTCCCCGATGACGGTGCCCTCGGTCACGGTGAGCGCGCCGCCCTCGGGGTAGCCCACGACGGTGACCGGGTCGCCCGTGCGGGGGTCGCCCTCGCCGAGCGCCGGGAACGACGGCAGCGGGTCGCGCCCTGGCCGCGGTGTCGACGAGCCAGCTGCTCAGCGGCCTCGCCGGCCTCGCCCTCGCCGCCCGACGACGGACGCCGTCGGACCCGGTCGGCGTGCACCTGCACGTGCCTCGGGACCACATCGTGC
>NZ_LWGM01000190.1 GCF_001750215.1 Isoptericola variabilis | reverse complement strand
ATCAACCGCGACGCGATGGCGGCGTTCCTGTACCGGTACGCCCACCTGCCGCGCTGATCGCCACCTGACCGACCACCACCCGAACCGCACCACGCGAGGGCGCCGGGAGACGAACACCGTCTCCCGGTGCCCTCGCGTCGTCAGCGCTCGAGCCCGAGCCGCCGCCGCAGCCCGTGGTACTTGCGGCGCAGCACCCCGATCAGCCCGGCGTCGACCACGGCATGCCGCAGCACCTCCTGCTGCAGCTCGACGACGCGGCGCAGCTCGGCGACCTCGCGCACCAGGTCACCGGTGCGGTCGTCGATGTAGCGCGTCAGGTAGAGCATCTCGCCCGCGCCCCGGGTGCGCACCGCCTGCCGCAGCGCCTCGTCGCGCAGCAGGTGGTCGAGCCGGTGGTGGTCGTGAGCCTGGGAGATGACGCTGTTGCCGAGGGCGCCGCCGGTTCCCGGGCGCTGGTGCCAGTGCGCGAGCGGCTCGCCGCCCAGGACGGGAACGGGCCGCAGCGCGGCGAGCCGCATGTTGAACTCCCAGTCACCGATCACCGACAGGTCCGCGTCGAACCAGCCGATCGACTCGTGGACGCGGCGCCGGTACAGCAGCGAGATGGGGACCATGCGGTTGTAGCGCAGCAGCAGCGACAGGGTGACGACGGGATGCCCGTGCTCGAACGGCTCGCGGCCCTCCGCGACGAACCGGCCGGTCGCGTCGTCCAGCCGTTCCCACACGATCTCCGTGTGCGTGGTGACCGCGAGCTCCTCCGGGTGAGCGCGCAGGAAGCCGACGGTCCGCTCCAGGAAGTCCGGGTGCCAGGTGTCGTCGTCGTCGTGGACGGCCACGAAGTCGCTCTCCGAGGCCTTGATGGCCGCGTTCGAGGCGGCCTCCATGCCTGCCGAGGTCGCGTGGTGGATCACGGTCACGCGCCCGGCGAGGCGCGCGGTTCCCACGACGACGTCGTCGACGGCGCGCGGGTCGCCACCGTCGTTGACGACCACGACCGTGAGGTCCTCGAACGTCTGCGCGGCGATGTCGTCGAGGGCACGCTCGAGCATCTGGGGACGGTCCTTGGTCCGCACGACGACCGCGACGGCCGGCACGGCCGACCGGTCGCGGTCGGCGAGGGCGCGCAGCGCCGGCGGGGCCGGGCACGACGGCATCACGCGCGCGTCCGCCGCGGGGGAGGCGAGGGCGCCGGGCGCCTCCAGCGCCGCGGCATACGCGTCCCAGTCCGCCGCTGCGCGTGCGGCGAGCACTGCGCGCTGGTCCGTGAGGTGGGCGCGCACCTCCTCGCGCCGGTCCCACGCCTCGAGCAGCGCGTCGTCGAAGGCGGGGTCGTCGAGCGCCTCGGCGGGCAGCACGAACTCGCCCGCCAGCCCCCAGTTCTCCAGTGCGCCGCGCAGGCGCGTGCGGGTGTAGGCGCTCGACGCGACGCCGAGCACGGGCACGCCGCTCTCGGCGGCGAAGACGGCCGGGTGGTAGCGGGTGGTGAGCACCAGCCCCGCCTCGCGCGCCCGCCGGGCCGCGACCAGCGCGTGCTCGATCGGCAGCACCGCGACCCGGTCGCTGGACATCGCGTCCGCGAGGCGCCGGTGCGTCGCGACGTCGCCGTCGTCCGTCCCGGGCGTGCTCATGTGCGGCACGAGGTGGACCTCGACGCCGCGCCGGGCGACGAGGTGGTCGAGGGCAGCCGCCAGACGCGGGAGCAGCACGTCGTCGTACCCGAGGCTGCCCGGTGCCACGGTCACGACGACGCGGTCGCCGCCGGCCGTCGAGCCGGACACGGGGCCGGCCACGGGCGGCACCGGGACCCGGGAGAGGAACGCGGCGTCGTCGAGGACGGGCCGGACCAGCGCGGCGGGGACCAGGGACCGTGCGAGCGTCAGCGTGGCCGACTCGCGCGCGCCGACCGTCCTCGCGGAGGCGAGGCCGCGCGCGAGGTTCTCGCGGTCGGTCGTGGTGAGGGCAGGCCCGATCGTCTGCCCGGTGACCACCGTGGGCCGCCCGAGCGCCGCAGCGGCCTCGAGCGCCGCGACGCGCTCGTACATCAGCCACCCGTAGGTGGAGTTGAGGTTGCCGCCGCCGGCGACGACCAGGGCGTCCACGCCGCGCAGCACCTCGAGGAAGGCGAAGACCTGGTCGTGCGCCGGCAGCACGCCGGCGTTGCCGGTGAGCACCTGGCGGATCTCGCCGAGGTATCGCTCCCGGTCGACCGGCGGCCACGGGAACACCAGCGAACGGGCCACCTCGACGTCGTCGCCGAAGTGGCGTCGTGTGTCGTCGGGGTCCCGGCTGAGGTAGACGGGCACGTGGCCGCGCTCGCGCAGCTCGTGGCCGACGGCATGGGTCATCGCCTCGTCGCCGACGTGGTAGACCGGCTGGCCGATGTCACCCAGGACCGCGATTCGCACGCGGTGACCTTATGTCATCCGGCCCGGGCGTCTCGGCCGCGCGCCGGGCGCTCCCGGACGTCCCGAGCCGCCGGTAGACTGGCCGGCGAACCCCGGCTCCGACCGATGCCGGATGCCGGCCCGTGCCCGCCGTCGCTCCTGCGACACCCGGCGCGGGCGGTGATCACCCGGTCGGGGCACCGCGCGAACCGAGGGACCTTGATGACCGCTCCTGCCGAGTCGTCCGCCGCCACCTATCAGCGCCCGGTGCTCGACACCGTCGAGCACGCTGCCGAGACCCCCGACGAGGTGCAGCCGTACGCGGACCTCGGCCTCAAGGCCGACGAGTACCAGCGCATCCGCGACATCCTGGGCCGCCGGCCCACCGCCGCGGAGCTGGCCATGTACTCGGTCATGTGGTCCGAGCACTGCTCGTACAAGTCCTCCAAGGTGCACCTGCGCAAGTTCGGCGAGCGCGTCACCGAGGAGATGAAGGAGCACCTGCTCGTCGGCATCGGCGAGAACGCCGGCGTCGTCGACATCGGCGACGGCTGGGCGGTGACCTTCAAGGTCGAGTCGCACAACCACCCGTCGTTCGTCGAGCCGTACCAGGGCGCGGCCACCGGCGTCGGCGGCATCGTGCGCGACATCATCTCGATGGGCGCGCGGCCCGTGGCCGTGATGGACCAGCTGCGCTTCGGTGACGTCGAGCACCCCGACACCGCCCGCGTGGTGCACGGCGTCGTCTCCGGCGTCGGCGGCTACGGCAACTCCCTCGGCCTGCCGAACATCGGCGGCGAGCTCGTGTTCGACGCCTCCTACCAGGGCAACCCGCTGGTCAACGCCCTGTGCGTGGGCGTGCTGCGGCACGAGGACATCCACCTGGCCAACGCCTCGGGCGTGGGCAACAAGGTCATCCTCTTCGGCGCCCGCACGGGCGGCGACGGCATCGGCGGCGCCTCCATCCTCGCCTCGGAGACGTTCGAGGACGGCGTGCCGGCCAAGCGCCCCAGCGTGCAGGTGGGCGACCCGTTCATGGAGAAGGTGCTCATCGAGTGCTGCCTGGAGCTGTTCCAGGCCAAGGTCGTCGAGGGCATCCAGGACCTCGGCGCCGCCGGCATCTCCTGCGCCACCTCCGAGCTGGCCTCCAACGGCGAGGGCGGCATGCACGTCGACCTCGACTCGGTGCTGCTGCGCGACCCCACGCTCAACGCCGGCGAGATCCTCATGTCGGAGTCGCAGGAGCGGATGATGGCGGTCGTCCGGCCGGAGAAGCTGGACGAGTTCCTCGCCATCACCAAGAAGTGGGACGTCGAGACGTCGGTGATCGGCGAGGTCAACGCCTCCGGCCGCCTGACGATCGACCACCACGGCCAGCGCATCGTCGACGTCGACCCCAAGACCGTGGCGCACGAGGGCCCGGTCTACGAGCGCCCGTACGCCCGCCCGGCCTGGCAGGACGCCCTCGTGGCCGACACCACCGCCGCGGCCGGCCTGGCCCGCCCGGGCACGGCCGACGAGCTGCGCGCCACCGCGCTGCGCCTGCTCGCCGCGCCGAACCTCGCCTCCAAGGCGTGGGTGACCGACCAGTACGACCGCTTCGTGCAGGGCAACACCGCCCTGGCCCAGCCGGACGACGGCGGCGTGGTGCGCGTGGACGAGTCCACGCACCGCGGCGTGGCCCTGGCCACCGACGCCAACGGCCGCTACGCCAAGCTCGACCCGCGCGCCGGCGCGGCGCTCGCGCTCGCCGAGGCCTACCGCAACGTGGCCACCGCGGGCGCCGAGCCCATGGCCGTCACGGACTGCCTCAACTTCGGCTCGCCGGAGAACAGCGACTCGATGTGGCAGCTGGTGGAGGCGATCGAGGGCCTGGCGGACGCGTGCCAGGAGCTCGGCGTGCCGGTGACCGGCGGCAACGTGTCGCTGTACAACGAGACCGGCGAGCCCGGCCGCGTCGACTCCGCCATCCACCCGACCCCGGTGGTCGGCGTGCTCGGCGTGCTCGACGACGTGCGCACCGCCGTGCCGTCCGGCTGGCGCGCCGCCGGGCTGAGCCTGCTGCTGCTCGGTACCACCGCCGACGAGCTCGACGGCTCGGCGTGGGCCGAGGTCGAGCACCGCCACCTCGGCGGCGTGCCGCCGCGCGTCGACCTGGCCGCGGAGAAGTCCCTGGCCGCCGTGCTCGTCGGCGCTCGCAGGGCCGGGCTGGCCGTCGCCGCCCACGACCTGTCCGAGGGCGGCCTCGCCCAGGCCCTGCTCGAGGCGTCGCTGCGCTTCGGCGTCGGGGCGCGGGTCACGGTCGCGCCGGTGACGGAGCGCGACGGCGTCACCCCGTTCGCCGCGCTGTTCAGCGAGAGCACGGCCCGCGCGCTCGTCGCGGTCGACCCGGCCCGCGAGGCCGAGCTCGTCGCCGCGGCGCAGGCCGCGGGCGTGCCGGTCGCCCGTCTCGGCGAGACCGGCGGGGACTCCGTCGTCGTCGAGGGGCCGATCGACGGCGGCGCGCTCGAGATCCCCCTCGCCGAGGCCCGCGAGGCGTTCGAGGGCACGCTCCCGCGCATCTTCGGCTGACGCTGCCCCGTGGGCGGGCCCGGGCGAGCGCCCGGGCCCGCCCACGGCCGTCTCCAGGGCCCGCGGTGCCTGCGCCGTCCGCCCCTCAGCCGACGCCGAGCGCCTCGTCGAGCACCGCCCCGGCGAACCCGGGCGCGAGGTCTGGCACGTGCTCGGCGCCCTCGACGCTCCACAGCGTGACGCTCGTGCCGTCGTCGCAGCCGCCGTACGTGGTCACCGACGTCTCTGCGCCGGGCTGCGACTCCTCGACGTCGAGCGCGCGCGGCTCCGTGGCGGGCTCGGCGTCGCACCCGTCGAGCCGTGCCCAGGCGCCGACCGAGTCCCGCGCGGACGGGTACGGGAACGGGCCGTTGCTGCCGCCCTCGTACCGGATGGTGGAGTCGGCGGTGCCGTGCACCTGCAGCACGCTCACCGGCCGCGCCGGCGCGCAGGCGTCGGCCGAGGCCGGCATGGCGCCGGCCAGCGAGACCACCGCGCTGACCAGGTCGGCGTGCTCGCACGCCATCCGGTAGGCCATGAAGCCGCCGTTGGAGTGGCCGGCGACCACCACGCCGTCCGGGTCCACGGCGTACCCCTCGGCCACGGTGCGCAGCACGTCCGCGAGGTGGCCGGCGTCGTCGACCTCCGGGCCGAAGAAGTTGCAGCACGCCTCGGTGGCGTCCCAGAACAGCCGCCCGCCGTCGTCGGGCGTGCCCTCGGCGAGCACGTACAGCAGGCCCCGGCGCTCCGCCTCGTCGCGCATGCCCAGGACGGCGTCGACCTCGTCGGCGGTGGAGCCGAACCCGCCGCAGGGTGCCCACCGTGACCTCCAGCTCCACGCGATCACCGGTGAGCGGCGCCTCGGCGGGGGCGAGCACGTCCTCGGGGTCGAAGGCCTCGCCCTCCCGCTGCGGGCCGCGGCCCCAGTCCCGG
>NZ_LWGM01000019.1 GCF_001750215.1 Isoptericola variabilis | reverse complement strand
CGGGTCGCCTCCCGCGGCGACCCAGCGCGCGCGGGCCCCGGCGACGTCGCGGCCCTCCGCGGCGGCCTGCACCAGCTCGTGGGCCAGCAGGTCCTCCGGCTCGGCCCAGGCCAGCCTCATCGGGCGCTCCTCTCGTCGGGCTCCTCGTCGAGCATCTGCCGAGCAGACGTCAGGACCGCACCCTGGCACGCCCGCGCCCCGCTGTCAGCCCCCGCGCGCCCGGCGCCGGCGGGCGGGTGCCCCGCAGACGCGACGAGCCCGGCACCCGCTCCGTGAGGAGCCGGGTCCGGGCTCGGTGCGCTGCGCCCGCGTGCGCGGGCGTCACGTCACTTCTTGTTGCGGCGCTGGTGACGCGTCTTGCGAAGCAGCTTGCGGTGCTTCTTCTTCGCCATGCGCTTGCGGCGCTTCTTGATGACGGAGCCCATGCGGTCCTCACAAATCTGATCGGTCGACGGCCGGCGCGGGGCCGGGCAGCGGATGGAACCGGTTGGCCCCTCCCGGCGCTGCGGTACTGCAGCGCCACGGCCGGCCAACACAGAAAAGTCCGCCCCCAGGGTACCCGGTCGCCCGACCGCGCCGAAATCGGCGCGGTCGGCCCGCGGTCGGCCTGGTCAGTCCTGGTGGGGGTCGAGCCCCCACAGGGGGAACACGTGCCGCCGCGTCGCCAGCACGGCGCGGTCGACGTCGTCGGCCGGGTCGTACCCGTCGCGCCAGGGCCGGAACTCCACCTCGCCGCGGCCCAGCCGGCCCGCCGCCTCCAGCCCGGAGACCTCCTCGACGACGCCGCGCCAGTGCTCCGGCAGCTCCGTGCCGCGCGGCAGCGGGGTGTGCAGCGCCTCCGCGACCAGCGCCGACCAGGCCAGCGGCACGACGTCGACGACCGCGTACCCGCCGCCGCCGAGGGCGACCCACCGGCCGTCGGACAGCTCGTGCGCGAGGGCGTGCACCCACTGCGCGGCCGTGCGCTGGGCGTCCACGGAGACGCGCAGGTCGGACAGCGGGTCGCGGGCGTGGGCGTCGGCGCCGTGCTGGGAGACGATCGCGTCGGGCCGGAACTCGCGCAGCACGGCCGGCACCACGGCGTCGACCGCCCGCAGCCACGCCGGGCCGGCGGTGCGCGGCGGCAGCGCCACGTTGACGGCGGTGCCCTCCGCGCCGGCGCCGCCGACGTCGGCCGGGCCGCCCGTGCCGGGGAAGAGGGTGTGCCCGTCCTGGTGCACCGAGACGGTGAGCACCCGCGGGTCGTCCCAGAAGATCTGCTCGACGCCGTCGCCGTGGTGGGCGTCGAGGTCCACGTAGGCCACGCGCCGCGCGCCGAGGTCGAGCAGGCGCTGCACGGCCGCCGCGGCGTCGTTGTAGATGCAGAAGCCGGACGCCGCGTCGCGGCGCGCGTGGTGCATCCCGCCGGCGATGTTCAGCCCGTGGGCCGCCGCGCCGCGCCACACGGCCTCGGCCACGTCCACCGACCCGGCCACCAGCCGGGCCGCGGCCTCGTGCATCCCCGGGAAGACCGGGTCGTCCTCCGTGCCGAGGCCCCGCGCCGGGTCGGCGACGCCCTCGGCGTCGGCGCGGCGCACCGCCGCCACGTACGCCGGGTCGTGCACGGTCTCGACGACGGCGTCCGGCGCGGGCCGCACCGCCACGACGTCGAGGTCGGGCGACTCCAGGAGCCCCAGCTCCGCCGCCAGCCGCATGGTGAGGTCGAGCCGCGCGGGCGCCATGGGGTGCCCGTGGCCGAAGTCGTACTGCAACAGCTCGGGGCTCCACACGAGCCGGGCGACGGGCATGCTGGTCACCGTAGCCCACCGGGACGGCGCGCACGTGGGAGCATGGATCGGCCGTGCAGCGTCGAGGATCGAGGAGGTGGCCGTGGCCCGCGTGAGGGACGGCCTGTTCGCCGGCCGCGAGCTGGTGGACCGCCTCGCCCGGCAGTCGCCCGCCCGCCTGGCCGTCACGGTCTTCTTCGGCGTGTGCATGCTGTTCACCGCCCTGCTGATGGCGCCCTGGGCGACCGCCTCGGGCGAGCCGCCCCGCTTCGTCGACGCGCTGTTCACCGCGATCTCCGCCGTCTGCGTCACCGGCCTGACCGTCGTCGACACCGCGACGTACTGGTCCGGGTGGGGGCAGGTCGTCATCCTGCTGGGCATCAAGGTCGGCGGGTTCGGCATCATGACGCTGGCGTCGATCCTCGGGCTCGCGGTGTCGCGGCGCATCGGCCTGACCCAGCGCATCCTCACCGCCTCGGAGACCAAGACCGAGAAGCTGGGCGAGGTCGGCTCCCTCGTGCGCGTCGTCATCATCACCTCGACGTCGCTCGAGCTGCTCGTCGCCCTGCTGCTGTTCCCGCGGTTCCTGGTGCTCAACGAGACCGTGGGCGAGGCCGCCTGGCACGCGGTCTTCTACGGCATCTCGGCGTTCAACAACGCCGGGTTCGTGCCCACGCCCGAGGGCCTCATGCCGTACACCGGCGACTGGCTGCTGTGCCTGCCGATCATCCTCGGCGTGTTCGTCGGCGCGCTCGGCTTCCCCGTGATCCTCAACGTCCTGGCCGTCACGCGCCGGCGCGGCCTGCGCATGCGGTTCTGGTCGCTGCACACCAAGCTCACGATCGCCACCAGCGGCGCGCTCGTCGTCGTGGGCTGGGTGCTCATGGCCGTGCTCGAGTGGGGCAACCCGCGCACGTTCGGCCCGCTGAGCCTGGGCGACAAGGTCCTGGCGTCGCTGTTCGCCGCCGTCATGCCCCGCTCCGGCGGGTTCTCGACCGTCGACGTCGCGGGCATGCACGAGTCGACCTGGCTGATCAGCGACGCGCTGATGTTCGTCGGCGGCGGCTCGGCGTCCACCGGCGGCGGCATCAAGGTCACCACCTTGGCCGTGATGCTGCTGGCGATCCTCGCCGAGGCGCGCGGCGACCGGGACATCGAGGCGTTCGGCCGCCGTATCCCCCGCGACACGCTGCGCCTGTCGATCGCCGTGGTCTTCGTGGGCGCGACGGCCGTGCTGGTCGCCTCGCTGGCGCTGCTGGAGATCACCGGCGAGACGCTCGACGTGGTGCTGTTCGAGTGCATCTCGGCGTTCGCCACCGTGGGCCTGTCGACGGGCCTCACGGCCGAGCTGCCCGACGCCGGCAAGTACGTGCTGAGCGCGCTGATGTTCGTGGGCCGCACGGGCACGGTGACGTTCGCCGCGGCGCTGGCCCTGCGCGACCGGCGGCGCATCGTACGCTTCCCGGAGGAGCGCCCGATCATCGGCTGAGGCGCGATCCCCGCCCGCCGGGCGCGTCCCGGGAGCACCCCGGGGAGCACCCCGGGAGCACCGCCGGAGCCACCCCCTGCAAGCCGTCCCGGAAAGGACCCCACGTGCCCGACAAGAAGGCGCCCGAGCGCGACGCCGGTGTGCTCGTCATCGGCCTCGGCCGGTTCGGCTCGGCCATCGCCGCCACCCTGGACCGGCTCGGCCAGGACGTGCTCGCCGTCGAGCAGGACGCCACCCTCGTGGCGCAGTGGTCGGGGCGCCTGCCGCTGGTCGAGGCCGACGCGACCAACCCCGAGGCGCTCGAGCAGCTCGGCGCCAAGGACTTCGGCGTCGCCGTGGTGGGCATCGGCTCCTCGCTGGAGGCGTCCGTGCTGGTCACGGCCAACCTCGTCGACCTCGGCACGCCGCAGATCTGGGCCAAGGCGGTCAGCTCGGAGCACGGGCGCATCCTGCAGCGCATCGGCGCCCACCACGTGGTGTTCCCCGAGTCCGACGCCGGCTCGCGGGTGGCGCACCTGGTCAGCGGCCGGATGCTCGACTACATCGAGGTCGAGGACGGGTTCACCATCGTCAAGATGCGCCCGCCGAAGGAGATGCAGGGCTTCACGCTCGCCCAGGCGAACGTCCGCCAGCGCTACGGCGTGACGGTCATCGGCGTGAAGTCCCCCGGCATCGAGTTCCAGTACGCCACCCCGGACACCCGGGTCAGCGCCAACGACCTCATCGTCTGCTCGGGCCACGCCGACCTGCTGGAGCGGTTCTCGGCGCGGCCGTGAGCCCCGCCGTCGTCGCGCAGCCGGATCGCTCGCGCAGCCGGGTCACTCCGTGCGCCGCCGCAGGGTGAGCACCCCCAGCACCACGGACCCGACGATCCACAGCACGACGACGCCGACGGCGCCGCGCACGTCCCGCCACGCCAGGCCGGCGGCGAGCTGCTGCAGCGCCTCGACGGCGTAGGTCAGCGGCAGCACCCGGGAGACCCGCTCGAGCACCTCGGGCATCTGGTCGCGGGGCATGAGCAGGCCGCAGGTGAGCAGCTGGGGCACGATGACCGCGGGCATCATCTGCACCGCCTGGAACTCGGTCCGGGCGACGGCGGACGCCGCCAGGCCCAGGCTGCTGCCCAGCACGGCGTCGAGCAGCGCGACGAGCACCACGAGCCCGAGCGCGCCGGCCACGTCCATGCCCACCCACACGGCGAAGCCGACGACGACGAACGCCTGCAGCAGGGCCAGGCCGCCGAACGCCAGCGCGTAGCCGGCCACGAGGTCGCCCTTGCGCAGCGGGGTGGTCATGAGCCGCTCGAGCGTGCCGGAGCTCCGTTCGCGCTGCATCGTCACGCTGGTGACCAGGAACATCACGAACAGCGGGAAGAACCCGACGGCCACGGGCCCGAACTGGTCGAGCACCGGCGTTCCCTCGAACATCCAGGCGATGATCCCGACGACGAGGCAGGGCAGCACGAGGATCAGCGCGACCGTGCGGTGGTCGTGCCGGAGCTGGGAGAGCACGCGACGGGCGGTGGCGACGGCGAGGGTCACGGGCGGCCTCCCGGGGTCGGCGCACCCCGCTCGACCAGCGCGAGGAACGCCCGCTCCGCGTCGGGCGCGCCCGTCTCGGCGAGCAGCCGCTCGGGCGTGGTGTCGGCGACCAGGGCGCCGTCGCGCATGAGCAGCAGCCGGTCGCACTGCGACGCCTCGTCCATGACGTGGCTCGACACCAGCAGCGTGGCGCCGCCGGCGGCCAGGCGCCGGAAGGTCGCCCACAGGTCGCGGCGCAGCACCGGGTCGAGCCCCACCGTGGGCTCGTCCAGCACGAGCAGCTCGGGCGCGGAGATCAGAGCCGCCGCGAGGGAGACGCGCGACCGCTCCCCGCCCGAGAGCGTGCCGACCTGCCGGCGCTCGTGCCCGCCGAGGTCCACGACGTCCACCGCGCCGGCGACGGCGTCGCGCGCCGCGGCCCCGCGCAGGCCGGCCAGCGCCGCGAAGTAGGCCAGGTTCTCGGCCACCGTGAGGTCGGCGTAGACCGACGCCGCCTGGGTGACGTAGCCGACGCGGCGGCGCAGCGACGGGGTGCCGGCCGGCTCCCCCAGCACCTCGACGTCGCCGGTCACGTGGTCCTGCACGCCGACGACGGCGCGCATCAGCGTCGTCTTGCCCGAGCCGGACGGGCCGAGCAGGCCGACCACCTGCCCGGCGGGCACGTCGGCGTCCAGCCCGTCGACGACGGTGTGCCCGCCGCGAGCGCCTCCGCGCCCGTCAGGCGCGCGCCAGGCGCACCACGCTCCAGGACACCGGCGGCAGCTCCGCCGTGGCGCGGCCGTCGGCCACCGTCGCGGAGGCGTTCGGCCGCGGCGCCACCGAGGCGTCGTCGTCGGCCGTCGCCGACCATGTGTGGTCGGGGTTGGACAGCGTCAGCGCCTCGACCACCCGCAGCCCGGGGAAGCCGCGCAGGTCGACGTCGAGGTTCACGGCGTCGGTGGTCGAGCGGTTGACGGCGAGCAGCGTGACGTCGCCGGTCTCCGGGTCGTGGGTGGCGACGGCGTCCACGGCGGACACCTCGCCGAACTTCGCCGTCTCGTGCACCGGGGCGTCGACCGCCACGTGCAGCACCTCGCCGCGCGCGTGCCGCGCCGTCAGCGCGAACGGGTGGAAGATCGTCTGCTTCCACACCCGCCCGCCCGGCTCCGTCATGATCGGGGCGATGACGTTGACCAGCTGCGCCAGCGAGGCGGCGTGCACCCGGTCGGTGTGCCGCAGGAGGCTGATGAGCAGCGAGCCGACGACGACGGCGTCGGCCACGTTGTAGCGGTCCTCGAGCAGCACGGGCGCCACGGGCCAGTCGTCGCCCGACGGCGGGCGGGACTCGGCACGCCTCTGGTACCAGACGTTCCACTCGTCGAACGAGATGCTGATCCGCTTGGCGTGCTTGCCGGCGGCCCGCACGGCGTCGGCGGTGGCCGCGACCGACTCGACGAAGTGGTCCATGTCCACGGCCGAGGCGAGGAAGGAGGCGAGGTCGCCGTCCTCCTCCCAGTAGTAGGCGTGCGCCGAGACGTGGTCGACGTGCTCGTACGCCTCGGTCAGGACCACCCGCTCCCACTCGCCGAAGGTCGGCATCTGCGAGCTGGACGACCCGCAGACCACGAGCTCGACGCCGGGGTCGACCATCCGCATGGCGCGCGCCGTCTCGGTGGCCAGGCGCCCGTACTCGTGGGCGGTCTTGTGGCCGATCTGCCACGGGCCGTCCATCTCGTTGCCGAGGCACCACATCTTCACGCGGTACGGGTCCTCGGCGCCGTTCTTGCGCCGCTCGTCCGACCACCGCGTGCCGCCCGGCACGTTGCAGTACTCGAGCAGGTCGAGCGCCTCCTGCACGCCGCGGGTGCCGAGGTTGACGGCCATCATCGGCTCGACGCCGGCCCTGGCGGCCCAGCGCATGAACTCGTCGACGCCCACGAGGTTGGGCTCGGTCGAGTGCCAGGCGAGGTCGAGCCGGCGCGGGCGCTCGCCGCGCGGCCCGATGCCGTCCTCCCAGCGGTAGCCGGAGACGAAGTTGCCGCCGGGGTAGCGCACGGTGGTCACGCCCAGCTCGCGCACCAGGTCGAGCACGTCGCCGCGGAAGCCGTCCTCGTCGGCGGTGGGGTGGCCGGGGTCGTGGATGCCCGTGTAGACGCAGCGGCCCAGGTGCTCGACGAACGAGCCGAAGGTGCGCGGGCGCACGGGGCCGACGACGAACGCCGGGTCGACGGTGACGGTGGCGGTCAGCATGGGTTCTCCTCGTCGGTGAGGTCGGTGAGGTCGGTGAGGTCGGTGAGGTCGGTGAGGTCGGTGAGGTCGGTGGCGCGGGTGGGGTCGGTGAGGTCGGTGAGGGCCGCGCGGGTCACTTGATGGCGCCGAGCGAGAGCCCGCCCTGCCAGTACTTCTGCAGGCCCAGGAACGCGGCCACGAGCGGGACGATCGACAGGAACGCGCCGGTGACGACGAGGTTCCACACCTGCTCGCCGCCGGCCCCGGCGTTGGACAGGGCCTGCCACTGGTTGATGCCCACCGTGACCGGCAGCAGGTTCGGGTCGCGCAGCACGGCCAGCGGCAGGAAGAAGTTGTTCCACGTCGCCACCGTGGTCAGCAGCAGCACCGTCACCACCGCGGGGCGCAGCAGCGGCATCGCCACCTGGAAGAACAGCCGCAGCTCCCCGGCGCCGTCGACGCGGGCGGCGTCGAGCATCTCGTCCGGGACGGCGTCGGCCGCGTAGACGCGCACGAGGTACACGCCGATGGGGCTCAGGAGCGACGGCAGGATCACCGCCCACACCGTGTTGATCATGCCCAGGCTGCTGAGCAGGACGAACGTGGGGATGGTCAGCGCCGTCGTCGGCACCATCACCGAGCCGAGCAGCAGCGAGAAGTACAGGTTGCGGCCGCGGAACCGGTACTTGGCCAGCGCGTAGCCGGCCAGCACGGCGAGCACGGTGGACCCGATGCCGCCGGCGAACGCGTAGAGGAACGAGTTGCGCAGCCAGGTCCAGTAGATGCCGCCCTGGTGCGTGAACAGGCCCCTGATGTTGTCCCAGAGGGCGAACTCGTCGTTGAACCACAGCGCGCCCCCCGAGCCCACGAACAGGCCGCTGTTGGACTTCGTCGAGCCCACGAGGAGCCACCACAGCGGCACCACGAAGTAGAAGGCCACCAGGAGCAGGAAGACGTGGGAGCCGATCCGCCGCGAGCTGCCGGGCGTGGCGACCGCGGGGTCCGGCCGGCGGTCGCCGCGCCGGGCGGCCCGGACGGTGCGCAGGATGCTGCGGTCGGGGGTCGTGGTCGCCGTCGTCATGACTTCAGTCCGCTCTGCTTGCGGGTCGCGTACAGGAAGACGTACGACCCGATGAACACGAGGATGCCGAGCGCGAACGCGATGGTGGACGCGTAGTTGAACTGGCTGTACGAGAACGCCATCGAGTACGCGTACATGTTCGGCGTGTAGGTGGTGGGGATCGCGCCCTGGGCGACCGAGCGCAGCACGGTGGGCTCGGTGAAGAACTGCAGCGTCCCGATGAGGGAGAAGATGACGATCATCACCATGGACGACGAGATCATCGGCACCTTGATCCGCCAGGCGATCTGCCGGTTGCTGGCCCCGTCGAGCCGCGCGGCCTCGTAGACGGACGGGTCGATGGCCCGCAGCGCCGCGTAGATGATGATCATGTAGTAGCCGACCCACTGCCAGGTCACGATGTTGACCAGGGACCCGAACACGAGGTCGCGGTCGAGGAAGTTCGGCGCCTCCAGCCCGAACAGGCCGAAGACGTCGGCCGCCGGGCCGAACCGGGGGCTGTACAGGAAGCCCCACATGAGGGCCCCGATGACCGCCGGGATGGCGTACGGCACGAACACCAGCAGCCGCGAGGCCTTGCTCAGCCGCGTGGCCAGGGTGTCGAGCACCAGCGCGATCGCGAGGGCGAGGCCGACCTGGATCGGCACCATCACCAGCACGAACAGCAGCACGCGCAGCATGCCGCGCAGGAAGTCGGTGTCGGTGAACACCCGGACGTAGTTGGCCACGCCGGTGAACTCGCTGACGCCGCCGGTGGCGATCCCCTTGGTGTGCAGGCTCAGCCAGAAGGCGTAGCCGAGCGGCACCACGAGGAACAGCAGGAACACCACCGTGAAGGGGGTCAGGAACAGCCAGCCCCACCACTGGCGGCGGCTGTCGAGCTGGCTGGCGGCGCCGCCCGCCCGGGCGGGGGTGCGGGCCGAGGTACGGGCTCCGGGGGCGGGCGGGGCCGCCGCCCGGGACGCGCCCGTCGTCGTCGACGAGGTCATGGGTGTGCTCCTGGGTCGCTCACGGAACTGCTCACGGGTGTGCTCGCTGGGGCGCTCACGGGGCGCTCACGGGGTGCTCCCGGGGCCTCGCTCGACGGTGAAGCCCTGCTGCTCGGCGTACCGGACGAGGCTGTCCTGGATGGTGGCGAGGGCGTCCGCGGCGTCGCCGTCGCCCTCGACCATGTCGTAGAGCGCCTGCGTCTGGCGGTCGTAGGCGTAGACCTGGAACGGGCTGAACGTGAAGCCCTCGTAGCCCGCGGCCGCGTCGAGGAAGACGTCGGCGTTGGTGCGCTGCCCGCCGAAGAACGGGTCCTCGCGGTCGCGGAACCAGTCGGACCCGAGCATCGGCTCCCACTGCGGGAACAGCCCCGCGTCCTCGACGCCGACCTTCCACGTGTCCATGTCGCCGAACAGCTCCATGGCCACGGTGGCCGCGGCCTCCTTGTCCCGCGCCTGCGAGGTCACGGCCAGCGTGGACCCGCCCTGGTTGACCGCGACGGGATTCTCGGGGTCCCACTGCGGCAGCGGGGCCGCGGCCCAGCGCGCGCCGGAGTCGGCGTCGGACAGCCCGGACAGGTACCCCGGGCCCCAGGCCGCCGCGATGTAGACGGCGTAGGTGCCGTCCACCAGGCTGGTGTTGTAGTCGCTGGTGAACGCGTCGTCGGTGGAGACGAGCCCGCGGTCGACGAGGTCCTTCCAGTACGCGAGCACCTTGCGGGCCTCGGGGGTGTCGACGTCGATCCCGATCCGGTCGGGCCGCGCGCTGTCGTAGGTGAACGGCTCCCAGCCCGCCTGGGCGAACAGCGCGTAGTTGAAGGCGCCGCCGTTGGTCGCGTAGTTGGTGATGTAGCCGTCGTAGCCCGCGTCGCGCAGCTGCTGCGCCGCCTCGGCGAACTCGTCCCACGTGGTGGGGGGCTCGACGCCGTGCTCCTCGAAGATGTCGGCGCGGTACAGCATGCCCACCGGGCCGCCGTCGACGGGGACCGCGTACACGGCGTCGCCGTCGGAGACGTCGGTCCAGGCGCCCTCGGTGAACTGGTCGGCCATGTCGCCGGCGCCGTACTCGGACAGGTCCACGAGCGCGTCCAGGATCGTGAAGGTCGGCAGGATCTCCGACTCGAGCTGGATGACGTCCGGCGCCCCCGTGCCGGCCTCGATGGCCGTGGAGAACTTGCCGTACTCGTCGGCGCCCTGGCCGGCGTTCGTCCAGCACACCTGGACGTCCTCGTGGCTCTGGTTGAACCGGTCGACGATCGTCTCCACCGCCGGGTACCAGGCCCACAGCGTCACCTGCGTCGCGTCGGGGTGCACGATCTCGTTGGTGCAGCTGCCGGTCGTCGCCTGCGCGCCGGTCCCCCCGGACGCGCAGCCCCCGAGGGCCGCGACCAGGGTCAGCGCGGCCGCCAGGGCCGCGCCGCGTCGTCGCGTGGTCGTGCGCATGCGATTCCTCCTCGAACCGTGACTGCGGGGGCCGCCGTGGCCCCCTCGGTCCGCGACACCGCGGGCCGTTTCTATCGATGTAAAGCGCGTGCCGAAGTCATGTTTACAGCGTTGTAGACGCGGCCCACAACACAGGGTGAAGCGCCGTTATCGATCCGTGACCTTCCGCGGCCCCGGCGCCGCGCGCCGCCCGGCCGGCCGCCGTCGGGTCTCGCCGCCGGTCAGCGCGCCGGTCAGCGCGCCGGTCAGCGCCGCCGGTCAGCGCGCCGTCGACTCCCGCGCCACGACGGCGAAGTCGGCCACGACCTGGCGCGGCGGGGCCGCCGAGCCGGCGATGCGCTCCACGAGCATCCCCACCGCGGTCTGCGCGATCTGCTCCCGGCCCGGCGAGACCGAGCTCAGCGGGGGCTCGGCGTACCGGGCGTCGTCCACGTCGTCGAACCCGACGACGGCCACCTGCCCGGGCACCGCGACGCGGCGCGCGTGCAGCACGTGCAGCGCACCGAGCGCGAGGGCGTCGTTCATGGCGAACACGCCGTCCACCTCGACGCCGGAGTCGAGCAGGCGGCCCATCGCCTCGGCCCCCGTGGAGCGGTGCCACAGCCCGGCCTCGCCGACCAGCGCCGGGTCGAACGGCAGGCCCGCGTCCGCCAGTGCGGCGCGGTAGCCCTCCAGGCGCAGCGCGGCGGAGCCCATCCGCTCCCCCGGGTGCGCCCCCAGCACGGCGACGCGCCGGCACCCGCGGGCGAGCAGGTGCGCCGTCGCGGCACGCGCGCCCTCGACGTTGGCCATGGTCACGTGGTCGACCGGCCCGCCGAAGATGCGCTCGCCCAGCAGCACCATCGGGTAGTCGACGTCGAGCGCCGCGGTCTCCTCCGGCTCGAGGGCCAGCGGCGAGAACAGCAGGCCGTCGGTGAGGCGGCGCCGCTCGCTGCGCAGCACCTCGAGCTCGCGCTCGCGCACGGCCCCGGTCTGCTCGATGAGCACCACCAGGCCGCGCTGCTCGGCGGCGCGCATCACGGAGTCGGCCAGCTCGGCGAAGTACGGCAGCGAGAGCTCGGGCAGGGCCAGGCCGATCATGCCGGTGCGGCCCTGGCGCAGGCTGCGCGCCGAGAGGTTCACCTGGTAGCCGAGCGCCGCGATGGCGTCCTCCACCCGGCCGCGGGTCTCGGGCCGGATGTGCGGGTAGCCGTTGACCACGTTGGAGACGGTCTTGACGGACACCCCCGCCCGGTCGGCGACGTCCCGCATCGTGACCGCCATGCGTCCTCCTCCTCGTCGAGACCCGGACAGGCGCTAATGTACATCGATGTAACCCCCGTCACACCGAAGGACACCCATGAGCGACAGTGCCGTCCGCATCACCCTTCACCCCGCGTTCCGCAAGGGGCCCGTCGACCGCCGGCTGTTCGGCTCGTTCGTCGAGCACCTCGGGCGCGCCGTCTACACCGGGATCTACGAGCCGGACCACCCTACGGCCGACCCCCACGGCTTCCGGCGCGACGTCGCCGACCTCACCCGCGAGCTCGGCGTCTCGATGGTCCGCTACCCGGGCGGCAACTTCGTCTCCAACTACGTGTGGGAGGACGGCGTCGGCCCGGTCGAGGACCGCAAGCCGTTCCTCGACCTTGCCTGGCGCACCGTGGAGCCCAACCTCGTGGGCACCGACGAGTTCCTCCAGTGGGCCGAGCGCGAGGGCATCGAGCCGATGATGGCCGTCAACCTCGGCACCCGTGGCGTCGCCGCCGCCGCGGCGCTCGTCGAGTACTGCAACGGCGAGGCCGGCACCCGCTGGGCCGACCTGCGCATCGCCAACGGCCGCGAGGAGCCCTACGGCGTGCGGCTGTGGTGCCTGGGCAACGAGATGGACGGCCCGTGGCAGATCGGGCACAAGGACGCCCACGAGTACGGGAAGCTCGCCGCCGAGGCCGGCAAGGCGATGAAGCTCGTGGACCCGTCGATCTCGCTCGTGGTGTGCGGGTCGAGCTCCATGCAGATGCCGACGTTCGGCGAGTGGGAGCGCACGGTCCTGTCGTACACGTACGACCTGGTCGACCACGTCTCGATGCACGCCTACTACGAGGAGGTCGACGGCGACCGCGGCTCCTTCCTCGCGTCGGGCACCGCCATGGACCGGTTCGTCGAGCGCGTGGTCGCCTCGGCCGACGCCGTGGGGGCGCAGCGGCGCTCCGACAAGAAGATCACCATCAGCTTCGACGAGTGGAACGTCTGGTACCTCGAGACGCGGTTCCCGGGCGAGCAGAACCTGCCGATCCAGCGCGACGCCCCGCGCATCATCGAGGACGTCTACTCGGGCCTCGACGCGGTCGTCGTCGGCGACCTGCTGGTGACGCTGCTCAACCACGCCGACCGCGTCCCGGTGGCGTGCCTGGCGCAGCTGGTCAACGTCATCGCGCCGATCATGACCGAGCCGGGCGGCGAGGCCTGGCGCCAGCCCACGTTCCACCCGTTCGCGACGACGGCGCGCCTGGCCCGCGGCGAGGCGCTCGACCTGCGGGTCGCGACGCCGTCGTACACCACGGCGAAGCACGGCGAGGTGCCGGTGGTGACCGCGGCCGGCACGGTGAGCGACGACGGCGCGGCGGCGCTGTTCCTCACCAACCGCTCCTCGGTTGCGGTCGAGGTCGTGGTCGACCACCTCGGCTCGGCGCTCGCCGTGACCGAGGGCTGGCGCATGCTCGCCGACCACGACGCCGCCGTCGAGGGCCCCGAGCACGCGGCACGGGTCGCCGAGAAGTGCTGGGGCGCGGTCGACGTCGCGACGGCGGTGCGCCGCGACGGCGCCACGACCACCGTGCGGCTCGAGCCGGAGTCGTGGACGGCGCTGGCGGGGACGCTCACGCAGGCCTGACCGCGCCGGGCACCCACCCCCTTGTGGGTACAGAACACGCCGTACGGATCGCGATCCGTACGGCGTGTTCTGTACCCACAACGCCGGGTGCAGGCGTCGGTCAGCCGGCGACCGGCACCCAGACGCGCATCGTCGACGGGCCCCGCTCGGCCCACGCGTGGTACGGCACCAGCGGCACGAGCCGCTCGGCGTCCTCCGGCGCCGGCGCCGGCGCGTCGGCCGCGTACGGCCACGCGGCGTCGTCGTGCCCCACGACCGTGACGGGCACCAGCACGTCGCCGTCCTGCTCGACGGGGGCGGCGCCGGTGCGCACCCGCGCGCCGGCGACGTCCGCGCCGAGGTCGACCGACTCGAGGGCGAGCACCACGGGGCCGCGCTCGACGGCGACCTGGCCGCGCACCGCGTCCACGCGCGGGTCCGCGTACGTCCACCGGGCGGCCACGGGCAGGTCCAGCACGACGCTCTCGCCCGCCGCCGGGCCGGGCACCTCGACGTAGCCGGGCTCGGCCGCGACCGTGCGCCCGCCCGCCTGCACGGTGGCGCCCTCGGCCCAGGCCGGCACCCGCAGGGTCAGCGTCCAGCCGTCGGCCGGGGCCTCGTCGGCCGTGATCTCGACGCGCCCCTCGTGCGGGTAGGCGGTGGCCACGCGCAGCGCCACCGTGCGGCCGTCGCCCAGCGCGGTGCGCACCGTGGCGGGCGCGTACTGGTGCAGCTGCACGCCCGCGTCGTCGGCCGAGGCCACGTACGCCGCCAGCGACGCGAACGTGCGGGTGAGGTTGGTCGGGCAGCAGGAGACCTCGAAGAACGGCGCCCGCAGGCTGGAGGCGGCGCGGGGGCTGGGCGCGTCGCGGTCGACCTCCCGGCCCGGCACCCGCTGGTGCAGCGTGTTCGTGTAGTAGAAGCCGCGGCCGTCGGCGGCGGGCGAGGTCGCCACCACGTTGTAGAGCGTGCGCTCGACGGCGTCGGCGTGCGCCGCCTCGCCGGTGGCGAGCACCAGCCGGTGGTTGAGCATCACCGAGGCGATGCCGGCGCAGGTCTCGGAGTAGGCCCGGTCCGGCGGCAGCTCGAAGTCCTGCCCGAACGACTCGCCCTCGTGGTGGGCGCCCATGCCGCCGGTGAGGTAGGTGCGCCGGGCGAGCGTGGTGCGCGCCTGCCCGACGACGGCGTCCAGCAGGCCGTCGTCGCCCGTCTCGTCGGCGACGTCGGCCGCGCCCGCGGCCAGGTACAGGGCGCGCACCGCGTGCCCCGCGAAGACCGTCGCCTCCCGCACGGGCACGTCGTCCTGGTAGTAGGCGGCGCCGAGCTCGATGTCGCCGAGCACGCCGTGGCCGCGGCGCTCGACGAACAGCCGGGCCTGGTCCAGGTAGCGCCGCTCCCCCGTGACCCGCGAGAGCTCGACGAGCGCGGTCTCGATCTCGGGGTGGCCGCACACGCCGGGGTTGCCGTCCGGGCCGAACTCGCGGCACACGTGGTCGGCGGCGCGCACGGCCACGCGGACCAGCTCGTCGTCGGTGCCGGCGGTGCGGGCGCGGGCCACGGCGGCCTGGATCAGGTGGCCGTAGCAGTACAGCTCGTGGCCCCACTGCAGGTCGGAGTAGCGCGCGCCCTGGCCGGGCCGGCCGAACATCGTGTTGAGGTAGCCGTCCGGCTCCTGGGCGGCGGCGACGCGGGCGGTGAGCCGGCGCAGGCGCTCCTCCAGGCCGGCGTCGCCGGTGCGGCCCACCTCCCAGCTCATCGCCTCGAGCAGCTTGTAGATCTCGGAGTCGGAGAACTCGCGGCCGCGGCGGTCGGCGGGCAGCCGGCCCTCGGCGGCGGCGTCGAAGTTGCCGGCCCACCCCATCCGCTCGAGCCACGACTCGACGTGGTCGATCATGGCGGTGGCGTTGAGCTCCTGCAGGTCGCCCCAGAACCCGCCCTCGAGGCGGACCTCGGCGAGCCCGAGCGGGCGCCAGCGGGTGCGCGAGGGGGCGACCGGCCGGCCGGCGTCGGCCCCGGCCGCGGCTCGCAGCCCCGGCGCGAGCGTGGTGGTGTCAGTCATGCGAGCGGTCCTTCGTGTGGTGGAGCCGGGTGGTGAGCCGTGCGTGCGGTCACTTGACCGCGCCGACGGTGAGCCCGTCGCGCAGCAGGCGGTAGGTCGCCGTGAAGACGACGAGGATGGGGATCGAGGTCAGCACCGCGAGCGCCATGAGGCCGGGCCAGTCGATGCCGAAGGCCGAGACCTGCTGGCTGAGCAGGGCCGACAGCGGGTACTTGCCGGGCGTGAGGAAGAAGCGCACCGCGTAGAGGAACTCGCCCCAGGACAGCAGGAACGTCAGCGAGGCGACGGTGAGCACGCCGTTGCGGGCCACCGGCAGCACGATCGACCAGAAGGTGCGCAGCACCCCCGCGCCGTCGAGCGAGCCGGCCTCCTCCAGGGAGGCGGGCACGGACCGGAAGAACGGCCGCAGCAGCAGCGTCGCGAACGGCGCGAGCAGCGCGGTGTCCGCGAGGATGACGGCGGCCACGCGGTCCAGCAGCGCCCAGTTGCCGAACAGGTCGAACAGCGGGATGACCTGCGCCGTCTGCGGCAGCATCTGCAGCACGATGAGCAGCCCGAGGCCCACGGTGGCGATCCACCCGCGGGTGCGGGCGAGCCCGTAGGCGGCCGGGACGGCGATCAGCAGCACCAGCGCGGTGGTGCCGGTGGCGATCACCAGGGACTGGCCGAGCGCGGTGAGCAGGTCCCCGTTCAGCGAGCGCACGTAGGCGTCCGTCGTCGGGCGGAAGACCAGGCTCGACTGCGTGCCGAACACGTCGGCGGAGCTCTTGAACGACGTGAGGACGATCCACAGGATCGGCAGGCCGTAGAGGACGGTGAACAGCGCCTTGACGGCGAGGGCGACGGGACCGGCCCTGAGGTTCATCCCTCGGCCTCCTCTCTGCGGATGCTGCGGGCGTAGACGGCGGCCAGGACGAGCACCGCGAGCACGGCGAGCACGGACGTCGCCGCCCCGAGGCCGTAGTCGTAGCGGCTGAACGCCTGCAGGTACCCGAGGAAGGGCAGGGTGTTGGTGGCCGTGCCGGGGCCGCCGTACGTCATCACGTAGATGAAGTCGAAGCTGCGGAAGCCGTAGACGATCGTCAGCACCAGCAGCACGAGCGTGGTGGGCCGCACGAACGGGACCATGATGTGCCGGATCTCGCCCCAGCGGTTGGCCCCGTCGAGCGCCGCGGCCTCGAAGACCTCCGGGTCGATGGTCATCAGCGCCGCGCGGTACACGAGGGCGTTGAACGGCACGACGGCGAAGGCGCCGACGAAGGCGACCGAGACCAGCGCCCAGGTGGTGTCGTAGAGGAACGGCACGGGGGCGTCGCGCCCGAGCGCCATGAGCACGGAGTTGACCAGGCCCTCGTCGCCGAGCAGGAACTTCCACACCGAGCCGTTGACGACCGGCGGGAGCGCCCAGACGAAGACCATGAGGGCCAGGAGGAACCCGGACCAGCGGCCCGTGGTGCGCAGGGCCACGGCGGCGGCGAAGCCGAGCAGCATGCCGAGCACGGTCACGACGGCCACGACCACGAGCGTGCGCACCAGCGCGGGGCCGCTCTCGCCGGAGGCGAACCCCTCGACGTAGTTGGCCAGGCCGGCCGGCTGCCACGCGTCGGCGTTGATCGTCGCCTGGGTGACGTCGTTCAGGCTCATCCAGACGAGCTGCAGCAGCGGGAAGACGCCCAGGACGCCCATGAGCACGGCGGCGGGCAGCAGGAACAGGATGCGGCGGCGGGACGCGGCGGCGAGGCGCGACCTCCCGGTCGCGCCCGCCGGCCGCCCCGTCGGCGCCGCGGCCGTGGCCGCGGCGCCGACGCTCGGGGCGGAGGCGGTCATGAGCCCAGCAGCCCCTCGACCGTCGCCACGGCGCCCCGGGCGGCGTCCGCCGGCGACTTCTGCCCGCCGATGGCGGCGCTCCAGGCCTGGCCGACGGCGAGCTGCAGGTCGGCGACGGCCTCCGGCGGCACGACGGCGTCGGGGTAGTTGGCGCCGTACTTCTCGGTGGTCTCCGCGAACGGCGCGAGCAGCTCGTTGCCGGTCACGACGTCGGCCTGCGCGGCGTCGGCGCGCGACGGGATGGAGCCGACGATCTCCGGGGCGAGCAGCTGGCCGTCGGCGTCGAAGTACGTCGAGGTCAGGTACTCCCATGCGAGGTCGGGGTTGTCGCTGAACGCGCCGATGGCCTCGCCCTCGCCGCCGAGGTAGACCTTGCCGGTGTCGCCGAGCGGCAGCGGCACGACGCCGTACTCGAAGTCCGCGTCCGCCTCCGCGGTGCCCATCTGCCAGTTGCCGTTCGCGGCGAAGGCGAAGCTGCCCGCGGCGAACTGCTGGAACGGCACGGTCTGGTCCCAGTTGACGGCCTCCTGCGGCAGCCAGCCCTGGTCGACCCAGCCGCGGACCCGCTCGAGCCCGGCCTGGAGCGCGCCGGCGTCGGGCGCCTCGTAGGTGAAGCCGGCGTCGGTGATCCACGGGTAGGCCTGCCACTCGCCCTGCGACTGCGGCAGGCCGGAGAGGGTGATGCCCTGGTGGCCGGCCTCCTTGGCCTTGGCCATGGCGGCCTCGAGCTCGTCCACCGTGGTGGGCGGCTGCACCCCGATCTCGTCGAGGATGTCCTTGTTGTACCAGAGGCCCAGGAGGTTGACGTAGCCCTGGGCGGCGTACATCGTGCCGTCGACCTCGTGGATGACCGCCTCGGGGAACTGGTCGGCGTCCTCGTAGGCGTCCCAGTACTCGTCCATCGGCGCGAGCGCGCCGCCGAGGGCTAGGGTGGACGCCTCGGCGCCGTTGAAGACGACCACGTCCGGGCCCTGCCCGGCACCGGCGGCCGAGATGAGCTTCGAGTTCATCTGGTCGTAGGGCACGAACACGTTCTCGACGGTGCTGCCCTCGTGCTCCGCCTCGAACTTGGCCTTGTACTCGTCCATGAGCCGGACCTGCTGCTCGTCCGAGAAGTAGTGCCAGACGGTGACGGTGTCCGCGCCCCCGCCCTGGGTGGCGTCGCCGCCGCCGGTGCCGCCCCCGCCGCCGCCGGAGCAGGCGGTGAGCGCGAGCGCGGAGAGCGCGGCGGTGGCCGTCAGGCCGAGTCGGGCGACGCGGCGGGTCGGCATCGCGTCCTTGCGGTGGTTCCTCATCGGTGCTCCAGGTGACGTGACGGGCGGCCCCGGCGGGGCCGTGCGACGCGCCCCGTCGCCGCGGCGCTGCGGCGGGGCGAAGAGGGTGAGGGGCCCGAGGACGCGTCATCCTCGAAACGACCCGAAACCCTTTTCGGCGAACATAGCACCAGCCTGGAAGGGTGGCAAGAGACAAGTCGGCTGAGGTAGTTTTCGACCACGCCCGGCGGCCGTGCCGTGCAGGAGGGAGCCCGTCCGCGTGACCACGACGCCCGACGCCACCCGTCCCCGCAAGGTGACGCTGCGCGACGTCGCGCAGCTCGCGGGGGTCTCGGTGGCGACCGCCTCCAAGGCCCTCAACGGCCGCTCCCAGGTCCATCCCGAGACGCGCCGGCGCGTCAAGGAGGTCGCCGACCGCCTCGCCTTCACGCCGAACTCCCTGGCCCGCGCCATCGTCGCCGGGCAGACCGGCACGCTCGGGCTGCTCACCAGCGACCTCGAGGGCCGGTTCTCGCTGCCCATCCTCATGGGCGCGGAGGACGCCACCGGCGCCGGCCAGATGTCGGTGTTCCTCTGCGACGCCCGCGGCGACGCCATCCGCGAGCGCTACCACCTGCGCGCGCTGCTCGGCCGGCGTGTCGACGGGCTCATCGTCGTGGGATCCAAGACCGACCCGCGCCCGCCGCTGAGCGAGAAGGTCGCCGTCCCGGTCGTGTACGTCTACGCCCCGTCGGCCGAGCCCGGCGACATGTCGGTCGTCGCCGACAACGTGCGCGCCGGGCGCCTGGCCGTCGAGCACCTGCTGTCCACCGGCCGGCGGCGCATCGCCCACGTCACCGGCGACCCCACGTACGCCGCCGCCCACGACCGTGTCCGCGGGGCGAGCGAGGCCCTCGCCGAGGCGGGCCTGAGCCTCGTCGGCCCTCCGCGGTTCGGGGCCTGGACCGAGGCGTGGGGCCGCGCCGCGGCCACGGCGGTGCTCGAGGAGCACGACGACGTGGACGCGATCCTGGTCGGCAGCGACCAGGTCGCCCGGGGCGTGCTCGACGCGCTGCACGACCGCGGGGTGCGGGTGCCGCAGGACGTGGCCGTCATGGGCTTCGACAACTGGGCCCCGATGGTCGACGGCGCCCGCCCGGGCCTGACCAGCGTCGACATGCGGTTCGAGGAGATGGGCCGGCGGGCCGTGCAGCGGCTGCTCGGCGCGCTCGACGGCGCCGCCGAGCCGGGCGTCGAGGCGATCGAGCCCCGCGTCGTGGTGCGCGCCTCCACGGTCGGCTGAGCCCCCTCCGCTGTGGGTACAGGACACGCCGTGCGGATGGCGATCCGCACGGCGTGTCCTGTACCCACAACAGCCGGGGGCTCAGCGCACCCCGTGCCGCTCGAGGAACGCGTTGACGAACCGCCGCTGCGGGTCGAGCCGCTCGGCCAGCTCGCGCAGGTGTCCGATCCGCGGGTAGAGGTCCGCCGCCGGCAGATCCGGCGTGAAGACCTTGCCCCAGTGCGGGCGGGCGCCCAGCGGCAGCAGGGCCTCCTCGACGGCGGGCAGCGCGCGGCCGACCGCCTCGGCGTCCTTGACCCACGTGAAGTGGAAGCCGACGAACCAGTCCGCCGACCCGCCGTCGGCCAGGGCGCGCGACGTGGGGCTGGCCCACGCCTCGTCCGCGGCCACGCTGCGCAGCTCGGCCACCTGCAGCAGCGGCGTCACGACGTCGCTCAGGCCCCGCATCGCCTTGACGGCCTCGGCGACCCGGTCGCCGGGCAGCAGGTACTCCGACTGGATCTCCTCCCCCGCGCTCGGGGTGTGGTCGGCGCGGAAGTGCGGCAGCCGCGCGTGCCACGGGCCGGGCACGCCGCCCTGCTCGTTGGCCGCCTCGGCCGGCAGCCCGAGGATCGGGTGCCGCCGCTCGGTCACCGGCGTGCCGCCGGCGGCGGCGAGCACCTCGCCCGCCGCGGCCAGCTCCTCGGCGGAGGCCGCCTTGACGAAGACCTGCTGCGGCCCGTCGCCGGCCCAGTCGGTGAAGACGCTCACCGAGTAGGCGCTGCCGAGCAGGCCGGAGGGGTCGTCGCCGATCGCGTCCCAGCGCACACCGTCGAACACCTGCTGGCGCACCTCGAAGGTGGGCACGACGTCGAGCGTCACGTCGAGCACGACGCCGAGGGCACCGAGGTGCACCGCGGCCGCGGCGGCCTCCTCGCGCCCGAGCTCGACGACCTCGCCCTCGCCGGTGAGCACGCGCAGCCCGGCCACCTGCGTGGCGAGGCTGCCGGTCCGGGTGCCGGAGCCGTGCGTGCCGGTCGCCACGGCGCCCGCCACGGAGATGTGCGGCAGGGAGGCGAGGTTGCGCAGGGCCCAGCCCTGGGCGTGCAGCGCCTCGGCGAGCGCCGCGTGCCGCACCCCGGCGGAGACCGTGACGGTCCGCGCCTCGGCGTCGACGGTGATCGACGTCGGCAGCGCGGTGACGTCGACCAGCACGCCGTCGGTGTCCGCGACGGGGCTGAACGAGTGCCGCGAGCCGACCACGTGCACGCGGTCGGCGGCGAGCACCACCTGGCGCAGCTCCTCGACCGTGCGCGGGGCCACCAGCTCGCGCGCCGTGTAGGCGAGGCTGCGCGACCAGTTCTCCCCCGGCGCGGTGCCCGGGACGGGCGTCGGGTTCTCGGCCACCGTCACAGCCCCTCGGCGAGCTTGTAGTAGACCTGGTTCCAGCGCACCTGGTCGGCGAAGCCGCGGCGCGTGGTGTTCTCGTCGATGACCAGCAGCTCGGTGCGGGCGATGTTGGCGAACACCTCGAACGCCTCGACGCCGGCGGCCGTGGACATCACGGTGTGGTGGGCGCCGCCGGCGGTGAGCCACGACTCGGCCGAGGTGGCGAAGTCGGGGCGCGGCTGCCACACGGCGCGCGCCACCGGGAGCTTCGGCAGCTCCTGGGCCGGCGCCACGACGTCGACCACGTTCGCGGTGAGGCGGAAGCGGTCGCGCATGTCGGCCAGCGACACGACCACGGCCTCGCCGGGGTCGGTGTCGAACACCATGCGGACCGGGTCCTCCTTGCCGCCGATGCCCAGCGGGTGGATCTCGATGCGCGGGGTGGAGGTGGTCAGGGTCGGGCAGACCTCGAGCATGTGGGCGCCGAGGATGACCTCCTTGCCCGGGGTGAGGTCGTAGGTGTAGTCCTCCATGAGGGAGGCGCCGCCCGGCAGCCCCGCGCCCATGACCTTGGCGGCCCGCACCAGGACGGCGGTCTTCCAGTCGCCCTCGGCGCCGAAGCCGTAGCCCTTCTCCATGAGGCGCTGCACGGCCAGGCCGGGCAGCTGGCGCAGCGCGCCGAGGTCCTCGAAGTTGGTGGTGAAGGCCTTCGCGCCGCGCTCGGTGAGGAACGCCTCCATGGCGGCCTCCTGGCGGGCGGCGTAGCGCAGCGACTCGTGGCGGTCGCCGCCCTGGCGCAGCTCGGGCGCGACGTCGTAGCGCTCCTCGTACTCCCGCACCAGCGCGTCGACGGTCGCCTCGTCGACGGCCTCGACCGCCGCGACCAGCTCGTTGACGCCCCAGGTGTTCACCGAGACGCCGAAGCGCAGCTCGGCCTCGGTCTTGTCGCCCTCGGTGACGGCGACGTTGCGCATGTTGTCGCCGAAGCGCACCAGGGTGAGCTCGTGCGTGGCGGCCCAGCCCGCCGCGCCGCGCACCCAGGTGCCGACGCGCCGGGTCACGGCCGGGTTGGACACGTGGCCCACCACGGTGGTGCGGGCGACGCCCAGGCGCGTGGCGATGTAGGCGTACTCCCGGTCGCCGTGCGCGGCCTGGTTGAGGTTCATGAAGTCCATGTCGATCTCCGACCACGGGAGCTCGACGTTGGCCTGGGTGTGCAGGTGCAGCAGCGGCTTGCGCAGCGCGTCCAGGCCGCTGATCCACATCTTCGCCGGGCTGAAGGTGTGCATCCACGTGATGACGCCGAGCACCTTGTCGTCGCTGTTGGCGTCGAGCATGGCGCGGCGGATGGCGGCCGAGTCCTTGAGGACCGGCTTCCACACGACCGTGACGGGCACGTCGTCGGACGCGTCGAGCGCGCGGGCGACCTCCTGCGACTGCTCGGCGACCTGGGCCAGCACGTCCTCGCCGTAGAGGTCCTGGCTGCCGGTGAAGAACCACACCTCGCGGTCGGCGTAGGGCTTGGTCATCGTCGTCCTTCCTGGGGTACGGGTGGTGCGGTGGGAGCCGGCCGCGTCAGTGCTGGCCGTAGACGTTCTGGTAGCGGTCGTACAGGCTGTCGACGTACTGCTGCTCGATCGGCAGCGGCTCGCCCACCTGGCGGGAGACGTGCACCGTGCGCGCGACCTCCTCGAGCAGGACGGCGGCCTTGACCGCGTCCTTGGCGTCCTTGCCGATGGTGAACGGGCCGTGGTTGCGCATGAGCACCGCACGGCTGCGGTGGCCGGTGAGCGTCTCCACGATGCCGCGGCCGATCGAGTCGTCGCCGATGATCGCGAACGGGCCCACGGGGATCGGGCCGCCGAACTCGTCGGCCATCATCGTCAGCACGCAGGGGATCTCCTCGCCGCGCGCGGCCCACGCCGTGGCGTAGGTGGAGTGCGTGTGCACGACGCCGCCGACGTGGTCCATGTGCTTGTACACGTAGGCGTGGGCGGCGGTGTCCGACGACGGCGCGCGCTCGCCCTCGACGAGGTTGCCGTCGAGGTCGCACACGACCATCGCCTCGGCGGTGAGCTCGTCGTAGGAGACGCCGGACGGCTTGATGACCAGCAGGTCGTCGCTGCCGTCGCCGGCGGTCCCGCGCACGCGCTCGGAGACGTTGCCGGCGGTCCACACGACGAGCTCCCAGCGGGGCAGCTCGGCGTGCAGGCGCGCGACGCGCTCCTTGGCCTCGTCGACGGCCGCGCGCAGGGCGGCGGGGACCTCGGTGGGGGTGCTCATCAGGGGTGTCTCTCCTGCGTCCGGGGGTGGTGCGGGGGTGGTGCGGGGGTGGTGCGGGCTGGTGCGGTGGGTCAGAGCGCCTGCGTGGCGGCGCGCTCCACCGCCAGGCCGGCGGCGTAGCGCTCGAGGTAGGCCGCGAAGCCCGCCGCGTCGGCCGCGTCGGGCTCGACGACGTCGAGGCGGGCGTCGGCGAAGACGCGCTCGGCCAGGTAGGTGCCGAGGTCCTGGTCGCCCCCGGCGGCGGCGTAGGCCGCGAGCACGGCGATGCCCCAGGCGCCGCCGTCGCCGGCGGTCTCGCCGACCGCGACGGGCGCGCCGATGGCCGCGGCGAGCAGGCGCTGGGCCACGCCCTCGGTGCGGAACATGCCGCCGTGGGCGAACATCGCGTCGAGCGTCACGTCCTCGGCCGCCAGCACGCGCATGCCGAGCGCGAGCGTGCCGAAGACGCCGTAGATCTGCGTGCGGGCGAAGTTCGCCAGCGTCAGGCGGCTGCCCGGGGTGCGCACGACCAGCGGGCGGCCCTCGTCGAGGCCCGTGATCGGCTCGCCGGCCAGGTAGTTGTAGGCGAGCAGGCCGCCGCCGTCGGCGTCGCCGTCGAGGGCGGCGCGGAAGAGCGCGCGGAAGACGTCGTCGGGCTCGGTGGGGCGGCCGGTGGCGGCGAGCAGCTCGCCGAGCAGGCCGGCCCAGGCGTTGAGCTCGCTCGCGCCGTTGTTGCAGTGCACCATCGCCACGAGGTCGCCGGCGGGCGTGGTGACGACGTCGAGCTCGTGGTGCACGCGGCGCAGCGGCTTCTCGAGCACCACCATGGCGAAGATGCTGGTGCCGGCGCTGACGTTGCCGGTGCGCGGCGCCACCGAGTTCGTGGCCACCATGCCGGTGCCGGCGTCGCCCTCGGGCGGGCACACCGGCACGCCGGCGCGGAGCGTGCCGGTCGGGTCGAGCAGCGCGGCGCCCTCCTCGGTGAGCGTGCCGGCCTCCTGGCCGGCGACGAGCACCTCGGGCAGCAGGTCGCGCAGGCGCAGGCCGGGGCGGCGCGGCGACACCAGCTCGTCGAACTGGGCGAGCATCGTCGCGTCGTAGTCGTGGGTGGCCGGGTCGATGGGGAACATGCCCGAGGCGTCGCCGACGCCGAGGACGTCGCGGCCGGTGAGGCGCCGGTGCACGTAGCCGGCCAGCGTGGTGAGCGACGCGACCCGCGGCACGTGCTCCTCGTGGTCGAGCACGGCCTGGTAGTAGTGCGCCACCGACCAGCGCAGCGGCACGTTGAACCCGAACAGGTCGGTCAGCTCGGCGGCCGCCCGCCCGGTGCTGGTGTTGCGCCAGGTGCGGAACGGCACGAGGAGCTCGCCGTCGGCGTCGAACGCCATGTAGCCGTGCATCATCGCCGAGACGCCGAGGCCCGCGAGCGTGGTGAGGCGCACGCCGTAGCGCTGCTCGACGTCGGCCGCCAGCGCCGCGACGCTGGCCTGCAGGCCGGCCCAGACGTCGTCGAGCGAGTAGGTCCACACGCCGTCGACGAGGTCGTTCTCCCACGCGTGGCTGCCCGTGGCGACGGGCACGTGGTCGGGGCCGATCAGGCACGCCTTGATCCGCGTCGAGCCGAGCTCGATGCCGAGGGTCGCGCGGCCCGCGGTGATCGCCTCGCGCGCGGCGCGCGTCGCGCCGTCGGTCACGTCGGTCGCGCCGTCGGTCACGCCGCCGGGCCCGTCCTGCTGCACCATCGCCAGCTGCTCCGTCCTCGCCCGGCTCCGTCGCGGGCGTCGTTCCTTACCGGCCTTGCCGGGCGTCTCGCCCGTCGTCGGATGTTAGCGCTCACACCGAGCGGTCCGCCACCGCCGTGCTCCCCTGCGGGCCGCGCGGCGCCGCGGTGCTGCCCCGGACCACGAGCTCCGGCGCGATGACGGCGGCCGGGCCGCGCGACGCCCGCTCCCCGGGCTCGGCGAGCAGCGCCTCCAGCGCGGCCTGCCCGAGCGCCTGGAACGGCTGGCGGACGGTCGTCAGCGCCGGCACCAGGTAGCCCGAGCCCTCGAGGTCGTCGAACCCGACCACGGACAGGTCCCGCGGCACCACGACGCCCTGCTCCCACAGCGCGCGCAGCATGCCCTGGGCGAGCATGTCGTTGCCGGCGAAGACCGCCGTCGGGCCGTCGCCCGCGGCGACCTCGGCGGCCACGCGCAGGCCCACCTCGTACCCGCGCGCCGCGGTCCAGTCCCCCGCCTCGTACTCGTGCGGCTCGAGGCCGCGGTCGGCCAGCACCTCGCGCCACCCGGCGCGGCGCACCTGGGCGTCCACCCACCCGGGCGGGCCGGAGACGTGCGCCACCCGCGTGTGACCGAGGTCCAGCAGGTGCTCCGTCGCGAGCCGCGCGCCGAGCCGCTGGTCGACGTAGACGTGCCGGGTCGTCGAGCCCTCGGCGTCCTCGATCGCCGCCACGACGACGACCGGCTCGGCCGTGACCAGGTCGTCGACGACCTCCGCGACGGCGGCGATCGGCGCCACCACGACGAGGCCCTCGACGCGCTGGTCGAGCAGGTGCTCCACCGCCGAGCGCGCCGAGCCGGCGTCGTACGAGCCGAGGGACGAGATGGACACGAAGTACCCCCGCGCCCGCGCCGCCGCCTCGACGGCGACGACGGTGCTCGAGGGCCCGTGGTGGGCGCTGCCCATGGTGAGGATCCCGAGGGTCCCCGAGCGTGCCGTCGCCAGCGCCCGCGCGGCGACGTTGGGCCGGTAGCCGAGCTCCGCGATCGCGGCGAGCACCCGCTCGCGCGTGCTGGGCCGCACGCTCGGGTGGTCGTTGAGCACGCGCGAGACGGTCTGGTGGGACACGCCCGCCAGCGCCGCCACGTCCGCCATCGACGGCGGGCGCGGCGGCGCCACCCGGCCCGGCGCCACGCTCATCCGCGCTCGGCGGCGGGCGGGGCGCC
>NZ_LWGM01000189.1 GCF_001750215.1 Isoptericola variabilis | reverse complement strand
CCGCGCATGACCGTCGACCTCGCGACCGACGCGGCGCAGGTCCAGCTCACCCTCACCGCCTTCCTCGTCGGGGTGGCCGCCGGGCAGCTCGTGTTCGGCCCGCTGTCCGACCGGTGGGGCCGACGGGGTCCGCTCGTGGCCGGGGCGGTGCTGTGCGTCGCGGCCAGCGTGGTCGCGGCGCTCGCCCCGAACGTCGCCGTGCTCGTGGCCGCGCGCCTGGTGCAGGGCCTGACCGGTGCCGCCGGGATGGTGGTGGGCCGCGCGATCATCTCCGACCTCGCCACCGGCCGGGCCGCCGCCCGCGCCTTCAGCGTGATGATGATGGTCGGCGGCATCGCGCCGATCCTCGCGCCGTTCGTCGGCAGCCTGCTCGTGGGGCCGGTCGGCTGGCGCGGCATCCTCTGGGTCGTGGCGGCGCTGGCCGCGGTGATGCTCGTGTCGGTCCTCGTCGTCGTGCGCGAGACGCTGCCCGCCACCCGCCGCGGCACCGGGCGGGCTCCGGCCTCGACGCCGGCCTCGACGCCGGCCTCGACGCCGGCCTCGACGACGGCGACGGCGACGGCGACGACGGAGGCCGCGGAGGCGGGCACCGGCGCGCCGGTGCGGGCGCTCGCCTCGCGCGCCTACCTGGGCCACACGCTCGCCTTCGGCTTCGCCTTCGCCGTGATGATGGCGTACATCTCGGCGTCGCCGTTCGTGTACCAGGTGATGATCGGCATGAGCGCGGTGACCTACGGGCTCGTGTTCGGTGCCACCGCTCTGGGCCTGCTCGTGGTCAGCGCCGTCTCCGCCCGCCTCGTCGCCACCCGGCCGGCGCGCCGGCTGCTGGGGGTGGGGCTCGGCCTGGTGCTCGCCGGCAGCCTGGCGCTGGCGGTGCTCGTGCTGACCGGCGCGCCGGCGTGGCTGCTGCCGGTGCCGATCTTCGTGGCCGTCGCGAGCCTCGGCCTCGTGCTCGGCAACGCCACCGCGCTGGCGCTCGCGGCCGTGCCGCGGGCGGCGGGCACCGGCTCCGCCGTGCTCGGCGCGCTGCAGTTCGCGCTCGCCGCCCTCGTCTCGCCGCTGGTCGGCCTCGGCGGCGAGCACACCGCCGTCCCGCTCGCCGTCGTCATGGTCGCGGCCGCCGTCGTCGCGGTCGGGGCGTTCCTGCTCGGCCGGCCCCGCGCTGCGGCCTGACTCCTGCGGCCTGGCTGCCGCGGGCCGGCGCGTCACCCGGCGGCGCGGGCGAACAGGCCGGGGTAGTCGACGACCAGGCCGTGCTCGTCCACCGTGATGACCCGCCGGAAGCCGGAGTCGCGGGACTCGAAGCGGTACTCGCGCTCGCTGAGGCGCGTGTACCGCTGGGGGTCGGGCACCACCGTGAGCTCCGGCACCGCGACCCAGGCGGTCGTGATGTCGGCGCTCTCGCCGACGGCCAGGGCGAGCCGCCGGATCGGCAGGGTGTTGGTCAGGGGGGAGGCGGCGAGGTCCACCTCGCGGGCGTCGTCGAGGTCGCGGCGCTCGCGTCCGTCGACGGTCCACGCCGCGCCGTCGTCGCCCGGCGCGGCGTGGTGCTCGACGCGCAGCTCGCGCCCGCCGAGGCGGACGTGCAGCGTGCGAAACCGCCACGACGCGTCGGCGGTCAGCGTGTACGCGCACTCGCCGAGGTCCCCGCGCACGACGGCGTCCACGCGCACGCCGTCCGCCGTCTCGTCGACGCGGCACGTCTCGGTGCTCCCGGACTCCAGGCCGTCCCAGGTGACCTCGACCATGGTCCATGGTGACGGCGGGCGCGGCCCGGTGTCACGGGTCCGACCGTGGGCGGCTCACGACGGCGGGAGCACGAGCCCCGCGGCCGGCAGCCCGGCCGGCGCGTCCGTGGGCGCGAAGACCGCGCGCAGCCTCGCCTCCTCGGCACGGGAGAAGTGCGTCTGCACCAGGCCGGCGTGCGTCCCCGCGAATGGCTCGGACAGCCGGTGCACCACGGCGTCGTGGCTGAGGACGAACAGCGCCGACGTGCCCGCGACGACGCTGTCCCGGACCTCGCGGACGAAGGCGTCGTCGATGCCGAGCTCGGCGAGCGACACGGGCGCACCGAGGCCGGCCACCACCTCGGCGGCGATCTCGGCACCCAGCTCGGCACCCGGCTCGGCACCGAAGCCGGCACCGAAGCCGACGCCCGGCCCGGCACCGAGGCCGACGTCGACGGCCGCGGCCGGCACCGGCAGGAGGAAGAGCGCCGCGAACAGCCACGTCCAGAACCGGCGCGACAGCCCACCGACGCCGGGCTCCGGCCCGGGAGCCCGCGGCTCCCCGCCGTGCGGCCAGGACACCCACGCCGCGTCGTCGACGACGAGCAGGCCCTCCGCGTGCGCGTCGGCGACCCGCCCCATCGCGGCCCCGGCACCGTCGGGGGAGGCGAACTTCCAGACCGTGAGCGTCGACATCGTGCCCTCCTGGGCGGCGGGAGCCGGCGGACGACGTCATCGTCGAGGGAAATGACACCGGTGCGGTTCACCCGGACCGGGCGAAGGCCCCCGGTTCCCCTCGATGACGGAGTGGGGGACCGAAGGCCCTCGCGCACCCGGCGGCGCTGCCGGGCGTCTGGGCCGGCGCGGGTCCTGTCGGAGCCGCCCGGCTCGACCATCGTGGGCACCCGCCGCTCCGGGCGGGATCACCTGAATCAGGTGACCTCCGGCGCGGTCGCGCGGGCGGCCAGCCGAGGCTCCAGGCGCGCCTGGCCCGCGGTGGTCCAGTGGACCAGCAGCAGCGTCGCGTCGTCGCGCAGGACCCCGCCCTGGTGCTCGAGCACGACGGTGCACACCTGCCGGACGACCTCGGGGAGCGGCAGCGCCGCGGCGGTCGCTCGCTGCAGCACCTCGGCCAGGCGGTCGAGGCCGAGCTGCCGGCCGTGGTCGTCCCGCGCCTCGGTGATCCCGTCCGTGTAGAGCGCGACGGTGTCGCCGGGCTCGAGGTCCTCCTCGCCGACGGTCGTGGCGCCGGCCCCCAGGCCCAGCAGCGGGCGCCGCCCGCCGTCGAGGGTCCGGACCACCGTCCCGGCCCGCAGCAGGAGGGGCGCGGGGTGCCCGGCGTCGACGTAGCGCAGCCGGCCGGTGGCGACGTCCAGGTCGGCGAGCACGCCGGAGGCGTAGATCCGCCCGTCGAACTGCTGGGCGATCGCCCGGTGGACGGCCTCGGCCTGCTCGACCAGGTCGCCGCCGGCACGGCGCGCGTTGCGGTAGGCGGCCACGGCCGCTGCCGCGGCGAGGCCGGCACCCAGGTCGTGCCCCGTGGCGTCGACCACCGCGAGATGGGCGCGGGTCGCCGACAGGGCGTAGTCGAAGGCGTCGCCGCCCATGTCGTGGGCCGGCTCGACGCGTCCGGCGACGACGACCTTATCGGTGGCGGCCGTCAGGGGCGGCAGCACGTGCCAGATCAGCTCCGCCTCGGCGGTGCGCGGCCGCGCGCGGCGCACGGCGTCGACGGCGTCGCCGTACTGGTCCAGCGCGACGAGCAGGTGGCCGAGGTAGCCGGTGAGCCACCAGCACTGGCGGTGGAGCATGGGGTCCCGGAGGTCCGCCTCGTCGTCGACCATGACGTCGAGGACGCCGATCCGTTCCACGCCGGCCAGGATCGGCACCCACAGGCGGGCCTGGTTACCGTCGGTGACGGTGGCCTGCGTCTGCAGCAGCCGGTACGCCAGCCCCGCCGGCGTGGTGTCGATGCCCAGGGGCTCGCGGCCGTGCCCGTGGGCGCCGGGCATGGGGTGGAGGGCCTGCCTCTCGTGGTCCGCCAGGTAGACGACGGCCCGCACGCCGAGACGCTGCACGGCCTCGTCGACCGCGGCGGGCACGGCGTCCGGCGGGACCATCCGGGTCCCGCGCAGCAGCGCGGTCAGCGCGCTGAGCGGCCCCTTCTCCGGCTCGGGCGCGCGGATCGCGTGCGAGTAGGGGGCGCGGTTGGCGCCGACCAGGCTGTCCAGGTACTCGTTGACCGCCAGCGCCACATGGTCGCGCTGGTCGTCGGGCAGGTCGAGGGCGCCGTGGAGGAACGCGTCGAGCTCGACCGGACCCACGGTCCCGCCCAGCGCGAAGTACCGCATCCACAGCTCGTCCACGCCCAGGTGCGCCTTGGTCTGCGCCGTACGGATCATCTGCCGCTGCGTCTCGGGCGTCATGGCCGTCACCGTGCACCGGCGCCGGCGACGATCCGGGCCGCCACCTGGTGCACGCCGCCGCCCTCGTGCTGCGCGAGGCCCACGAGGTGGGCGAACGCGGCCCGCCGCGACACGCCGTCGCGCCCCATCACCATCCCGGTGGCGAGCGTGACCAGGTCCCGCTGCTCGAGAAGCTCCTGGACCTCGGCATCCAGCCCCCCGGCCCGCCGGAACCTCTGCGCGCTGGACAGCAGGAGGGCGCACTGGGCGGCGAAGAGCGCGAGCGTGATCTCCTCCTGCTCGCCGAACGCGCCCGGGGAGCGGGCGTACACCTTCATGGCGCCCACCGCCTCCTCGCCGGCAAGGAGCGGGGCGCTCAGCGTCGACCCGACGCCGACCTCCGCCGCCGCAGCGGCCCAGCGCGGCCACCGGGGGTCGGTGGCGACGTCGTCGATCCGGATTGTCCGCCGGGTGCGCCACGCGGTCAGGCACGGCCCCTCGTCGAGCTCGTACTGCAGCTCGTCGAGCCGCTGCACCACCGGGTCGGTGGCAGCCGTGGTGGTCCGCGTCCCGTCCGGGGAGGTCGTGGTGACCCCCGCGCCGTAGGAGGCGGGGAAGAGGTGGACCGTCGCGGCCGTCAGCAGGCGCAGCACCGCCTCGGAGACCTCGTCCGAGAGCATCAGCCCCGAGGCCCGGGCGACGACCGCTCCGAGGTCACCGCCCGACGACTCGCTGTCCATGGCACCTTCACCCACCTGCAGGAGAGTGCTCGACACGTCCACACTACGACCGCCGGACCCCGACCGCCCCGGCTGTGCCGCGGGCGTCGCGACTACGCTCGTGGCGCCTCCCGACCGGAGGCGACCGCGCCACGAGAGGGGAGCACCGGTGCCTGGATGGTCGTGGACCGTGGTCGGTGCGGTCGGCGGGCTCGTGCTGCTGTGGCTGCTGCTGATCGCGGCGCTGTGGGTCGCCCGTCCCGACGACCTGCGCCTGCGGGAGCTGCTGCGGCTGCTGCCCGACGTGCTGCGACTGGTGCGCCGGCTGGCCGCCGACCGCACGCTCCCGCGCGGCGTCCGCGCCCGGCTGTGGCTCCTGCTGGGCTACCTCGCGCTGCCGGTCGACCTGGTGCCCGACGTCGTCCCCGTGCTCGGGTACGCCGACGACGCGATCGTCGTCGCGCTGGTGCTGCGGTCGGTGGTCCGCCGCGCCGGGGCGGACGCGGTGGCCCGGCACTGGCCCGGCACCCCCGACGGCCTGGCTGCGCTGCGGCGCGTCGCCCGACTCCCAGGCTGACCTGGGGCGCACGCCGGCGGGCGCTCAGAGCACCTGCGCCAGCGCCGCGAGCGCGGCGAGCGGGTCGGGGCCGGCGGGGAAGAAGACGCTCGAGGTGACCCCCGCCCGCCCGAGCTCGCCGATCCGCCCGCGCACCCGCTCCGGCGTGCCGGCCAGGGCCAGGGCCGCGACCCACTCGTCGGGCATCCGCTCGGTGAACTGCGCGCGCGTCGCGCACTGTGCGCGCAGCGCGGCGAGCTCCGCGGCGAACGGCAGCGGCGCCAGGTGGGGCGCCCAGTCGGGCTCGCCGATCCACTCTAGGCCCGGACGGGTGGCCGCGAGCGCGGCCCGCTCGTCGGCGTCCACGGCGCCGACGTTGTACGCGACCAGGCGGTGCGCGCCGCGGGGCGCGACCGCCGCCAGCGCGGCCGCGGCGTACTCCGGGGTGCACGGCTCGGCGAGCACGGTGCCGTCGGCCACCCGGC
>NZ_LWGM01000188.1 GCF_001750215.1 Isoptericola variabilis | reverse complement strand
CACCTGCGCCGCGAAGGCCACCGGCGCGCCGAGCCACGCACCGACGCGCGCGCGGTTCTCCCGCACGCGGGTCGGGTCGTCGCCCGTCCCGGCGCCGAGGTCCAGCGACGACCACGGCGCGGGCGAGACGCCGCCGTGCCGGGTGGTGAAGCCGGCGACCACGCCCGGGCCCAGGTCGACCCGCAGCAGGCCGGCCCCGACGTCGTCCGGCAGCAGCGCCTCCTGCGACCACGTCGCCGTGGCGGGCGCCCCGGCCGCGTGGCCCGCGGGAGCGCTCACCGGCGGCACTCCGGGTGGGTCACTTGAGGAAGTCGGGGACGTCGAGCTCCTCCTTGGGCGGCTGCGCGTCCCAGATGCGCGGCACCTCGACGGGGCGCTCGACCGTCACGCCGTCCGCCTCCTCGACGACCGACACGCGCGGGCGCTCGACCGGGTCCAGGCTCGCCGGCAGGTCGTCCGGGCCGGCCGGGATGGGCCGCGGCAGGGTGTGCGCACCGGCGGGCGGCTGCGGCACGGGCGCCGTGGCCGGAGCCGGCTCCGCCGGGGCCGCGGTGACGGCCGGGCGCGGGGCGGACCGGCCGGCGATCTCGCCGAGGCCGCGGCCGTCCTTGCGCGCCTGCGGCACGCCGCCGTCGAAGCCGGCAGCGATGACCGTGACCCGGACCTCGTCGCCGAGGGCGTCGTCGATGACGGTGCCGAAGATGATGTTCGCCTCGGGGTGCGCGGCCTCCTGCACGAGGCGGGCCGCCTCGTTGACCTCGAACAGGCCGAGGTCGCTGCCGCCCTGGATGCTCAGCAGCACGCCGTGGGCGCCGTCGATCGAGGCCTCCAGGAGCGGCGAGGAGATCGCCAGCTCCGCCGCCTGCACGGCGCGGTCCTCGCCGCGGGCCGAGCCGATGCCCATGAGCGCGGAGCCTGCGCCCTGCATCACGGACTTGACGTCGGCGAAGTCGAGGTTGATCAGGCCCGGGGTGGTGATGAGGTCCGTGATGCCCTGGACGCCGGAGTGCAGCACCTGGTCGGCCTGGTGGAACGCGGCGATGGCCGAGACGTTGCGGTCGGACATCTGCAGCAGCCGGTCGTTCGGGATGACGATGAGGGTGTCCACCTCCTCGCGGAGGCTCTCGATCCCCTGCTCGGCCTGCACCGAGCGGCGGCGGCCCTCGAAGGTGAACGGGCGGGTCACGACACCGACCGTGAGCGCGCCGAGCGAGCGGGCGATGCGCGCGACCACCGGGGCGCCGCCCGTGCCCGTGCCGCCGCCCTCGCCCGCGGTCACGAAGACCATGTCGGCCCCGCGCAGGACCTCCTCGATCTCCTCGGCGTGGTCCTCGGCGGCCTTGCGGCCCACCTCGGGGTCGGCGCCGGCGCCGAGGCCGCGCGTCAGCTCGCGGCCGACGTCGAGCTTGACGTCGGCGTCCGACATCAGCAGCGCCTGCGCGTCGGTGTTGATGGCGATGAACTCGACGCCCTTGAGCCCGACCTCGATCATGCGGTTCACGGCGTTCACGCCACCACCGCCGATGCCCACCACCTTGATCACTGCCAGGTAGTTCTGCGGAGTTGCCACGTCGATGCCTCTCGGGTCGTTCCTGGTCCCCGACGTCCAACCCTCAGGCTCTACCTGAGGGTAAGTGTTATGTCAGGTTGCTGCTGTCCCGACGGTATGCGGCGCGCCGAACCGCGCGTCGGAGGACACGCGGCGTGTCGCGCGCGATCCGCGCACGGCGCGTCGTCACCGGGTCACCGGCAGCTCGGGCGAGCTCACGTCGAGGACGCGCGCGTCCGGTGCGGCGCCCCGCAGCGACTGCACCACCCGGACCTTGAGCGGCATCCGCGAGTCGTCGCCCCAGCGGATCTCCACGCCGGAGCGCAGGGCGACGCGCACGTCGTCCTGGGTGTCCGCGGCGACCTTGCGGACCTCGCCGAGCAGGTCGTCCGGCAGGCCGGCGAGCACGTGCAGCGCGGACCGCAGGGCGGGCGCGGCGTCCTCCCCCAGCGGCACGTCCACCACGGGCATCCCCTCCGGCGCGGCGTCGAGGGTGCCCACGCGCACGCCCTCGTCGTCCACCAGGGCGAACCGCTCCCCGTCGGGCACGGCCGCGACCGGCTCGCGCGCCGTGAGGCGCACGACCAGGCCGTCCGGCCAGCCGCGCGCGAGCGCGACGTCCTTGACGCCGTCGACGCCGAGGAGCTGCTCGCGCAGCGCCACGGTGTCGAGCCGGGTCAGCGGCACGCCCGCCTCCGTGCGCACCACCTGCTCCACCTGGGCGACGTCGACGGTGCTCCCCTGGCCGCTGATCTCGACCCGGGCGGGGTCGAGGCCGAACAGCGGGGAGCTCGACGGCGAGCGCGCCCTGCCCCGGCGCGGGGGCGACGACGGTCGGCTCGAGCGCCTCGGTGACGACGTCCGTGCGGCCGAGCCGCGCCAGGCCGGACCAGGCGAGCACGACGGCGTCGAGGTCGGCGTCCGGGCCGAGCGCGCGGTTCAGGCGCGTGTCGACGTTGCCGCGGATGTCGACGACCTGGAGGTCGGGCCGCGCGGCGAGCAGCTGCGCGACGCGGCGCGGGGAGCCGGTGCCCACCTTCGCACCGCGCGGGAGCTGGTCGAGGGTCAGCCCGTCGCGGGCGCACAGGGCGTCGCGGGGGTCCTCGCGCTCGGGCGTGACGATCGTCAGGCCCGCGGCGGGGCGGGTGGGCAGGTCCTTGAGGGAGTGCACGGCGACGTCGCAGCGGCCGTCGAGCAGGGCCTCGCGCACGGCGGTGACGAAGACGCCGGTGCCGCCGAGCGTGGCGAGCGACCCGGTCCGCACGTCGCCCTCGGTGCGGATGCGCACCAGCTCCACGGGGCGGCCGGTCAGCTCCTCGAGGCGGCGGGCCACCATGCCGGACTGGGTGGTGGCGAGCGCGCTCCCGCGCGTGCCGAGGCGGATCGGGCGGCTCGGCGCGGTGGTCGCCGTCGCGGGGGCGGGGGTCGTCACCTGCCCAGTCTCTCCCCGAGCCCGGCCCGCACGAAAACGCGCGGGGGTCGCTGTGTCGGGACTCACCGCGCCCCGTCAGATCCCGTCGCGCCCCCCGTGGTGCCCCGTGCCGCGCCGCCCTGTCACGCCCCAGTCACCTCGCCGGCCGGTCCGCCGTCGCGACGGTCCGCGGCGACGGGATCGTGCGCCACGCGACGACCGCCCCGAGCAGCGTCACCGCGGCCGCCACCAGCGACGTCGTCTGCATCGCGCCGACGAACGCCTCCTGCGCCGCGTGCGCGGCCGGGGCCCCGGCGGGCAGCACGGCGAGCGCCGACGCCAGGGAGTCCTCGGCGGCCGCCCGCTCGGCGCCGCCGAGCCCCGCGGGCAGGGTCAGCGACGAGCGGTACACGAGCGTGAGCAGCGAGCCGAGCACGGCGATGCCGAGGGCCACACCCAGCTCGTACGCCGTCTCCGAGATTCCGGAGGCCGCGCCGGCCTTGTGCGGCGGCACCGCGGAGACCACCGCGTCCGTGGTGACGGTCTGCGCCAGGCCGACGCCGAGGCCCACCGGCACGAGCGCCAGGCCGAGCCACAGGTAGGAGGCGGCCCCCTCGGCCGCTGCCACGGTGACCAGCCCGGCGGCGGTGAGCAGCAGGCCGACGGCGATGGTGCGCCCGCGCCCGAGCCGCACGACGGCGGTGCCGACCACGGCCACGACCGCGATGGAGGCGAGCGTGGCGGGCAGCTCCGCGAGCCCGGCCTCCAGCGGGCGGAACCCGCGGGCCAGCTGGAGGTACTGCGAGAAGAAGTAGAGCAGGCCGGTCAGGGCGAACACCCCGATGAAGTTGGCCAGCACGGCGCCGGAGAACGCGGGCGTGCGGAACAGGTCCACGTCGATCATCGGCGCGGCCAGCCGCCGCTGCCGGCGCACGAACACGGTGCCGGCCACCGCCGCCACGACGGCGCCGGCGAGGCCGAGCAGGTCGACGCCCGCGGAGACCGTGTGCTTCACGGCGTAGACGAACGGCAGCACGGTGGCCAGCGACAGCGCGGCCGACGGCAGGTCGAACCGGCCCGGGTCCGGGTCCCGCGACTCGGGCAGCAGCCAGAGCCCGGCGACGACCAGCACCACCATCACCGGCACGTTGATGACGAAGACCGAGCCCCACCAGAAGTGCTCGAGCAGCGCGCCGCCGACGAGCGGGCCCAGCGCGGCGCCGCCGCCCGCCGCCGCGGACCACACGGCGATCGCGCGGGTGCGCTCGGCCGGGTCGGGGAAGACGTTGCGGATGATCGACAGGGTCGACGGCATGATCGTCGAGCCGGCGACGCCGAGCAGCAGGCGCGCGGCGATGAGCATCTCCGGCGTCGACGCGGACGCGGCGAGCACCGACGCGAGCCCGAACGCGGTGGCGCCGACCAGCAGCAGCCGCTTGCGCCCGACGCGGTCGGCGAGCGTGCCCATGAGGACGAGCAGGCCGGACAGGGCGAGCGAGTAGATGTCGCCGATCCACAGGATCTGCGTGGCCGTGGGGGCGAGGTCGCGGGTCAGCGAGGGCACGGCCAGCGACAGCACGGTCCCGTCGATCGCGAGCAGCAGGATCGCGAGCGTGAGCACGGCCAGGGCGGCCCAGCGACGCCGCGCCGACAGGGTGCCGACGGGGGAGGTCTGGAGGGTCATGGACGATACTGTACCGACCGGTCGGTACAGTATCCAGCGCGTACAGTGCTCCGCACCCGACACGACCGCGGCAGGAGGCGACACACGATGGGGCGCACAGCCGGCCGCTCGCCGGAGGACACCCGCCGCCTGGTGCTCGACGCGGCCGCCGAGGTGATCCGCGCGCACGGCGTCGCGGCGTCGCTGGACGTCGTCGCCCGGCGGGCAGGGGTGTCCAAGGGCGGGCTGCTCTACCACTTCCCGAGCAAGGACGCGCTCGTGGTGGCGCTCGCGGACGAGATGAACGAGGCGTTCCGCGCCGCCGTGCGCGCGCACCTCGACCCGGACGACGCCGGACCCGGCCGGCTGACGCGCGCGTTCGTCCGCGCGTCGCTCGCCGAGGCGGCCGAGGACCACGAGGCCCGCGAGCGGATCGCGCTGACCGCCCACCTCATCACCGTGCCCGCGGTGGCCCGGCTCGCGCAGGAGGACACGGCGTGGTGGGAGCGCGAGCTCGCCGCCGACGGGCTGCCGGTCGAGGTGCAGGCGGTGGTCGTCGCGGCCGCCGACGGCGTCAGCGGGGCGCCGCTCTGGGGCGCCACGCCGGACCGCGAGCGCCTGGACCTGCTGCGCACCCGCCTGCTGGCGATGATCGACGAGGCGGTCGCCGGCGCCTGAGGCGGGCCGCGCGGTCTCCGGCGCCCGGGGCTAGAGCTCGGCCACGGCGTCGGTGGCGTGGCCCACGATCGACGCCAGGCCGGTGCCGGCCACCCAGCCGCCGACGACGGCCAGGCCCGGCGCCGTGCCCACCGCCGCCACGAAGTCGCCGAGCGCGGCGCGGTAGGCCGGCGTGGGCGGCGGCAGCGAGCCGTCCCAGCGCTGCACCAGGTGGTCGCGCACCCGCCCGGCGAGGTCGACGCCGAGCAGCACGGACGCGTCGTGCGTGGCCTGGGCGACGTCGGGCTCCACGGGCGCCTCGCCGATGCGGCCGTAGCTGAGCCGCACCACGTGCACGCCCTCGCCGGCCGCGGTGCGCACCCGCGCGGCGAGCCAGGGCCACTTCGCGGTGGCGTGGGTGAACGCCTTGGCCCGCACGCCCGCGCCGGGGCCACCGCCCGGCCCTCCGCCCGGTGTCGCGTCCGGGGCGACGAGCATGCCCGTGCCGCGCGGCGCGGCGTCGAGCTCGGGGGCGTCCAGCAGCAGCGTGACCAGCGCGATCGGGGCGCCGGGCTCCGGCGACGGCGCGGCGGCCCCGCCGAGGGCGGGGGCCAGCAGCCCGGCGAC
>NZ_LWGM01000187.1 GCF_001750215.1 Isoptericola variabilis | reverse complement strand
CTGCCGACTCCTCGAGCCGCGCCACGGTGAGCCGGCCCGACGCGACGGCGGCGGCCAGCGCGTCCGCGGCCTCGGCGAACAGCGCCTCGTCGTCGCGCCCCGCCGTGGTGCCGAGGCACAGCAGGTCGGCGCCCGCCTCGACGGCGCGCACGGCGGCCTCGCCGATCCGGTCGCCGTCGGACACCGCGCGCATGTCGAGCGCGTCGGTGATCACGGGCCCGGCGAAGCCGAGCGACCGCAGCAGGGCGGTCGCCGCCGGCTCGAGCGAGGCCGGCGCCGGGCCGACCGCCGGCACCACCAGGTGCCCGGTCATCACGGCGTCCGTCTCCCCCGCGACGGCGGCGAACGGCACCAGCTCGCGCTCGCGCAGCACCGCCGGCGGCACGTCGACCACCGGCAGCGCGAGGTGGGAGTCCACGGCGGTGTCGCCGTGGCCCGGGAAGTGCTTGGCGCACGCGCCGACGCCGGCGCGCTGCAGCCCGCGGACGAACGCCCGCGCGTGCCGGGCGACGAGCCCGGGCTCCGGCCCGAACGCGCGCACGCCGATCACGGGGTTGCGCGGGTCGGACGCGACGTCGAGCACCGGCGCGAGGTCCAGGTCGACACCGACGGCGGCGAGCAGCCGACCCAGCGCCTCGCCCGCCTCGGCGGTGAGGTCGGGGTCGTCGACGACGCCGAGGGCCGCCGCGCCGGGCAGCGACGACCCGTCGGCCGCCTCGAGGCGCGAGACGTCGCCGCCCTCCTCGTCGACGGTGACCAGCAGGTCGGGCGCGGCGTCGTGCAGCGCGCCGGTGAGCGCGGCCGTCGTCGCGAGGTCCGGGGTGTTGTGGGCGAACAGCACCACGCCCACCAGCCCGTCGCGCGCGGCGGCCAGCAGCCAGGCCGGCGGGGTCGTGCCGGTGAAGCCGGGCAGCAGCACGCCGAGCACGGCGCGCCGCACCGCGGCGTCCGCCGCCGCCACGACCGCCCCGGGGCGGGGGGCGCTCATCCCTTGACCGCCCCCGAGGTGAGGCCGGAGGCCAGGCGCCGCTGCACCGCGATGAAGAAGATCATCACGGGGACCGTGATGATCGTGGAGCCGGCCATGATGGAGCCCCAGTCGTTGGCGTTGAGGCCGAAGAACGAGCGCAGCCCGATGGCCACCGTGAACTTCTCCGACTCGGCACCGAGCATCGTCATCGCGAAGACGAACTCGTTCCAGGCGGTGATGAAGCTGAAGATGCTCGTGGCCACGAGCCCGGGCGCCACCAGCGGGAAGAGGATCGAGCGGAACATGCGGCCCCAGGAGGCGCCGTCGAGGTAGGCGGCCTCCTCGAGCTCGACGGGCACGGCCGCGACGAAGCCGCGCAGCATCCAGATCCCGAACGGCAGCGCGAGCGCGGTGTAGACGACGACCAGGCCGGTGAGGGTGCCGAGCAGCTGCAGGTCGCGCACCTGCACGAACAGCGGGATGACGAGGGCCTCGAGCGGCACCATCTGCACGACCAGCACCATGAGCAGCACCGACGTGCGGCCCTTGAACCGGAAGCGCGCCACGCCGACGGACGCGAGCAGCGCCAGCAGCGAGGAGATCAGCACCGTGGCCAGCGCGACCATGAGCGAGTTCTTCAGGAAGGTGCCGAACCCGCCGTCGGTGAGCACGTACCGGAAGTTCTCCAGCGTGGGGCTGGTCGGCCACGGCAGGTCGGACTGCCCGGCCCGCCCGTCGAGCGCGCTGGCGACCATCCAGTAGAACGGGAACAGCGTGAAGACCAGCAGCAGCGTCACGAGGACGCCGCGCACGGCCTTGCCGGCCGCCGTCGGGCGGCGGCTGGTCAGGGCGCTCACAGCTCCTCCTCCTTGAGGATCGTCCGGGCGTACACCGCGGTGATGACCAGCAGCAGCACGGTGAGCAGGACGGCGATGGCCGAGCCGAACCCGTAGCGGTTCTGGCCGAACGACTCCACGTAGGACCACACGCCGAGGTTGAGCACCTCGCGGTTCGTGCCGCCGCCGCCGGGCATGAGGTACACCTGCGCGAACACCTTGAAGTCCCAGATGGTCGACAGGATGATCACGACGGCGAAGACCTGCCGCAGCTGCGGCACGATCACCTGGAAGAAGCGGCGCCACGGGCCGGCGCCGTCCATCTCGGCCGCCTCGAGCAGCTCGCGCGGCACGCCGAGCAGGCCGGCCAGCACGGTGATCGCCACGAACGGGAAGCCGTGGTGGATGACGTTGAGCAGCACGATCGCGTAGAACGACCAGCGGTCGGTGAACCAGTTCACCGGGGCGTCCTGCAGCCCGAGGGCCTGCAGCGTGTTGTTCACGATGCCGTTGTCGGCGTCGAAGATCCACACCAGCACGTAGGTGCCGGTCACGGCGGGCATGGCCCAGGCCGCCATGATGGCGCTGGAGACCACCCCGCGCCAGAACGTGCCGAGGGAGGCGAGCAGCACGGCCACGGCGGTGCCGAGCACCACGGTGCCGACGACCGAGGCGACGGCGAACCCGACGGTGTTGGGCAGCACGACCTGCCACAGCTGGGCCGAGCCGAAGATCTCGGCGTAGTTGGCCACGCCGTTCCAGTTGGCCTCGCCCGAGACGATCTGCCTCAGGCCGTAGTCCTGGAACGAGAAGATCCCCACGCGCACGATCGGCCACAGCAGCAGCACGGCCAGGACCACCAGCGCGGGGGCCATGAGCGCCCACGGCCGGACGGTGCGGGTGAGGGTGCGCCCGAGGCGGACGCGGTTCGAGGGGCGCCGCCCGGTGGGGGCGGGCGCGGTCGCGCCCACCCCCACCGGGGACGTGGAGACCGACGTCGTCACGAGTCGCCGTTCAGCAGGCTCGTCATCTCCTCGGCCGCGGCCTTCGTGGCGGTCGCGACGTCGGACTGGCCCGACAGGATCGACTGCATCATCGTGCCCGTCGTCTTCTTGGCCTGGACGGCGCCGAAGTTCGGGGAGGCCGGCACCGACGCGCCGCCCTCGACGAACTGCTGGACGAACGGCGCCACCAGCGGGTCGTCGCTGGCCATGGTCTCCTCGAGCAGCGACGTCTGGCCCGGGAAGTAGCCGGCCTCCTCGCCCCACTTCTGCGCGAACTCGCCCGTGGTCATCATCTTGATGAACGCGAACGCCAGCGCCTTGTCATCGGCCGTGCTGAACATCGACAGGTGCGAGCCGCCGAGCACCGACGGAGCGATGCCGCCGTCCTTGCCCGGGATCGGCACCGCGGCGAACTTGCCCTCCATGTCGGGGTTGGCCTCCACGACGGCGTTCGGCGTCCAGGAGCCCATGACCGCCATGCCGACGTCGCCCTGCGCGAAGGCGTCGAGGACGTCGGTCTCCTTCCAGGTGGTGGCGCCCGTGGAGCTGAGCCCCTCGGCCGCCAGCCCGGTCCAGAAGGAGATGCCCTGCTGCGACTCCGCGCTGTCGAGCTCGGAGGTCCAGGTGTCGCCCTCCTGCGTGGCGACCTCGCCGCCGGCGCCCCAGACCCACGGGTAGACCGTGAACTCGGCGTCGCCAGGCACGGCCACGGCGATCTTGTCCGGGTACTTCGCCTTGAGCGCCTCGGCCGCGGCCTTGAGCTCGTCCCACGTGGTGGGCGGCTCGATGCCGGCGCCCTCGAAGAGCTCGGTGTTGTAGACGAGCGAGCGCACGCCGGCGTACCAGGGCATGCCGTAGAGCGAGCCGTCGTACGTGCCGGCGTCGACGAGGCCCTGCACGAGGTCGCCCTCGAGATCGTTCGCCGCGACGTACTCGTCGAGCGGCTCGAGCGCGCCGGCGTCCGCGAACTCCGGCGTCCAGGTGGTGCCCGTCTCCGCGACGTCGGGCGTGGTGCCGCCGGCGATCGACGTGACGAAGCGGTCGTGCGCGTCCGCCCACTGGAGGAACTCGACGTTGAGCGTGGCCCCGGTCTCCTCCTCGAAGGCGGCGCCCACCTCGTCGAAGAACGCCTCGCTCGAGGGGTTGGTGCCCTGCATGATCCAGACGTCGAGGGTCTTGCCCTCGCCGTCGACCGGCCCCGTGGCCGCGGCGTCCGAGTCGCCGCCGCTGCTGCAGGCCGTGAGGCCGAGCGCGACGAGCGCCGCCGCACCGGCCGCCGTGGCGGTGCGGAACCTTCCGAGCTGTCCCCGCATCACTGTCCCTCCTGGCGGCCCCGTGGCCGCTGCTCTCGTGCTGAGGCTGCGACGGCGTCGCTGCCGTCCACCACCCGGCGACGGTGCCGGGCGGCGGTGGTGCTTCGTGCCCTTGAAAGGATCTTCCAGGAGCGCGTGTTCTGATGGAGATTAGTGCCCGACGGCGCGCGACGGAAGCCCGGGCGCCCACTCGTTGCCAGATGGTGACCCGCCGGTAACACGACGGCGGGTGGATGCCGCCGCTCGTCTGTTCGGTGGTTCGTCGGCCGATCGGCGAACCGGATCGCCGAACAGCCGACGAATCACCGAACGGACCGCTCAGGAGGGGTGCCCCGGCCCGGGCTCAGGGCACGCGGCCGATCCAGTCCGGACTGGCGAACTTGGTGCGCACGAGCTCCTCCGCCCGCTCGAGCTCCTCGGGCCGCAGCTCGGAGTCCACCGTGCGGTAGCGGCCGCGGAAGTACTTCTCGAACGCGTCGATGATCGCGTCGCGCGACAGGCCGGTCTGCGAGCGCAGCGGGTCCACCCGCTTGTTCGCGCTGCGGGTGCCCTTGTCCGACAGCTTCTCGCGGCCGATGCGCAGCACCTCGAGCATCTTGGCGCTGTCGATGTCGTACGCCATCGTCATGTGGTGCAGCACCGCCCCGCCGGCCAGCCGCTTCTGGGCCGAGCCGGCGAGCTTGCCCGCCGGGGACGCGATGTCGTTCATCCCGGAGAAGAAGGCCTCGACGCCCACCGACTCCAGCGCCCCGAGCACCCACTGGTCGAGGAACGCGTAGGACTGCTCGAACGACAGGCCGTCGACGAGCGAGGCGGGCACGACGAGCGAGAAGGTCACGCAGTTGCCGGCCTCCATGAACATCGCGCCGCCGCCGGAGATGCGGCGCACCACGGTGACGTCGTGCTTGCGCACGCCCTCGGGGTCCACCTCGTTGGCCAGCGACTGGAACGAGCCGATGAACACGGCGCGCTCGTCCCAGTCCCAGAACCGCAGCGTGGGGCCGCGGCGGCCCTCGGCGAGCTCCTCGGTGAGCACCTGGTCGAGCGCGGCCAGCGTCGCCGGCGGCAGCGGGCCCGGGCGCAGCACCTCGAACTCGTGGTCGTCCCACGTCGTCGCGTGCCCCAGCGCCCGGCGCACCGCCACGGCCACGGCCCAGGCGTCGAAGCCGACGAGCGCCGCGGGGCCGGGGATGACGCCGTGCCGCTCGGCGGCGCGCAGCGCCTCGTCGACGGCGGAGGCGATCTCGCCGGTCGGGGTGCTCGCGTCCAGCCCGTCGAGCGCCGCGTCGATGACGTCGAGGGCCTCGTCGGGCTCGAGGAAGAAGTCGCCGGACAGGCTGGCGCCCACCAGGCGGCCGTCGTCCACCTCGACGTCGACCGCGACGAGCTTGCCCCCGGGAACCTTGTACTCACCGCGCACGGGCACCAACCTACGCCGGACCGGCGCGGACCACTGCCCCGCGGCGCGGCCGCGGGCTACGCTCGCCCCGAGCGGGCGCCGTGGCACGCCGCGCCCCCGGTCGACGCCCTCTCGGCCCCCCGTGAGCGCCCTGCCGGCCCGGCCCGGGCACCGTCCGGAGAAATTCACTTCCAGGATTGCGCCGATTCGCGAAAGTCAGTGCCACACTGGTGCCGTGAACGCACCGGACTGGGTCGTCGCCGTCGACGTCGGCGGGACCGGCGCCCGCCTCGTCGCGCGCCCGGCGGGCGGGTCGACCACCGACGGCGTCGCCTCCGGGCGTACCGCCGAGCTGCGCCTGTCCGGCCGGGCCGTGCGCATCGAGCCCGGCGGGTCCGACGCCGCGGAGGTCGTGGCCGGCCTCGC
>NZ_LWGM01000186.1 GCF_001750215.1 Isoptericola variabilis | reverse complement strand
GAGCGTCTGCGCCTCGACCAGGTGGATCGTGCCGGGGGCGGACTCGCCCACGACGTTGACCGTCACGTCGACGGCGACCTTCTCGCCCTGCTGCACGGCGAGCAGGTCGATGTGCTCGATGAAGCCGTAGAGTGGCGACGTGACGAGCGACACCTCGACCGAGTCCGACGCCCAGCCGACGGGCACGCCAGGCACGGACATCGCCGGCCGGATCGACGAGGAGATCCTCGGCGGGCCGCGCCGGTACACCCTCGAGGACCTCGTGGTCGGCACCGGGCTGTCGCACGAGTTCATCGAGAGCTACTGGCGCTGGATGGGCCTGCCCGTCACGCACCCGACGGACCCGTGGTTCACCGAGAGCGACATGGACGCGCTGCGGGAGATCGCCGAGCTGAGCGAGGACGAGCACCTCGACGAGCAGGCGCTGCGCACCCTGATCCGGTCCGTCGGCCACACCACCGACCGGCTCGCGCTGTGGCAGGTCGAGGCGTTCGTCGAGCACGTCGCCCGTGACCACCAGCTCGACGACGTCAGCGCCCGCCTCGCGGTCATCGACCGCGTGCCGCAGCTGGCCGACCGGCTCGCGCGCCAGCTCGAGCACGCCTGGCGGCGCCAGCTCGCGGCCCTCACCGGCCGGCTGGCCACGGAGTTCGGCGGCGCCCGCGGCGAGAACGTCACCGACGAGCACCAGCTGCCGCTGCGCCGCGCGGTCGGCTTCGCCGACATCGTCAGCTTCACCAAGCGCACCGCCGGCCTGGGGTCCGAGGAGCTCAGCGAGTTCGTGCAGCACTTCGAGACGCGGGCGCGCGACGTCGTGACCGAGGCCGGCGGCCGCGTGGTCAAGACCATCGGCGACGCCGTGCTGTTCATCGCGGACGACGTGCAGACCGGCGCCGAGGTGGCGCTCGGCCTGGCGAGCCCGCCGCCGTCGGGCGAGGAGATCCCGGTGCGCGTCGGGTTCGTCTGGGGCCGCGTGCTCTCGCGTTTCGGCGACGTGTTCGGCCCGAGCGTCAACCTCGCCTCGCGACTCACCGAGATCGCCGAGCCGAGCACCGTGCTGGTCGACCCGCCGACGGCGGCGCTGCTGGCCACGTCGTCGCGCTTCGCGCTCACCCAGCAGCCCGAGCAGGAGGTGCAGGGCCTCGGGGCGATCCGGCCCGTGCGCCTGCAGCGCGCCTACACCGGCTCCTGACTTCCCGGCCGGCCGGCCCGGACGGCCCGGACGGCGCGGCCGGCCGCGACGGGTCAGGCCGTCGCGGGCGCGCCCGCGTCGATCGGCGCGGGGTCGGGCTCGAGCAGGCTCGGCCCGTCGTTGCGCACCGCGTTGACCCGCGTGGTGACCGGCGTGAGCGCGAGGTCGTGCACGGGCCCGGCGGCGATGCGTGCCGCCTCCTCGGCGCCGACGGCGGGGTCGAGCCAGGCGTCCCACGCCGCGGCCGGCAGCGCCACGGGCATCCGGTCGTGGACGTGGACGAGGTGCGGCGCCGCAGCGGTGGTGATGATCGTGGTCGACACGAGCCAGCGGTCCGGGTCGTCGGCCGCGCGCGCCGGGTCGCGCCAGAACTCGTAGAGCCCGGCGAACGCGACCCCGCCCTCGGCGGGGTGGATCCAGTACGGCTGCTTCGGCACCTTCGCCGCGCCCTTGGCGCCGGCCGCGGCGCCGGCGGGCGACGAGAGCCGGCGCCACTCGTAGTAGCCCTCGGCGGGCACCAGGCAGCGCCGCGCGGCCAGCGGCCGGGCGAAGGCCGGCTTGTCGAGCAGCGTCTCCGAGCGGGCGTTGATCATCCGCGCCCCGACGCCCGGGTCCTTGGCCCACGACGGCACGAGCCCCCAGCGCGCCACCCGCATCGAGCGGGTGATCGCGCCGTGCCCGCCGTCCGGGAGCCTTGCCGGCCGCTCGACGACGATCCGCACGCCGTCGGTGGGCGCCACGTTCCACGACGGCGCCAGCGCGCGGACCTCCTCGGCGACCTGCGCGACGGCGAGGTCGTCGGCCACGTCCTGGGCGCTGCGGAAGGAGGCGAATCGGCCGCACATGCGGTCATCCTCCCGCGGCCCGCCGACATCCGGGAGGCGCCGGGGACGCGCCGACGTGAGCGCCGTCACCGGCCGCGTCACCCGGCGGGTCGTAACGTTTCGACTACGATGGCGCCCATGCCCGAGAGAGACCTGGCCGCCCGCACGCGTGGCCGCAGCACGGCCAAGTGGGTGCTCATGCTCGGGGCGCTCGCGGCGCTCCCGGCGTTCACCGTGGACATGTACCTGCCGTCGCTGCCGGACGTCGCGCGGGAGCTGGGCTCCACCGACGCCATGGCGCAGCTGACCATCTCCGCGATGCTCGTCGGCGGCGGCGTGGGCCAGCTCGTCATCGGGCCGCTGTCCGACCGGTACGGCCGCCGCCTGCCGCTCCTGGTGGGCCTGGCGTTCCAGGTGGTCACCTCGATCCTGTGCGCCGTCGCCACCGACATGACGCTGCTCATCGTGCTGCGCCTGCTCCAGGGCTTCTTCAACGCCTCGTGCGGCGTCGCGGCCGTCGCCATCGTCCGCGACCGGTTCGTCGGTGCCGAGGCCGCGCGCATCCTGTCGCGGCTGATGCTCGTCATCGGTGTCGCGCCGATGCTCGCCCCGACGCTCGGGTCGGCGATCACGGCTGAGGCGAGCTGGCGGTGGGTGTTCGCCGTCCTCGCGCTGTTCGGCGCGGTCATGGCCGTCGTCGTCATGACGCTCATGCCGGAGACGCTGCCCGCCGTCGCGCGCCGCTCGGGCGGCCCCAGGTCGGCGCTCGCCGGGTACCGCACGCTGCTGCGCGACAAGCACTTCATGGCCCTGGCGGTGGTGCCGGGCCTCGGGCAGGCGGTGCTCATGAGCTACGTCGTCGGCTCGCCGTTCGTCTTCCAGGAGCACTTCGGGGTCTCCAAGGGCCAGTTCGCGCTGCTGTTCGCGCTCAACGGCATCGGCCTGGTGGTGTCTGCGCAGGTCAACGCGGCGCTGGTGCGCAAGGTGGCGCCGATGCGGCTGCTGCGCGCCGGCCTCGTGGCGCAGGGCGTCCTCGCCGTCGTGCTGCTCGTGGTCGCGGTGACGCAGGTGGGTGGCCTGGTCGCGCTGCTCGCCGTGCTGTGGCTCGTGCTGGCCTTCCAGGGGCTCATCCCGGCGAACGCCTCGGCGCTGGCCATGTCCCGCCACGGCGAGATCGCCGGCACCGCCGCCGCCGTCATCGGTGCGGTCCAGTCCGGCGTCTCGGGCCTGATCAGCCCGGTGGTCGGCGTGCTCGGCGGCGACGCGTTCGCGATGACCGTCGTGATGCTCGGCGCGGTGACCCTCGCCCTGCTGGTCCTGGCCGTGGCCACCCCGGCGTTCCGCCGCGGCGGCTGGCACATGCCGGTCTGACCCGCCCGGCCCCGGCCCGGCGTCGACCCGTTCCGACCGCGGCGCTCGGGCCCTCCGGCGGCCGCGCGGGCGCCGGAGGGCGGACCTACGCTGGAGCATGAGCACGAAGACCCGCACCCTGCGTCGCGTCGCCGGGCTCGCGCTCGCTGCGACGCTGCTGCTCCCGGTGACCGCGGTCGCCGGCGGTCGGGGCGACGGCCACGGTGGCCGTCCGTCCCACTCCCACTCCAACTACGACGCCCGTGGCCACCGCGACGACGACGTCACGGTGATCGGGCACCGGGGCGCCTCCGGCTACCGCCCCGAGCACACGCTGGCCGCGTACGCGCTGGCGATCCGGCAGTGCGCCGACTACATCGAGCCGGACCTCGTGGCCACCAAGGACGGCGTCCTGGTGGCCCGCCACGAGAACGAGATCGGCGGCACCACGGACGTGGCCGACCACCCGCAGTTCGCGGACCGGCGGACCACCAAGGTGATCGACGGCGCCGAGGTGACCGGCTGGTTCACCGAGGACTTCACCCTCGCCGAGCTGCGCACGCTGCGCGCGAAGGAGCGCATCCCCGAGACCCGCCCGCAGAACACCCGCTTCGACGGCCGGTACCGCGTGCCGACGCTGGACGAGGTGCTCGACCTGGCGCGCGGGTCCCGCACGTGCGACGGCCGCCCGGTGGGCGTCTACCCCGAGACCAAGCACCCCACCTACTTCGACTCCGTCGGGCTCTCGCTGGAGGAGCCGCTCGTCGCCGCGCTGCGCGACCACGGGCTCGACCACCGGCGCGCGCCCGTCTACGTCCAGTCCTTCGAGACCGCCAACCTGCGCCAGCTCGACCGGATGACCCGCGTGCGGCTGGTGCAGCTGGTCGCGGCCACCGGGGCGCCGTACGACCTCGTCGCCGCCGGGGACGAGCGCACGTACGCCGACCTGGTCACGCCGGCCGGGCTGCGCGAGGTCGCGCGGTACGCGGACGGCGTCGGGCTGGAGAAGAACGTCATGATCCCGCGCGAGGAGGACGACACGCTCGGGGAGCCCACCACCGTGATCCGGGACGCGCACCGCGCCGGCCTCGAGGTGCACGGCTGGACCTTCCGCCGCGAGAACCAGTTCCTGCCCGCCGAGCTGCGCTCGTCGGCGGACCCGAACGGCGTCGGCGACCTGGCGGCGGAGATCCGGATCTTCCTCGACGCCGGCATGGACGGCTTGTTCACCGACAACCCCGACATCGGCGCGGCCGCGGCACGGGACTTCGAGCGGGCCCGCGCCGGGCACCACGACGCCGGCAAGCACGACGCCGGCAAGCGCGACGCCGGGAAGCGCGACGCCGGGCACCGTCACGAGGCGGCCGGCGGCTGACCCGACGGGCGCGCCCACCTGCGAGGACGCGGGGGCATGGCTAGTCTCGGCCCATGTCCCGCGCCGCGGTGCCGCAGCACGCCTCGAGCCTCAAGGCTCACCGTGCGCTGCGGCTCGTCGGCCTGGTCCTCACCGGGCTGGTCGCCTTCGCCGGCACCGGCGCGGTGGCGGCGTACGTGAACCTGCAGTCGCAGATCGACGTGTCGGACGTCGAGTCGCTGCTCGGCGAGGTCGAGGGTGCGCGCCCCACGCCCGCCGCGGCGGACCCCGACGACCCGTTCGCGGGCCGCGCCCTCGACATCCTCGTCATGGGCACCGACTTCCGCGGCGGCGAGGGCAACGCCGCGATCGGCGGGGCCGGCGACGAGTTCCACTCCGACACCACGCTGATCGTGCACATCTCGGGGGACCGCAGCCGCATCGAGGTGGTGTCCATCCCGCGGGACTCGCTCGTGGACATCCCCGCGTGCCCGCGACCCGGCGGCGGCACGAGCGACCCGCGCAGCAACACGATGTTCAACCGCGCCTTCACGATCGGCGGCGGCGACGACAAGGACGTCACCGGGGCGGCGGCGTGCACGATCCTCACCGTCCAGGAGCTCACGGGACTGTCGATCACCGACCACGTCGTCGTCGAGATGTCCGGCGTCGTCGGGGTGGTCGACGCCGTGGGCGGCGTGACCATGTGCCTGCCCGAGCCGGTCGAGGAGAGCAAGCGCTACGGCGACCTCGCCCTGCCCGCGGGCGAGCAGCGGCTCGACGGCGACACGGCGATCCAGTTCCTGCGGGTGCGCCACGGCACGGGCATGGGGCTGGAACAGGGCTCCGACCTGCGCCGCATCGAGCGCCAGCAGGCGTTCGTCTCGGCGATGGTGCGCGAGATCCTCTCGAAGAACCTCATCACCGACTCCCCGCAGCTGTACCGCGTGGTGCGGGCGGTGCTGCAGTCCATCTCCACCGACCCCGACCTCGCCAGCCCGCGCGCGCTGGCCGGCCTGGCGTGGAGCGTGCGCGACATCGACCCCAGCCGCGTGGTGTTCACGGCCGTGCCGGTGACCGACGCGCCGAGCAACCCCAACCGCGTCGTGTGGACCGACGAGGCCGACGCGATCTGGGAGCGGCTCCGCGCCGACGAGCCGCCGCCCGGGCTGCCGGACCCGGCGCCGACCGCCACGCCGTCGGGCGACCCGAGCACGCCGTCGGGCGGCGCGACGGGGCCCGACG
>NZ_LWGM01000185.1 GCF_001750215.1 Isoptericola variabilis | reverse complement strand
CCACATCCCGGACGCAGATATCCGCCATGCGGACGGCCGGGCTAACCTCACCCGCATGTCCACCCCCGCTGCCACGAGTGCCGACGCCGCCGCCGTCGACGCACCGGCCGCCGAGAACTCGCGCGGTCGTGTCGTCGTCGCGAGCCTCATCGGCACCTCCATCGAGTTCTACGACTTCTACGCGTACGCCACGGCGGCCGTCCTGGTCTTCCCGACGCTCTTCTTCGCCACGCAGAGCGACGCGACGGCGCTGCTGAGCTCGTTCGCCGTCTTCGGCGTCGCCTTCGTCGCGCGCCCGGTCGGGTCGATCCTCTTCGGCCACTTCGGCGACCGCGTCGGCCGCAAGGCGACCCTCGTGGCCTCCCTGCTCGTCATGGGTGTCGCGACGTTCGTCATCGGCCTCATCCCGCCGGCGTCGACGCCGGGCTGGGCCGTGCTCGCGCCCGCGGCGCTCGTGCTGTGCCGCTTCTGCCAGGGCCTGGGCCTCGGCGGCGAGTGGAGCGGCGCCGCCCTGCTGGCCACGGAGAACGCGCCGGCCGGCAAGCGGGCCATCTGGGGCACGTTCCCGCAGCTGGGCGCCCCGATCGGCTTCATCCTGGCCAACACGGTCTTCATCGCCCTGGCCGGCAGCCTGTCGGAGGAGCAGTTCCTGTCGTGGGGCTGGCGCGTGCCGTTCCTGGCCTCGGCCGTGCTGGTGATCGTGGGCCTGTGGGTGCGCCTCAAGCTCATCGAGACCCCGGCCTTCCGCAAGGTCCAGGAGGACAACGCCGTCGTCACCGTCCCGGTGGCCCACGTGTTCCGCTCGAGCTGGCGCAAGATCGTCTCCGGCACGTTCATCATGCTGGCCACGTACGTGCTGTTCTACCTGATGACCACGTTCACGCTGACCTACGGCACCACGGCGTCCGACGCGACGCCGGCGGGCCTCGGCTACGAGCGCACCGACTTCCTGTGGATGCTCATCATCGGCGTGGTGTTCTTCGGCATCTTCACCGTGGTCTCCGGCCCGATGGCCGAGCGCTTCGGCCGCCGCAAGCACCTGCTCGGCGTCACCGCCGCCATCATCGTGTTCGGCGCGCTGTTCGCCCCGCTGTTCTCCGGCGGCACCGTGGGCGTCATGGCCGTGCTCGTGCTCGGCTTCACGCTCATGGGCCTGACGTTCGGCCCGATGGCGGCGATCCTGCCCGAGCTGTTCCCGTCCAACGTGCGCTACACCGGCTCGGCCGTGGCGTACAACCTGTCGTCGATCCTCGGCGCCGCCGTCGCCCCGTTCATCGCCGTGTGGCTCTGGACCCTGGCCGACGGGTCGACCTGGCTGGTGGGCGTCTACCTCGCCGTGATGGCGGTGCTCACTCTGGTCGCGCTGCTCATCGAGCGCGAGACCAAGGACGTCGACTACCACAGCCACGCGGGGTCCTGACCTCCCTGCCCCGTGCTCGCCGCGTGCTCTGCGAGGGCCGGCCGTCTCTGCGGAGACGGCCGGCCCTCCGGCTTCTCCGGTGCCGGCCGCCCCGGTCCGGATCCCGTCAGGGTTTGTCGTGCCGGGAGCGCCCCGGCGCGACGAACCCTGACGCGATCCGGGCTGCGCGTGCGAGCGCCGCCGCGGCTGTCGAGCCTGGGGCCATGACGCAGAGCAGCGAGAGCCCCCAGACCAGCGCCCCGGACCTCGACCCGCGCAGCGGCGCGCAGGCCTCCCCCGGCGACGGGCGCCCCGTCGCCCTCGTCACCGGCTCGGAGTCCGGCATCGGCCGCGCCAGCGCCGTCGCGCTGGCCGCCGCCGGGTTCGACCTGGGCCTGTGCTGGTACGCCGACGAGGACGAGGCCAAGGCGACCGCGCGGGAGGTCGAGGCGCAGGGCGCGCGCGCCGAGCTGCGCCACCTCGACGTCACCGACCTGCCGTCCCTCGGCCCCGCCGTGGACGACCTGGCCGAGCGGCTCGGGCGGGTCGACGCCCTCGTCAACGTGGCCGGCACCGGCACGTCCACGCCGTTCCTCGAGCTGGACTACCCGGCCTGGCGCACGGTCATCGAGACCGACCTGGACGGGCCGTTCGTGCTCATGCAGGCGGCCGCGAAGCGGATGGTCGCCGCGGGCCGCGGCGGGCGGATCGTCAACATCACCAGCGTGCACGAGCACCTGCCGAAGGTGGGCGCCGCCCCGTACTGCGCCGCCAAGGGCGGGCTCGGCCTGCTGACCCAGACGGCGGCGCTGGAGCTCGGCGAGCACGGCATCACCGTCAACGCCGTCGCCCCCGGCGAGATCGCCACCCCCATGACCGGCCAAGAGGACGAGGACCCGCACGGCAACGCCCGCCCCGGCGTGCCGCTGGGCCGCCCGGGCGACGCGCGGGAGATCGCCTCCGTGGTCGCGTTCCTCTGCGGCCCCGAGTCGTCCTACGTCACCGGCGCCTCGTGGGTCGTCGACGGCGGCATGACGAGGATGGGCCCGATGGCCGGGTCGAGCCTGACGTCGGACGACTGGCGCCGGCTCTGAGGGGGCGGCGGGAGCCGGCTCGGCGCGGACGGCGCTGACCGTCGTCGGCGCGCCGCCGCGGCGCGTGCGCCGCTCGGGGTGGGCGGTACGGCAGGATCCGGCGGGTGCGTCACCATTTCATCGACGGGCTGCGGAACCTGGCGATCCTGTACCTCTTCCCGTACCACACCGCCCGGATCTTCGACCGCGCCGAGCCCTACTACGTGGAGGGGACGCCGAGCCCCGTCACGACGGCCCTGATCGCGGTGTCGTACTGGTTCATGCCCCTGCTGTTCCTGCTGGCGGGGATGGCGAGCCTGCACGGGCTGCGCAAGCGGTCGGCCGGCGGGTACGTGCGCGAGCGGGTGCTGCGGCTGCTCGTGCCGCTGGCGTTCGGCGTCGTCGTGCTCGTGCCGCCGCAGGCGTACGCCGCCCTGGCCTTCCACGACGGCTCGGCACCGGCCTATCCGGCGTTCCTGGCCGGCTACTTCGCGGACTGGTCCGACCTCACCGGCTACTTCGGCACGTTCACCCCGGGCCAGCTGTGGTTCGTGGCCTTCCTCCTCGTCATCTCGCTCGGGCTCGTCGCGCCCATGTCGGCGCTCGCCCGGCGCGGACACCGCGCCACCTGGCTCGCGCACCCGGTCCTCGTGCTCCTGCCCGCCGTCGGCCTCGCCGCGCTCAGCGCACTGCCCGACCTGGGCGGCCAGAACGTCGCGGTCTACGCGGGGTTCTTCTTCGCCGGGTTCCTGCTCGCCACCGACGACGCCGCCCTCGAGGCGCTGGTGCGGCGCCGGCGGCTGTACCTGGGCGTCGCGCTGGGCGGCGCCGTGGCGGTGCTGGTCGAGCGCGCGACGATCGGCTGGCAGTCGGGCTCCGACCTCACCGGGATCGCGTTCACCGTCGGGCACTTCGCCGTCGGCTGGGTGACGCTGCTCGCCCTCGTGGGCCTGGGGCGCCGGCACCTCGACCGCCCCTCTGCGGTGATGCGGTACCTCACCGCGGCGGCGTTCCCCGTGTTCGTCCTGCACCAGACGGTCCTCGTGGCGGTCGGCTACGTCGTGCTCGCGGTGGTCGAGCCGGTGCTGCTGCAGTACGCGCTCGTCGTCACCCTCTCCGCGGTCCTCACCTTCGGCGCCTACGAGGCCCTGCGCCGGGTGGGCCCGCTGCGCTTCCTGCTCGGCATGAAGGCAGCCCCCGCGCGGCGCCGCGCCGCGGGCGACGGCGTGCCCGCCGCGGTACCGGCGGCGGGCTGACCGCTGCCCGCCACGACGGGCATGGACCGGTCCGCGCCGGTGTTGCACAGTCATGGACGATCCGCTGGACACCTACTCGCGGGTGGTGACCTCCGTGGCGGCGGCGCTGCAGCCGTCCGTGCTGTCGGTGCTCGTCCGCAGCCGCCGCGGCGAGGGCGCCGGCTCGGCAGTCGCGTTCACCGACGACGGGCTGCTGCTCACCAGCGCGCACGTCGTCGAGGGGGTCGAGGGCGGCGGCGTCGTCACCGCCGACGGCGAGGAGGCGCCGTTCGAGGTGCTGGGCGCCGACCGGCTCTCGGAGCTGGCCGTGCTGCGCACGCGCGGCAAGGTCGCGCCGCCCGCCCGGCTCGGCGACGCCGACCACCTGCGCGTCGGGCAGCTCGTCGTCGCCGTCGGCAACCCGCTGGGCTTCGCCGGCTCCGTCACCGCCGGGGTGGTCAGCGCGCTCGGCCGGTCGCTGCCGGTGCGCACCTCGCTCGGCGCGCACGCCATCGACGACGTCATCCAGACCGACGCCGCGCTCAACCCCGGCAACAGCGGCGGGGCGCTCGCGGACGCCACCGCCACCGTCGTGGGCGTCAACACCGCCGTCGCCGGGATCGGACTGGGGCTCGCCGTCCCGGTCAACACCACGACGCGCCGCATCCTCACCGAGCTGGCGAGCGTCGGGCGGGTGCGCCGGGCCTGGCTCGGCATCGCCGGGGCCGCCATGCCGGTCCCGCCGCGGCTGGCGGAGCGGCTCGGGCGCCGCACCGGCCTGCGCGTCGCCGAGGTGGTGCGCGGCAGCCCCGCCGCGAGCGCCGGCATCTTCATCGGCGACATCGTCATCGCCTCGGGCGACATCCCGATCCGCAGCCCCCAGGACCTGCAGCGCCTCATGCTCGGCACGGCGGTGGGCAAGCCGTTCTCGGTCACCGTCTACCGGCGCGGGGCCCTCGTCGACGTGGTGGCGACGCTCGCCGAGCTGGTGACGTAGGACGGCGACGACGTCGCGCTCCCCCGACCGCGCACGGCTGCGGCACACTGAGGTGCACCACGGGGACAGGAGGAGCATGGGGCGTCCGACGATGCACGACGTCGCGCGGGTCGCCGGCGTCTCGCAGAAGACGGTGTCGAACGTGCTGAACGGCTACCGCTACGTCCGCGAGGAGACGCGCGAGCGCGTCGTGGCCGCCATGCGAGAGCTGGGCTACCAGGTCAACGCGTCGGCCCGGAACCTGCGCGTCGGCCGCACCGGGATGATCGGCCTGGCGGTACCCGACCTGCAGCTGGCGTACTTCGGCGAGCTGGCCGGCGCGGTCATCGCGGCGGCCGCCGAGCGCGGCTGGCGGGTCGTCATCGAGCAGACGAACGGCGACCGTGCGCGCGAGCTCGACGTGCTCGCCGGCTCCACGCAGCAGCTCGTCGACGGCCTGGTGATGGTGCCGATCACCATCGGGCCGGACGACCTGCCCGTCCTGACGGAGCATCACCCGGTGGTGCTGCTCAACGAGCCGATCTTCGGCCGGGCCGCGGGCCACGTGACGATGCAGCACTACGCCGGGGCACGCGCCGCGACGGAGCACCTCGTGGCCCAGGGTCGACGGCGCGTCGCGGCGATCGGTGTGCACCCCGACGAGCCGACCGGGACGGCCGCCGACCGGCTCCGGGGGTACCGCGACGCCCTGGAGGCCGCCGGCGTGCCGCTGGACCCCCGCCTCGAGCTGCCCGCGGCTGTCTGGCACCGGCAGGAGGGCGCGGCGGCCGCCGCCGCGCTGCTCGCGTCGGGGCTCGAGTTCGACGCGATCTTCTGCTTCAACGACGCCCTCGCCCTCGGCGCGCTCCGGGTCCTGCTGCGCTCCGGGCGGGCGGTCCCGGACGACGTCGCGCTCGTCGGGTTCGACGACGTCGAGGACGCCGCCTACAGCATCCCGTCGCTGAGCACCGTGTCCCCGCACCGCGACGAGATGGCGCGCCTGGCCGTGGCGATGCTCGAGGCCCGCATCGACGGCGAGGATTCCCCGGAGGTACAGGCCGCCGGGTTCCACCTGGTCGTGCGCGAGTCCACGGTGGGCGTCGCGGACGAGGCCCCGGCGCCGCTGCCGCGGTCCACCCGGACGATGGCCCCGCGTCCCTCTTGACGGCGGTCCACCAAGGTCCGTACGGTCGGACTCGCGGAGGAGTTACTACGTAGTACTACTACGAGCACGACCGCCCACCTCAAAGGAGAGGCCATGGCACTGCACAAGAAGTCCCCCC
>NZ_LWGM01000184.1 GCF_001750215.1 Isoptericola variabilis | reverse complement strand
GGCCCCCTCGCCGACGCGGAACGCGGCGCGCGCCGTCGAGCCGGTCTGCGCGGTCACCTCGACCGTCGTCGCGGCGCCCTCCGGCAGCGGGGCGTCGGCCGGCAGCGTGGCCGGGTCGAGCTCCACCGCGTACGTGCCGGGCTGCGGCACGGCGACGGAGACCGCGTCGGCCGTCGTCGTGACGTCCGCGGTGAACCCGTCCGGGCCGCTGACCGTGGCCTCCACCCCGGGCACGCGGGCGTTCTCGGCCCCGAGCACCAGGACGGCGACGCACGCCGTCGTGTCGTCCGGCGCGCACGCGGCGCTCGCGGCCGCCGGCACCGACCGGGCCGGCTCGGCCGGCGTCGACGCGTGGGTCGACGCGTGGGCCGACGCGTGGGCCGGCGCGACGGCGAGCAGCGCGGGCGCGGCCAGGGCCGCGAGGAAGATCAGGAGGCGTCGGCCCCCGGTGCCTGCCCGTGGGCGGCGGGTCGGTCGGTCCGCTGTCATCGGCGGGGTCCTCCGTCGTCGAGTCGTCCTCCGCCCCGGGGATCTCCCGAAGCCGCGCCCGCGGCAGCCGCGTTCAGCGAGCCTGAATGGGGCATGTACCGCAGCGAGCGTGGGCCGATTGTAGGGAACGATCTGTGACGGGAATGTCACGGGCGCGTGTCGTGCGCGCTGGTCAGCGCGGCGCGAGCCGGGGCGGGCCCGGGCGAGGCCCGGGCGAGAACCCGGGGAGGCTCGGGAGAGGCACGGCGCGGGAGCGCGACGGCGGTCCCGCGTAGCCTGGCCGGGTGCCCGACGCCGACACCGCCCTGCAGCCCGAGCCCGTCGCTCCCGTGGCGGAGCGCCGCCCCACCGTGCGCACCCACCACGGCGACACCTTCACCGACGACTACGAGTGGCTGCGCGACGGCGAGGACCCCGCCGTCGTCGCGCACCTCGAGGCGGAGACCGCGTGGGCCGAGGCCCGCACGGCCCACCTGGCGCCGCTGCGCGAGCGGCTCTTCGCCGAGATCAAGGAGCGCACGCTCGAGACCGACCTGTCGGTGCCGGTGCGCCAGGGCGGGTACTGGTACTACTCGCGCACCGTCGAGGGCGAGCAGTACGCGATCCACGCCCGGGTCCCCGCGCAGGCCGGCGACCGGACGCCGCCGCGCGTCGAGCCGGGCGAGGTCCCGGCCGGCGAGCAGGTGCTCCTGGACGAGAACGCCGAGGCCCGCGGGCACGACTTCTTCGCCCTCGGAGGCTCGGACGTCTCCGCGGACGGCTCCCGGCTGCTGTACCAGGTCGACACCCAGGGCGACGAGCGGTACACGCTGCGGCTGCGCGACCTGACCACCGGGCAGGAGCTGCCCGACGTCGTGGAGGACACCGCGCCCGGCGCCGCGTTCACCCCGGACGGCGCGTACGTCTTCTACCTCACCGTGGACGAGGCGTGGCGGCCGGACAAGGTGTGGCGCCACAGGGTCGGCACGCCGGTGAGCGACGACGTGGTGGTGTTCCACGAGCCCGACGAGCGGTTCTGGGTCGGCGTGGGCGTCACGCGCTCGGAGCGGTTCGTGGTGATCGAGGCCGCCGCGAAGCTCACCAGCGAGGTGCGGCTGGTCGACGTCGCCGACCCCGAGGCCGAGCCGCGCGTGGTGTGGGCCCGCCGCGAGGGCGTGGAGTACACCGTGGAGCACGCGGTGCTGCCCGGCGGTGCTGGTGTCGACGGCGCCGGCTCCGGCGGCGCGGGTGCCGACGCCCCGCGGGACGTGCTGCTCGTGCTGCACAACGACGGCGCGGTGAACTTCGAGCTGGTCGTGACGCCGGTGCCGGGCGGCCGGGACGGCGCCGGTGACGGCGCCGGCGCGCCGCTGGACCCGGCCGCCGCAGTCGTCGTGCTGCCGCACGACCCGGCCGTGCGCCTCGACGCGGTCGAGGCGTTCGCCTCGCACGTCGTGCTCGGCTACCGGCGCGAGGCGCTGACCCGCGTCGGCGTGGTCGACGTCGCGGCGCTCGCCCGGGCGGCCGGCGGCGGCGCGGGCCGGCTGCCCGTGCGGGAGCTGGAGCTCGACGAGCCGCTGTTCACCGTGGGCCTGGGCGCCAGCCCGGAGTGGGACCAGCCGTCCGTCCGCGTGGTCACCGAGTCGTTCGTGACGCCGCCCGGCGTGCACGACCTCGACCTGGCCACCGGCGAGCTGACGCTGCTCAAGCGCCAGCCGGTGCTCGGCGGCTACGACCCCGAGCGCTACGTGCAGCTGCGTGAGTGGGCCACCGCCGAGGACGGCACGCGGGTGCCGATCTCCCTGGTGTGGCGGCGCGACGCCGTGACGCTCGACGGCGCCGGCACGCGCGCCGAGCCCGCGCCCCTGCTGCTCTACGGGTACGGCTCGTACGAGATCTCGATGGACCCGTGGTTCTCGGTGCCGCGGCTGTCGCTGCTCGACCGCGGCGTGGTGTTCGCCGTCGCGCACGTGCGCGGCGGCGGCGAGCTGGGCCGGCGCTGGTACGACGACGGCAAGATGGCCGCGAAGCCGCACACGTTCGGCGACTTCGTGGCGGTGGGCCGCCACCTCGTCGACGCGGGGTGGACGACGCCGGAGCGCATGGTGGCCGAGGGCGGCAGCGCCGGCGGCCTGCTCGTGGGCGCCGTGGTGAACCTCGCGCCGGACCTGTTCGCCGGCGTGCACGCGGCCGTGCCGTTCGTCGACCCGCTCACCTCGATGCTCGACCCCACGCTGCCGCTGACGGTCACCGAGTGGGAGGAGTGGGGCGACCCGCTGCACGACCCGGAGATCTACGCGGTGATGAAGGGGTACGCCCCGTACGAGAACGTGCCCGACGACGCCGCGCACTACCCGCGGGTCCTCGCCACGACGTCGTTCCACGACACCCGCGTGCTGTTCGTCGAGCCGGCCAAGTGGGTGGCGCGGCTGCGGGCGGCCGGCGCGCCGGTGCTGCTGCGGATCGAGATGGCCGCCGGGCACGGCGGCGTCTCGGGCCGGTACGCGCGCTGGGAGCAGGTGGCCTGGGAGAACGCCTGGCTGCTGGACGTGCTGGGGCTGGCCGAGGGCTGAGCGCTCGTACCCGGCCGCACGGGCCGGGCACGGGATTCAACATGAACAGCAGGTGAACTCTCGCGGAACCTTGGATCGCGACCTGGGCAAACGTCCAAGGTGTGATCTGCGCACGCCGCACCATGGTGACTCGTGACCGAGACGATTCTCCTGGTGCTCGTCGTCGTGACGGCCCTCGCGTTCGACTTCACGAACGGGTTCCACGACACCGGCAACGCGATGGCGACCTCCATCGCCACGAAGGCTCTCAAGCCCAAGACCGCCGTCGCCCTGTCGGCGGTGCTCAACCTCGTGGGCGCGTTCCTGTCGCTGGCCGTGGCGGCCACCATCGCCAAGGGCCTGGTCGACGCGGACGTGATCACGCTCCCCGTGGTGTTCGCCGGCCTCGTCGGCGGCATCGTCTGGAACCTCGTCACCTGGCTGCTCGGCATCCCGTCCAGCTCGTCGCACGCCCTGGTGGGCGGTGTCATCGGCGCCGTGCTGGCCGCCGTCGGCACCAGCGGCGTGCTGTGGAGCGGCGTGCTGTCCAAGGTGCTCGTCCCCGCCGTGCTGGCGCCCGTGATCGCGATCGGCGTCGCCGCGGCCGGCACGTGGCTCGTCGCGCGCCTGACCCGCGGCCTGCCGCAGGACGCCACCAGCCGGCACTTCCGCTGGGGCCAGGTCGGCTCGGCCTCGCTGGTCTCGCTCGCGCACGGCACCAACGACGCGCAGAAGTCGATGGGCATCATCCTGCTGGCGCTCATCGCCGGCGGCGCCGTGCCGGCCGACTCCGGCGTGCCGTTCTGGGTGATCGCCTCCTGCGCCCTCGCCATGGCGGTCGGCACCTACCTCGGCGGCTGGCGCGTCATCCGCACCCTGGGCAAGGGCCTGGTCGAGATCGACACCCGCCAGGGCATGTCCGCCGAGACCTCCTCGGCCGCCGTCATCCTGCTGTCCAGCCACTTCGGCTTCTCGCTGTCCACCACGCACGTGGCGACCGGCTCGATCCTCGGCTCCGGCGTCGGCATGCCGGGCGCCACGGTGCGCTGGGGCGTCGCCGGGCGCATGTTCGCCGCCTGGCTGCTCACGCTGCCGGCCGCCGGCCTCGTCGGCGCGCTGTGCCACTGGCTCGAGTCCGGCCTCGGCGGCACCGCCGGCGTGCTGGCCGTCACGTTCGTCCTGGTCGCGGTGTCGACCACGATCTGGCTGATCTCGCGCCGCAAGCCCGTGGACCACACCAACGTCAACGACGAGTGGGACGGCACGGCCGCGGCCCCGGCCGCCGCCGCCCCCATCGCCGACCCGGAGGCGTTCGCCGCCGTCGCCGCGGCCGCCACGACCACCACGACCGCCACGACCAAGGAGAAGGTGCACGCATGAGCGACTTCATCGAGTGGGGCGCGCTCGCCCAGGTGGCCGTGGCCGGCCTCGTGGTGGGCGCCGGCATCCCCGCCCTGTTCGCCCTCGGCCTGCGGCTGCTCACCCAGCCGGCCGCTGCCGCCGTCGACGGCGGTGCCGAGGTGCCGGTGCGCCGGTCCATGCCGCGCGTGGTCGGTGCGACCCTGTGCCTGGGCGTCGTCGTCGGCGTGCTGGCGCTGGGCCTGACCTTCCTGGTCTCGGGCGGCCACTGACCTTCCGCCACCCTCTGCCGAGACAGCGAGGCCCCCCGCCGAGACAGAGACCTCTCTGTCTCGGCGGGGGGCCTCACTGTCTCGGCGCTCCCGTTGGTCGGACGTCAGCGGGGCAGCGCCGCCTTCGCCGCCAGGACCCGGCGGGCCGCCTCGTCCACCTGCGCGGCGAACGCCGGGTCGTCCTGCGCCCGCTGCACGAGGGCGTCGGCCATCTCGTCGGCCACGCCGGGCCGCGCCGAGGCGAGCACGACGTCGTTGCCCGCCGCGATCGCGCGCACGGCCCGCTCGCCGGGGGACCACGGCTGGACCTGCTGCGCGCCGGAGAGGTCGTCGGTGATGACGACGCCGTCGAACCCGAGCCGGTCGCGCAGCAGCCCGTCCACGACGGCGGGGGAGAACGCGGCGGGCGCGTCCGGGTCGATGCGGTCGTAGACCGCCGTCGAGGTCATGACCCAGGCGCCCGGTGACGCGTCGATCACCTGGCCGAAGACGTCCACGGACGCCGCGTCGGCCCCCGTGACGTGGTCGGTGACGCCCTCGGACGTGTCGGTGTTCTCGGTGACCTCGCCCAGGCCCGGGAAGTGCTTGATCGTGGGGATCACCCCGGCGTCGAGCATCCCGCGCCCGAACGCGCCCGCCCCGGCCACCACGGAGCCGGGCGTGAAGCCGTAGGAGCGGTCGAACGCGCCGATGGGCGGGTTGCCGGCCGCGGACGCCGCGGGGACGAGGTCCGCCACCGGCGCGAGGTTCACGTCCACGCCCGCGGCGCGCAGCTCCGCGCCCCAGCCCGCGGCGTCCTGGCGCAGCGCGGCGGGGTCGAGCCCGGCCTGCGCGGTGGCGCTGGGCAGCCGCGAGAAGCCCGGCCCCTGGAGCACCTGGACCTGGCCGCCCTCCTGGTCCGTCGCCACCAGCAGCGGCACGCGCGAGCCCTCGCGCGCGTCCGCGCGGTAGCCGTCCACGAGCGCGCGGACGGACTCGACGCCCGCCTGCGACCGGCCGTGCAGGAACAGGCCGCCCGCGTGGTCCTTGACGAGCGCCTCGCGGGTGACCTCGCCCGGGGCCGTCACGTCGACGCCCACCATGAGCACCTGGCCCACCTTCTCCTCGACCGTCCAGCCGGCCAGCGGGTCCGTCGACGCCGACGGGCTGGGGGAGGGGCTGGGGGAGGGGCTGGGCGACGGCGACGGCGGGGCGCTCGGGGACGACGGCGCCGCCGACGGCGCCGCGGTCGGGCCCGCCGTCGGGTCCTCGGTCGTGGCCGGCGATCCGACGCCCGTGCAGCCGGCGAGCGCGACCAGCACGACGAGCGCAGGCCC
>NZ_LWGM01000183.1 GCF_001750215.1 Isoptericola variabilis | reverse complement strand
GAGGCCGACGAGCGCGGCGGCTGCGGACAGGACGGTGCCCGCCGCGAGCGCGCGGCGGGACCACCGGCCGGCCGGCCGGCGGTGGCCGTCGGTGCCGGTGGTGGTGCCGGTGGTGGTGCCGGCGTCGGGCCGGCGGGGGAGGAGGTCGGGGGACGACATGGCGGACCCTTTCGTCGCAGGAGCGGGTACGACCACGCTCGGCGACCGCGGGCCCGCGGCCCTCCCCCGCGCGGGGGAGGTGCCGCGCCGGGCGGGGGAGTCGCGCGGGTCAGAGCGCCCGCAGCAGCGCGATGAGCTCGTCCGCCATGTCGAGCTTGCGGGCCAGGTCGGCCCGGCGCTCCTGCGCGGCCGCGACGAGGCCGGCGAGCTCGGCGCGCACGGCGTCGTCCGCGTCGCCGGCGGCCACGCGGTCGGCCAGCTCGAGCAGGCGGCCCATCTCCTCGAGGGAGAAGCCGAGCGGCTTCATCCGGCGCACCAGCAGGATCCGCTCGACGTCGGACTCGGTGTACAGGCGGAAGCCGCCCTCGGTGCGGGCCGAGGGGCGCACGAGCCCCACCTCGTCCCAGTGCCGCAGCGAGCGCAGCGACAGGCCCGTGCGCTCGGCGACGGCGCCGATGTGCATGGTGGCGGCGGGGCGCGGGGACGGGGTGTCGCTCATGGGTTGCAACTCTACCCTTACGTGAGGGTAGAGTTGCCGCGGCTCCCCGGGCGACGTGCGCCTGCGGTGCCGTCCCTCGAACCTCGTGCGCAGCGCCGCGTGCCCAGTCCTGTCCACACCAGGGGTGCTCGCGGACCGCGGGCCCCTGTCGCGGGGTGCGCCCCGCCCGAACCCTGCGGAGAACCTGCGTGTCGAACCCACGAGCCCTGCCCGATCCCGCCCCGGCGCCCGTGCCGGTCCCGGGCGCCCCGGAGGCCGACGGCTCCCTGCGCACCGTGCTGACGACCCTGCGCTCGCCCCGGGCGCTGCGCACCGAGGTGCTCGCCGGCCTGGTCGTCGCCCTCGCGCTGATCCCCGAGGCGATCGCGTTCTCGATCATCGCCGGGGTGGACCCGCGGGTGGGCCTGTTCGCCAGCTTCACGATGGCCGTGACCATCGCGTTCGTCGGCGGCCGGCCGGCCATGATCTCCGCGGCCACCGGCGCCGTCGCCCTGGTCGTCGCCCCGGTCGTGCGCGAGCACGGCCTCGACCACCTCGTGGCCACGGTCATCCTGGGCGGTCTGATCCAGGTGGTCCTCGGGGTGCTCGGCGTCGCCCGGCTGATGCGGTTCATCCCCCGCTCGGTGATGGTGGGCTTCGTCAACGCGCTGGCGATCCTGATCTTCCTGTCCCAGGTCCCGCACCTGCAGGGCGTGCCGTGGCAGGTGTACCCGCTGGTCGCCGCCGGGATCGCGATCCTGGTGCTCTTCCCGCGCCTGACCAAGGTCGTGCCCGCCCCGCTCGTGGCGATCGTGCTGCTGACCGTCGTGGTCGTCGCCGCGGGCATCGCGGTGCCGACGGTCGGCGACGAGGGCGCCCTGCCCGAGTCGCTGCCCGCGCTGTTCTTCCCGGACGTGCCGCTGAACCTCGAGACCCTGCGGATCATCGCGCCCTACGCGCTCGGCATGGCCCTGGTCGGGATCCTCGAGTCGCTGATGACCGCCAAACTCGTCGACGACGTCACGGACACCCACTCCGACAAGACGCGCGAGGCCTGGGGCCAGGGCGTGGCCAACGTCGTGACCGGCTTCTTCGGCGGCATGGGCGGGTGCGCCATGATCGGCCAGACCATGATCAACGTGAAGGCCTCCGGCGCCCGCACCCGGATCTCCACCTTCCTCGCCGGCGTCTTCCTGCTGGTCCTCGTGGTCGGCCTCGGCGACGTCGTGGCGATCATGCCCATGGCCGCCCTGGTCGCGGTGATGATCATGGTCTCGGTCGGCACCTTCGACTGGCACTCCGTCCGGCCGGCCACGCTGCGCCGCATGCCGAGGTCCGAGACCACGGTCATGCTCGCCACCGTCGCGGTCACCGTCGCCACCCACAACCTCGCCTACGGCGTCATCGTGGGCGTGCTGGTCGCCATGGTGATGTTCGCCCGCCGCGTCGCGCACCTCACCACCGTCAGTCGCCTGGACGCCTCCGACGCCGACGACCAGCGCGTCTACGCCGTCACCGGCGAGCTGTTCTTCGCCTCGTCCAACGACCTGGTCTACCAGTTCGACTACACCGGCGACCCGAAGAACATCGTCATCGACCTGACCGGCGCCCACGTCTGGGACGCCTCCACCGTGGCGGCCCTGGACGCGGTGCGCACCAAGTACGAGGCCCGTGGCAAGACCGTCACCATCATCGGGATGGACGCCGACTCCACCGAGCGCCACGAGCGCCTCTCCGGCAACCTCGGCGCCGGCCACTGAGCCCCAGGGCTCGCTGCACCACCGGTGCTCGGCCGGGTCAGCGGGGCTCGGCCGGCGCGCCGTCCGGCGCGCCGGCGCCGGGCGCGAGCGAGCGCTGCATGCGCAGCAGGTCGTGCCAGGCGCCGAGCTTCCAGCCGACCTGCCGCTCGACGCCCACCTCGGTGAAGCCCAGGGCGCGGTGCAGCCCCACGCTGGCGTCGTTGGGCAGGGCGATGCCGGTGATCACCTGGCGGTAGCCGCGCCCGGCCAGCCGCTCGAGCAGCGCCGTGTACAGCGCGCGGCCGGCGCCGGTGCGCCGCGGCGCGTCGAGCGCGAGGTAGACGCTGGTCTCGGTGGTCCAGCGGTAGGCCGGACGGGGGCGGTACGGGCCGGCGTAGGCGTAGCCGACCAGCGCGCCGTCGAGCTCGGCCACGAGCCACGCGTGGCTCGCGCCGTACGCCGCGATGCGCCGCGCCATCTCGGCGTCCGACGGCGGGACGTCCTCGAAGCTGACCGCCGTCCCCGTGACGTACGGGGCGTAGAGCGCCGCGCAGGCGGCGGCGTCGGCCGGGGAGGCGTCGCGCAGGGTGACCGGCACGGTGGTGGGCACGGTGGCGGACTCGGTGGTGGGCACGGTGGTGGGCACGGTGGTGGGCTCGGGCGTCGGCGGGGTCTTCGGCACGGTGCGACGGTAGCGCGCGGGCGCCGGCCGACGGCGCGGCCCCTGCCGGCCGGGCGAGCACCCCGCCGCGGTGGGAGCCTCGAACGGTGTCCAGGTCGTCCGCACCAGGGTCCGGGGCCCCCGCGCCGGGGTCCGGCCGCGCCGTCGCCACGGTCGGCCGGGTGCTGCGGCGCCGGCGCGCCGGGACCGCTCAGGGCGTCGTCGCGCTGCTCGCGCCGGGCATGCCGGCGACCCTCCAGCTGGTCACCGACGCCTTCGCCGACGGCGCGCCGATCCCGCCGCGCCACGCCGGGCGCGGCGTGGGCGACAACGTCGCGCCGGGCTTCACCTGGTCGCGCCCGCCGGCGGGCACCGCCCAGCTCCTGCTCGTCGTCGAGGACCCGGACGCGCCGGCGCGGCGGCCCTTCGTCCACCTCGTCGCGCTGCTCGAGCCCTCCGCGAAGCGAGCGGTCGAGGGGGCGCTGACCCTCACCCCGGGCGTCGAGCCGGCCCGGGTGGGGCGCGGTCGCGTGCGGTTCGTCACCGGCACGCTGGGGCTGCGCGGCTACCAGGGTCCGCGGGCGCTGCCCGGCCACGGGCGCCACACCTACGGCTTCCACCTCTTCGCGCTGGACCGCGCGATCCCGCAGGACGCCCGGCTGCGGCGGCTGGACGACGTCGTCGCGCTGGCCCGCGGCCACGTGCTCGCCCGCGGCGAGTACTTCGGCACCCAGGAGCGCTGAGCGTCCCGCCACCGCGCCGGGCCGCCCCGTCACAGCGGCAGCTTGAACCCCTCGTGGGACTGGGCGTAGCCCAGCGACCGGTAGAAGAGGTGCGCGTCGGTGCGGGCCTTGTCGCTGGTGAGCTGCGCCAGCGCGCAGCCGCGCTCGCGCCCGCGGGCGTGGGCGTGGTCCATGAGCCGCCGGCCCAGGCCCTGGCCGCGGAGCCGGGCGTCGACCCGGACGGCCTCGACGAGCAGCCGCGTGGCGCCGGCTCGCGAGATGCCCGGCACGAACGTCAGCTGCATGGTGCCGACCACCTCCCCGTCGAGGTCGGCGACCCACAGCTCGTCGTTCGGGCTGGCCTCGATCGCGGCGAAGCCGGCCTCGTGGGCGGGCCCGAACGCGCCGGTGCGCGCGGCGGCGACGGCGTCGTCGGCGATGAGCGCGACGACACGCTCGAGGTCGGCGCGGACCGCCGGGCGGAGGGTCACGCGGTCGGCGGGGGAGGGTGGCTGCGTCACGGCGCGAACCTAGCGCGCCGGGGCGGGCGGGGCGGTGCGCCAGGGCCGCCGCACCGCGCGTCAGCCAGGGCTCGACCCGGTGCCGCACCGCACGTCGGCCGCCTGGGAGATGCTCTCCCAGCTCTGCCGCACCTCCTCCAGGGACTGCTCGGCGGCGGCACGGCCCTCCTCGGTGCCCGAGGCCAGCTCGTTGTCGAAGGCGGTCAGGGCCTCCTGCATCGCCGCAGCAGGGGAGTCGAGGCTGCCCTCGCCCGCAGCCTCCACCCGCCGGAGCGCCGCCTCCACGTCGGCGACCTGCTCGCTCACCCCGGCCGGCGGCTCGCCCGTCGGTGCACCGCTCGCGACGCCGGCACCCAGCTGCTCGACCTGGTCGGAGAGGGCGTCGAGGCTGGCGCAGAGGTTCGGGTCCGAGGACTGCGCCGAGCCCGCGCCCTGTCCCGGACCCGTCGTGCAGGCGCACAGGGCCGCGGCGGCCGCGACGCCGACGGCGCCACCGACCAGGCGCGCCCGCACCTCGCGGGCCACGCGTCCGTCGCGCCTGCTCACGACCATCGCCGACCTCCCGCCCGCGCCGGACAGCCTCACGGCGCCGCCGCGTCCACGCCGCCCGCGACCGCGGGCTCCCTCGGACCCCTCCCACGGTAGCGCGACGCGCGTGGCCCGCCAGCGTGCCGGACGTCCGGCGGCGCTGGAGCCACCCGGCCGCCCCGTCCTGCGGCGGCACCGGTCCTCGCCCCGACGGTCGTCCGCGCTCTCGTCCGGCTACGGTCGAGGGGTCAGAGGTCCCGACCACGCCCGCGACGTCCCCGCCGCGGAGCCGGGACACCACGTCCGCACGGGCAGCCGGCCGCGCCCCGGCCGCTCGCCCGCGCCGGACCGCGAGAGGGAGGTACGCGATGACGTTCGACGGCAGGGTGGCCCTGGTGACCGGCGGCGGGTCGGGCATCGGCGAGGCGATCAGCAAGGAGCTCGCCGCGCACGGCGCGAAGGTCGTGGTGACCGACATCCGGCTCGAGGCCGCCCAGCGCGTGGTCGACGAGATCACGGCCGCCGGCGGCGAGGCCGCGGCGTTCCAGCAGGACACCGCGAAGAAGGAGGACTCCGAGCGCGCGGTGGCGTTCGCGCGCGAGACCTTCGGGAGCCTGAGCTATGCCGTGAACAACGCCGGCATCGGCGGCAAGCAGGCGCCGGCCGGCGAGACGGACCTGGAGGACTGGGACCGGGTCATCGACATCAACCTCAACGGCGTGCTGTACGGCATGCGCTATCAGATCCCGGCCATGCTCGAGACGGGCGCCGACCGGTCGGCGATCGTCAACATGGCCTCGATCCACGGCACCGTCGCGGCGCTGGGCAACGGCGCGTACACGGCCGCCAAGCACGGCGTCGTCGGCATCACCAAGAACGCCGCCGCCGAGTACGGCCCCCAGGGCCTGCGCATCAACGCCGTCGGCCCGGCCTACATCAGGACGCCGCTGGTCGAGTCGAGCCTGAGCGAGGAGGCGCGCCAGGGCCTCGTCGGCAAGCACGCGCTCGGCCGCCTGGGTGAGCCGCGCGAGGTCGCCACCGTCGTGCGCTTCCTGCTGTCCGACGACGCGTCCTTCGTCACCGGCGCGTACTGGCTGATCGACGGCGGGTACACCGCCGTCTGACCCGCCCGGCCCGCGCCGCCCGGGCCGCGCCGCCCGGCCCGCCGGGCGC
>NZ_LWGM01000182.1 GCF_001750215.1 Isoptericola variabilis | reverse complement strand
TGTCGGCCGCCGCCGTCGCGCTGCGCGCGCCGGCGCTGCTCGTGCCCGACGCGGGCGCCGAGGCCCTGGTCCGGGAGGCCGAGCGCCTGGGGGCGCGTGCCGCCGTCGTCGTGCAGGACGCGCCCGCGGAGATCGAGGTGCGGGACGCCACGGCGCCGTCCGCCGGCCCCGGAGCGGACCTCGCCGAGCGCGCCGCCCGGGACGCCGGGCTGGAGGTCGTGCGCCTCGACCCGGACGACGTCGGGCGCGGCGGGGGAGGGTCCGCGGCCGCCCGCGACACCGAGCCCGTGCTGCGCCCCGACGACCTCGCGGACCTGCGGGACGAGCTCGGGCTGGCCGGCGACGAGCCGCCGCTGCTCACCGAGGTGCTCGTGCTGACCGACCCCGCGCCCGGCCAGGAGGCCGCGCTCGCCACGCTCCAGGCGGCGGGCGCCGTGCCGTTCGCCGTGCCGGGCGGGGACCTCGCCGCGGACGGCGACGCCCTGCGGCGGGTCGACGAGGCGCACGCGCTCACGGTCGTCGGCGTCGGCCCCCGGTTCGCGGACGCCGACCGGCTGGCCTGGCAGGTGCGGGCCGCGGAGACCGGCGCGCTGCTGCCCACCGGCTCGCAGCGCGCGCTGCCGGCGCGGTACGTGACGACGACGGCGGTGCGGGGGCAGGACCCGCGCCGCGCCGTCGAGCGGGCCGCGGCCGCCGCCGGCGCGGCGTCGTCGGACGGGTCGACGGCTGGCGCCCCGACCACCGACGCCCCGACGACCGACGGCCCCGTCGTGCCGACGGTGGTGGTCGAGGCCGTCACGCGGCAGGTCTCCGCCGGGGCGGACGGCGACCACGTGCGGGCCGTGCCGGTCGCGGACCTGGAGCCGGTCGTGGCCGCCGCGCGGGCCGCCGGCCAGCAGGTGCTGCTGGAGGTCGAGGGTGGCGGCGTGCGCCTGGACGACCAGCTGCGGGGGCTCGAGCCGCTGCTGCGCCACGCCGGCGTGGGCGTCGTCCTGCACCCGGAGCAGCGGCGCTCGGGCGCGGGGCTCGACCGCGGCGGCAGCGTGCCGGTCGGCGAGCTGCAGGCCGCGGTGGACTACCTTGCGAACGTGGTGACCGACGACGATCTGCCTCAGACCCTGCTCGTGGTGCACGGACTCGACGACGCCGTCGAGGGTGCCGACGCACTCGTCCCGCGGCCGCAGGTGGCCGTGCTCGACGCCGACGCGCTCGAGGCGGCCCGGTGAGCGCCGGAGTGCCCGCCGGCGACCTGCTGTCGCTGGTGCCGTGGCCGACGGCGGTGGACCGCCTCGACGCGCCGCCGCTCGCCGTCGGGGGCGTCCGCGTCGCGGGCGACGACGTGCCGGTGGAGCTGGTCGCCGAGCTGCTCGAGCCGGTCGGCGTGACCGTCGCGCCGGCGGGCGGCACCGGCGCTGGGCCCGACGGCGCTGGGCCCGACGGTGCGGAGCCCGGCGGTGCGGAGCCCGACGGCGCGAGCGGCGCCGCGGGCGACGTCGTCCTGCTCGACCTGCGCCTCGACCCGGACGCCGGGCCGGCGGGCAGCGACAGCCCGGAGCGCTACACCCTCGCCGTCGGGCCGGACGGCCTCGAGGCGCGCGCCGCGGAGCCCGTCGGCCTGCTGCACGCCGTGCGCACGCTGCGCCAGCTCGTCACCCGCCCCGCGCTCGACGCCGGCACCGCCGCGGTGACCGGCGCGTCGCCCACCGTGCCCGCCGTCGTCGTCCGCGACGCGCCCCGGTACGCGTGGCGCGGCCTGTCCTTCGACGTCGTGCGGCACTGGTTCGGCCCGGCGGACGTGCGCGCGGTGGTGGACCTGCTCGGGGCGTACAAGCTGCGCGTGCTGCACCTGCACCTCACCGACGACCAGGGGTGGCGCGTCGAGATCCCGTCGCGCCCGGCGCTCACCGAGCGCTCCGGCGGCACGCAGGTGGGCGGCGCCGTGCTGGCGGGGAAGCGGGGCTACCTCACGGTGGAGGAGTACCGCGACCTGCAGGCGTACGCGGCCGCACGCTACGTGACGATCGTGCCGGAGGTGGACCTGCCGGGGCACACCAACGCCGCCACCCACGCCTACGGCGAGCTCACGCCGGACGGGACTCCGACCGACACCTACGACGGCACCGAGGTCGGCTTCTCGCGGCTGTGGGCCGACGTGCCCGCCACCGAGCCGTTCCTGCGCGACGTGCTCGGCGACCTCGCGCGCATGACCGACGGGCCGTGGCTGCACGTCGGTGGCGACGAGGCGCCCAAGGTCGAGCTCGCGGAGTACGCGGCGATCATGGAGCTGGCCCAGCGGATCGTGCGCGAGGCGGGCAAGACGCCGGTGGCCTGGCAGGAGGCGGCGCGGGCCGCCGTCGAGCCCGGCACGGTGCTGCAGTTCTGGGACCCGCGGCCCGACGGCGGCGCGGCCGCGCCGTTCGAGCGTGCCGCGGCGGCGGGCGCGACGTTCGTCGCCTCGCCCGGCTCGCGGGCCTACCTCGACATGAAGTACGCGCCCGGCCACCCGCTCGGCCTGGAGTGGGCCGGCCACGTCGAGGTCCGCGACGCCTACGACTGGGACCCGGCGGGGTCGGTGCCCGGTGTGCCGGCCTCGGCCGTCGTCGGGGTCTCCGGGGCGGTGTGGACCGAGACGCTCACGACGCGCGACGAGCTGTTCTCGATGCTGCTGCCGCGCCTGCCCGCGCTGGCCGAGGTGGCGTGGAGCCCGGCCGACGCACGCGACTGGGACGGGTTCGCCGCGCGCCTGGCCGGCCAGGCGCCGGTGTGGCGCGCGCTCGGGTGGGCGTTCCACCCGTCGCCGCAGGTCCCCTGGTGACTCCGGTGGCTCCGGTGGCTCAGACCCAGGACCGCAGCCGGATGACCTCGCGCCAGTAGTCGTACGGCACCTGCATCGCCGTCCACAGCGGGTAGAAGATCGCGGACACCAGGCAGATCGCGGTCACGACGCCGACGATCGCCCCGACCACGGCGGCACGCCGGCGAGGCCGCGACCCGGTCTGCTCCAGCGCCACCACGCCCACGTAGACCAGCGTGAGGACCACCCACGGCGTGAACGCGATCGTGTAGAAGGTGAACACCGTGCGGCCGAGGTACTGGAACCACGGCAGCCAGCCGGCGATCGTGCCGGACAGCACGGCCAGCGCGCGCCAGTCGCGGCGCGTGACGCCGAGGTACGCCACGACGACGATCGCCAGGGCCGCGAGCCACCACAGCAGCGGGTTGCCGAGCGAGGTGATCGCCTGCACGCAGTCGCCGGCCGCGTCGGCCGGGCAGGTGCCCTCGCCCGGCGGGTGCTTCTCCCAGTAGAACGACGTGGGCCGCCACTGGATGATCCAGCCGAACGGGTTGGCCGCGTACGCGTGCTCCGAGTCCAGCCCGGTGTGGAAGGTCCACATCTCCGCGTGGTAGTGCACGAACGAGCGCAGCGACTCGGGCAGCCACGTCACGCCCTGCCCGGGGTTGTCGGCCGCCCACTGGCGGAGGTAGGCGCCCGGCGTGGCGAACCAGGACCACCAGCTCGCGACGTAGACGACGACGGCGGTGGGCACCATCTGCACGAAGGCCGGCACGCCGTCGGCGAGCAGGCCGTCCTCCCACCAGCGGCCCACGCCGGCGGCGCGGCGCGCGGCGAGGTCCCACGCGACGGTGAGCAGGCCGAACGCGGCGAGGAAATAGACGCCCGACCACTTGGTGCCGCAGGCCAGCCCGAGCGAGACGCCCGCCGCGAGCCGCCACCAGCGCAAGCCCAGGCGCGGGCCGTACCGGCCGACCGTCCCGCCGGCGTCGACGACCGCCCCCACCCGTGCGGCGAGGCGGCGCCGCGCCCACTCCCGGTCGAGCAGCAGGCAGCCGAACGCCACCAGGACGAACAGCATGAGGAACTGGTCGAGCAGCGCGGTGCGCGAGTGCACGATCGCCTCGCCGTCCACCGCCATGAGCAGGCCCGCGACCAGCCCCATCGCCGTCGAGGCGAACAGGCGCCGGGCGATGCGCGTCACCAGCAGCACGGCCAGCACGCCGACGACGCAGCTGGCCAGCCGCCAGGCGAAGGAGCTGGCGGCCCCGCCGCCGAGGTCCATGCCCAGCGCGATAAGCCACTTGCCCACCTGCGGGTGCACCACGTACGCGGCCCGCTCGAGGTAGGACGTGACGTCGCCGGCCACGAACGCCGGGTTCGGCTCGTCCGGCCACTGCGCCTCGAAGCCCAGGCGGCCGAGCGTCCAGGCGTCCTTGACGTAGTAGGTCTCGTCGAACACCAGGGCGTGCGGCCGGCCCAGGTCCCAGAACCGCAGCACCGCCGCGAGCGCCGTGACGGCGAGGGCGCCGACCCAGCCCCACCGGCGGTCCTGCACGGTGGCGCCCAGCGCCAGGCGACGGGTCCCCAGCAACACGCGCAGCAGACGCTCGCTCGTCGGCGGCTCGTCGGCGGCCGGCGTGGTGGTGAGGGCGCCGCGCGCCAGGTCCTCGCCCGCGGGCCCGGGGACGTCGGTCACCGGCACATCGTAGGCGTGCGACCCTGGGAGCCATGACCTCCCCGCAGCCAGGAACGGCCACCGTCGGCGCGCCCGAGGCCGGGGCGCTCGTCCTGGCCGCCACCCCGATCGGCAACGCGGAGGACGCCTCGCCGCGGCTGCGCCGCCTGCTCGCGGAGGCCGACGTCGTCGCCGCCGAGGACACCCGCCGCCTGCACGCCCTCGCCGACCGGGTGGGCGTCGCCATCGGCGGCCGCGTCGTCTCGTACCACGAGCACAACGAGACGGCGCGTGCCGACGAGCTGCTCGACGTCGTGGACGGCGGCGGCACCGTCGTCGTGGTCACCGACGCCGGCATGCCGTCCGTCTCCGACCCGGGCTACCGCGTCGTCGCCCGGGCCGTGGAGCGCGGGCTGCGGGTGACCGCGGCGCCCGGCCCGTCGGCGGTGCTCACCGCGCTCGCGCTGAGCGGACTGCCCACCGACCGGTTCACCTTCGAGGGCTTCGTGCCGCGCAAGCCGGGGGAGCGGTCGCGGGCGCTCGCGGCGCTCGCCGCCGAGCCGCGCACGATGGTGTTCTTCGAGGCGCCGCACCGCATCGCCGCGACGCTCGAGTCCATGGCCGACGCCTTCGGCGCCGAGCGCCCGGCCGCCGTCGCGCGCGAGCTGACCAAGACCTACGAGGAGGTGCTGCGCGCCCCGCTCGGCGAGCTCGCCGCGACGGTGGCGGCGCGCTCGGCCGACGGCGAGGGGCTTCGCGGGGAGATCTGCGTCGTCGTCGGCGGCGCGCCGGCGGCCCGGTCGGTGAGCGTGGAGGAGCTTGTCGGGGAGGTGCTCGACCGCGTCGCCTCCGGCGAGCGGCTCAAGGACGCGGCCGGCGACGTCGCCGCGGCGGCGGGCGTCTCCCGCCGCGACCTCTACAACGCGGCCCTCGCCGCGAGATAGAGAGCCCTCCCGCCGAGATAGAGAGCCCTACGGCCGAGATAGAGACTGACCTCTCAATCTCGCGGACCGGGATCTCTATCTCGCGGACCGAGGTCTCTATCTCGGCGACGGCGGTCTCTATCTCGGCGGGTCAGAGGGCGGCGCTCGGCGTCAGGTCGACGCCCGCCGCGGCGAGCTCGCGCCGCGCGGCCTCACCCTGCTCCGGGGAGACGGGGATCGTCAGGTCGGTCAGGACCCGGGCGCCGAACCCGGCCTTCACCGCGTCGAGCGCGGTGTGCTTGACGCAGTGCGACTCCACGAGCCCGACGACGTCCACGACCTCGACGTCCGCGTCCCGCAGGATCTGCTCGAGCGTGCGGCCGGCGTACTCCACGCCGTCGAACCCGGAGTAGCCGGGGTCGAACTGGCCCTTCTTCACCTGGGCGTCGAACGCGATGCCGGCCAGCGCCGGGTGCAGCTCGGCCCCGGGCGTGTCGGCGACGCCGTGCGGCGGCCAGGAGTCGACGAAGTCCGGCTCGTCCGAGAAGGTCGTGGGGGTCCAGCCGCACGAGTTGGTGAAGCTTCGCGGCAAGGTCATGGTTCGTGGAGGTGCGGCGCCCGTTGGACCGGGGGCCGCTCAGCGTGAGGCTCAGCAGTCGCCGCCTGCGCCGACC
>NZ_LWGM01000181.1 GCF_001750215.1 Isoptericola variabilis | reverse complement strand
CATCGCGGCGGGCACCGCCGTCGTCGGCGCCGCCGTCGTGCTCGTCGCGCTGCGGCTGGCGCGCCGCCGCTGACGCCCGTCCCCGGCCGCAGGTCACCCGCTCCGTGCGGGTGACCTGCGGCCCCGGCGGGTCCACCGCCGCCGTCCCGCGGCTACCGTGGAGGTTCGAGGAGGCAGCATGGCGCACGGTCACGACCACGGCGAGGTCGGCGGGGTCGGCGCGGGCACCGCGCCCGGGCAGCGGCGGCGGCTCGCCGTCGCGCTCGCCATCACGACGGCGGTGCTCGTCGCCGAGGTGGTCGGCGCCGCGGTCACCGGCTCGCTCGCGCTCCTGGTCGACGCCGGCCACATGCTCACCGACGCCGGCGGGCTCCTGCTCGCGCTGGTCGCGGCCTCGCTCGTGGCCCGGCCGGCGACGTCGCGCCGCACGTGGGGCTGGCGCCGGGCGGAGGTGGTGGCCGCCGGGGTGCAGGCCGCGATCCTGCTCGCCGTCGGCGTGTACGCGCTGGTGGAGGGCGTGCGGCGGCTCACCGCGCCGCCCGAGGTCGAGCCGGCCGGGATGCTGGTCGTCGGCGTCGTCGGGCTCGTGGCGAACGTCGTGTGCCTCGCCGTGCTGGCCGGCGGGCGCACCGCCAACCTCAACCTGCGCGCCGCGTTCCTCGAGGTGGCCGCGGACGCCCTCGGGTCGGTCGCCGTCATCGCCGGCGCCGTCGTCGTGGCGACCACCGGCTGGCAGCGGGCCGACGCCGTCGCCGGCATGCTCGTCGCCGCGTGGATCGTGCCGCGGGCCGTGACGATCCTGCGCGAGTCCGGCGACGTGCTGCTGGAGACGACGCCCACGGGGCTCGACCTCGACGCCGTGCGGGCCCACCTGCTCGCGCTGCCGCACGTGCGGGAGGTGCACGACCTGCACGCCGGCCGGATCTCCACCACCCTGCCGGTGCTCAGCGCGCACGTGGTGGTCGACGACTCCTGCTTCCGCGACGGGCACGCCCCGCAGGTGCTCGACCAGCTCCAGGACTGCGTGGCCCGGCACTTCCCGGTGAGCGTGGAGCACTCGACGTTCCAGCTCGAGCCGGCGGGGCACGCCGCGCACGAGCACCACGAGGCCTGCTGAGCGCGCCCGCCGTGGCGGCGGAGGGTGCTCGCCCCCCGGGACGCCGTGGGCGCCGGGCACGCCGGCGCCCACGCTCCGAGATGCTGGCGCACCGGCCTGGGACGCACCATGGGCGCACGACGGGTGCGCGGAGGGCGCGCCCGAGGACCGGACCACACGGAGGACGCCATGGGATTGCGCTCCGCCAGGAACCCGCAGGTCAAGCCCGTGAGCATCGCGATCGACCCCGCGAGGGCCGGGGCGAGGAAGGCGACGGCCCCGGAGGCGAAGGGGAAGGCTGCCAAGGCCGCGAAGGGGAAGGGCACGGCGGCCAAGGCCGCGAAGGCCGGGGCTGTGAAGGCCGGGGCCGCCAAGGCCCAGAGCATGAAGTCCAAGGGCACGCACGGCAACGGCGCACGCCGGGGCCGGCTGAAGGGCGTGTACACCGCGGCGATGGCGTCCGTGGCCGTCGCCGCCGTCGTCAAGGAGCTGCGCCTGCCGGCCGACCAGCGCACCTGGCACGGCAAGGTCGCCAACCTGGTGCCCTACGACTTCCGCTTCCCCACGATGGCCCGCCTGAAGGAGCGGATGTGGGACCCGGAGAGCTCGCAGCTGGTCAACCCGCGGGCGTTCGGCGTCGGCTGGACGCTCAACGTGGGCCGCGTCGTCGCCATGGTCAGGGAGCGGGTCGGGCGCTGACCCGCCGTCAGTGCGTGAGCTTGAGCCCGATCACGCAGCCGACGAGCCCGGCGATGAGCAGCAGCCGCACCACGGAGACCGGCTCGGCGCCGGTGAGCATCCCGTAGACGACGGTCAGCGCCGCGCCGATGCCCACCCAGACGGCGTAGGCCGTGCCGACGGGCAGGTCGCGCATCGCGTAGGCGAGGCCGCCCATGCTCGCGACGACGGAGATGCCGAAGACGACGGTCGGCCAGAGCCTCGTGAAGCCCTCCGAGCGGTCGAGCGCGGTGGCCCACACCGCCTCGAGGGCGCCGGAGAGGACGAGGACGATCCAGGACATGGTGATCACTCCACCGCGCCGTCTTGTCGCACACCGGGTACGGCGCCCTCGTCCGGGAGCCTGCCGACCTCGCGGCGGGCTCTGCCGGCGAGGTTCTCACACGGGGGTGCCGGGGTCAACGACGGGAGCGGGCGAGCGCCCGGGCCGGGGCCGCAGCGCCGCCGGCCCGGCCGGAGCCACGGTCAGCGCAGGACCAGCGCGAGGTACGCGCGCAGGTGGGCGGCCATGTCGACGCGCTCGGCCCGGGGCCCGTCCAGCGACATGAGCCACTGCACCTGCAGGCCGTCCATGAGCGCGATGATCGAGCGCGCCGCCTGGGCCGGCTCCACCCCGGGCGCCAGGGTGCCCCGGGCGGCGTGCGCCTCGAGCATCTCGGTGGACTGCTCGACGAGCCGGTCGTACCGGCGCTTGAAGTACTCGTGCGCTGGGTGCTCCGGCGTGGTGGCCTCGGTGGACAGCCCCGCGAACAGCTCGACCAGCGGCCGGCGCACCTGGTTGCGCTCGACGATGCGCACCAGCGCCTCGAAGTAGTCGGTGCCGCGCGCCAGGTCCTCCGCGAACGCCTCATTGTCCACCGCGTCGCGGTACTCGAGCACGGCCTCCAGCAGCGCCGCCTTGGTCGGGAAGTGGTGCAGCAGGCCCGGGTGCGAGATGTCGGCGCGCGCGGCGATGTCGCGCAGGGAGGCGCCGTGGTAGCCCACCTCGGCGAACGCGAGGATGGCCGTCTGGATGATCTCGGCGCGCTTGGCGCGGCCCTTGGCGTAGCCGCGGCCGCGCCCGTTCGTCGCCGGACCGTTCGTCGCCGGACCGTTCGTCGCCGGACCGTTCGTCGTCTCCGCCGTGGTGCTCGCGGACATGCCGTCTCCGATCCGTCGTCAACGCCGGTGCCGGGGCAGCACCGCCGCAGGAAATCCTACCGTGCGCCTGGTTTCTCCCGGTACGTGCCTGGAAGCGCACTGAACGGCTGCCGAGCGCACCGACGTTGTGGGTACAGAACACGCCGGCAGGTTCGCGAACCTGCCGGCGTGTCCTGTACCCACAACGAGAGGGGGTCAGGGGCGGTGCACCACGACCTTGCCGATCGCCGTGCCGGCCGCGACGAGCTCGTGCGCCCGCCGCAGCCCCTCCGCGTCGAGCCCCGCGATCCGCGTGCGGACCGTCGAGCGCAGCTCGCCGGCGTCGACCAGCCTTGCGACCTCGTCGAGCAGGCGCCCCTGCTCGGCCATGTCCGGCGTGCCGAACAGGGCGCGGGTAAACATCAGCTCCCAGTGCCAGGCGATCGACCTGCGCTTGAGCGGCATGAGGTCGAGGCCCTTCGGGTCGTCGATGGCGGTGATGTGCCCGAACGGCCTCACCACCTCGGCGAACGCCTCGACGTTGCCCGCCGAGTGCGCCGTGAACAGCAGGTCGACCCCCTGCGGCGCCACGGCCCGCACCTGCGCCACGAGGTCGCGGTGGTCGACGACGTGGTCCGCGCCCAGCGACTCCACCCACTCCCGGCTCTCCGGCCGCCCCGCCGTCGCGATCACCGTGAGGCGGGTCAGCCGCTTCGCGAGCTGGACGAGGATCGACCCGACCCCGCCCGGCGCGCCGACGACGAGCAGCGTGCCCTCGCTGTCGGCGGTGAGGCCGAAGCGGTCGAACAGCGTCTCCCACGCGGTGATCGCGGTCAGCGGCAGCGCGGCAGCCGCGGCGTGGTCGAGGCTCGCGGGCTTGTGGCCCACGATGCGCTCGTCGACGGCGTGCAGGTCGGCGTTCGTGCCGGGGCGGCTGATGTCGCCGGCGTACCAGACCTCGTCGCCGACGGCGAAGCGCGTCACCTGGGCGCCCACCGCCTCGACGACGCCCGACGCGTCCCAGCCGAGCTGGCGGGTGCCGCGGCGCAGGGAGCCGCGCGTCTTGGTGTCCACCGGGTTGACCGAGACGGCGTGCACGCGCACCAGCAGGTCGTGCGGGCCGAGCTCGGGGACGGGGACCTCGCGGGCGACGAACGCCTCCGGGTCCTGGACGGTGCGCCCGGCCTGCGCCAGGTAGGCGGTGGTGGTCGCCGGGATGGTGGCCTCGGTGGTGGTGGCCTCGTCGGTCGGGGCGGTGTGCTGGGACATGGCGGTCCTTCCGGGATCGATGGTTCGTGATGGTCAGCGCGCGCCCGCGGCCGCGGGCCGCGGGCGGAGCAGGGCGGACGGGCGGAGCAGGGCGAGCGAGCGGACGCCGACCGCGCCGACGACGGCGGTGGCCGCCGCGACGAGCAGCCAGCCGACGACGGCGGTGGCGGCCGACGGTGCCTGGCTGGCCAGCCGCAGGGCGTAGGTGGCGCTCGCGGCGGTGGTGAAGGTCAGCGCCCAGAAGCCGAGGGCGAAGGGCTGGCGCAGGTAGCGGCGGGCGAGGAACGCCTGGGGCGCGAGCAGCGCCACGAGCGTGCCGAGGAGCAGCTGGTGCACCACCGGCGTCGCCGCGCCGTTGACCGCCCACCAGGCGTTGCCGGCCACGGCGGGCGGGGCGGAGAAGATCGCCAGCGTGGGCAGCAGGCCGCCCGGCACCTGCGGGCCGGTGGCCAGACGCGCCAGCAGGGCCGCGCCGACCAGCACCCAGAACAGCAGGCCGACACCGAGCGCCGCGACGGCGGCGGTGCGCTGCCCGACGGTCGCCAGCGACTGCGCGGCGACGAGCGACGCGGCCACCGACGGCAGCAGGTACCCGCCGTGCAGCGCCGACGGGTCGCGGGGGCGGGACAGCAGGTCGGCCACGAACCACGCGAGGAAGGCGAGCGCCGCCGCGGCGGCGACGTCGACCCCCACGGTGGCGACCACCCTGAGGGGCGCGACGCCGGCGAGGTGCGCGGCGAGCAGCGACGCCGTCGTGGGCACGAGCGCGGCGAACGGGCCGAGCACCGGGTGGCGCAGGTCCTCGCCGAGGTCGCACCACGAGCGCAGCCGCAGCGCGTACCGCGCCGCGGTGGCCAGCCACACGACGGCGGCGAGCGCCCACAGCGCCTCGCCCGCCGCGCGCGGCGCGCCGAGCTGCGTCGTCGCCGCCGTCCACGTGCCCGCCAGGCCGGAGAGCCCGAAGGCGATGCCGAAGGTGTTGAGCGGCAGCCGGGCGCGGCTCGGGCCCACCGCCTCACCTCCCCCGCGTGCCGTGCCCCGCACGAGGCGGTGCCCTGAACGTTGCTCGGCACCGTGCTCGGGACGCTGGACGTCGAGCATGGCCATGGCAGGCCCCTTCCGGCCGGGCGGGTGGCTCCCGCCGTCGCCCGGTGCAACCGGCCGGCCCGCGCCGACAGTCCCTCGACGCCATCGAAGTCCGAGCGCTATGCGATAACTTCTGCTTATGCCCTCGCTCCGCGCGCTCGAGTGCTTCGTCGCCGTGCTCGACGACGGGTCGTTCTCCCGGGCGGCTCGCCGCCTGTACCTGTCGCAGCCGGCGCTGTCCCACCACCTCGCCGCGCTCGAGCGCGAGGTCGGCACCGCGCTGCTGGAGCGGCACCCCGCCGGGGCGCGCCCGACGGCGGCAGGCCGGGCCGTGGAGGCCGCGGCGCGGCAGGCCGTGGACGCGGCGCGACGCGTGGTGAGCACGGGGCGCGCGGCCGCGGAGGGCCGCGCCGGGCACGTGCGCCTGGGGTGCGCGGAGAGCATGACGGGGCCGCTCGTGGCGCCCTACGCGCGGCGCTGGCTGGCCGAGCGGCCGGAGGTCACCCTCGACATCGTCGAGGCCCCGAGCGCCGACACCCTGGCGGCCGCCCTGCGGGCCGGGGAGATCGACGTCGCCGTCGGGCCGCCGCCGTCGGACCCGGTGGGCGAGGTGCACCTGGTCGGCGAGGAGGACGTGCTGCTGGTGTGCCCGCCCGGGCACGCGCTGGCCGCCCCGGCGGCGGTGGGGCTCGCGGCGGGTGGCCTCGCTGCGGTAGCCGTACGCCGCCATGCCCGCGGCCGCGAGCACCGAGTCGTGCGGCCACACGGAGCCGCGGTGGTAGCTCACGGGGTTGTAGCCGCGCGCTGCCGCGCTCAGCGTC
>NZ_LWGM01000180.1 GCF_001750215.1 Isoptericola variabilis | reverse complement strand
GGCTGACCGGCCGCGCCTCCCCCACCGACGTGGCCGGCCGGCTCGGCGCCGCCACGCTGGCGCGGATCTGGGCCGTGGGCGACGTCGCCACGCGCGAGCACCCGGTGTTCGGGCCGGTGCCGGGCGGGCACTGGTCGGCGGCGCTGCACGACCCCGACACCACGGTGCGCGCGCTGCTCGGCCTCGACGAGTCGCCCGCCGACCCCGAGGAGCTGCGGGCCCGGCTGGGCCTGGCGCCCGTGCCGCGGCACGCGCCGTACGTGTTCTCCCGCCAGCTCGGCCACGACCTGGCGCTGCTCGGTCTGCCGAGCGGCGTGGAGGAGGTCGCGCTGCGCGGCGACCCGGCGTCGGGCGGGCCGTGGGCGGCGCTCTACCTCGAGCAGGCCCTCGACCGGCACCCGCGGTCGACGGGCGAGGGCCACCGCGTCGCGCTCGTGCGGGCGGTGCTGCTGGTCGACTCCCCGCGCGAGGTGGGCGCCGTGCGGCGGCTGATGAACCGCGGCGAGCCGCTGCGGGTCGACGTCGCCCGCGCGCTGGACCCGGCGGTCCGGCTCAAGGACGCCGCCGTCTGACGCAGGCCGCCGAGACAGAGACCTGCGAGGCCGAGACAGAGACCCGCGAGACAGCGACCCGCCCCGCCGAGATAGAGAGGTCAGTCTCTATCTCGCCGGGGCGGGTCTCTATCTCGGCGGGGCGGGTCGCCGTCTCGGTGAGGGGGTCAGTGCGCGAAGTGGCGCGTGCCCGTGAAGTACATCGTCACGCCGGCGGCCTCGGCGGCCGCGACCACCTCGGCGTCGCGGATCGACCCGCCGGGCTGGACGACGGCGCGCACGCCGGCGTCGAGCAGCACCTGCACGCCGTCGGCGAACGGGAAGAACGCGTCGGACGCCGCGACGGCACCGCGCGCCCGCTCCTCGCCGTCGGCGAGCGTGTTGGCCCGCTCGACCGCCAGGCGGCAGGAGTCGACGCGGTTGACCTGACCCATGCCGATGCCGACGGCGGCGCCGCCCGAGGCCAGCAGGATGGCGTTCGACTTGGCGGCGCGCACGGCCCGCCACGCGAACGCGAGCTCGGCGAGCGTCGCGTCGTCGGCGGCCTGGCCGGCGGCGAGCGTCCAGGTGGCCGGGTCGTCGCCCTCGGCCTGGTAGCGGTCGGCGGCCTGCAGCAGCAGGCCCCCGGAGATCGGCCGCGCCTCGACGGCGGCGCGCGGCGGCGTCGGCGCCACGAGCAGGCGGATGTTCTTCTTCGCCTGCAGGATCTCCAGCGCCTCCGGCTCGAACCCGGGCGCGACGACCACCTCGGTGAACACCGGGGCGATCTGCTCGGCGGCGGCCTTGGTGACCACGCCGTTGGCGGCGATGACGCCGCCGTAGGCGGAGACCGGGTCGGTGGCGTGCGCGCGGCGGTGCGCCTCGGCGACGTCCGCGCCGACGGCGATGCCGCAGGGGTTGGCGTGCTTGATGATCGCCACCGCGGGGCCCTCGTGGTCCCACGCGGCACGCCAGGCGGCGTCGGCGTCGACGTAGTTGTTGTAGCTCATCGCCTTGCCGTGCAGCTGCTCGGCCTGGGCCAGGCCCGGCTCGCCGTGCCCGGCGGTGTACAGCGCGGCGCGCTGGTGCGGGTTCTCGCCGTAGCGCAGCACGTCGGCGCGGTCCCAGGTGCCGCCGATCCAGGCCGGGAAGCCGGTGGAGACCTGGCCCTCCAGGGTCTCGACGGCGTCCGTCGGGGCCACGACGCTGCCCATCCACGAGGCGACCGCGACGTCGTAGGTGGCCGTGTGCACGAACGCGGCGGCCGCGAGCGCCTTGCGCTGGGCATACGTGAAGCCGCCGTCCTGGACGGACGCCACGACCTCGTCGTAGCGGGCCGGCTCGACGACGACGGCCACCGACGGGTGGTTCTTCGCCGCGGCGCGCACCATCGACGGGCCGCCGATGTCGATCTGCTCGATGACGGCGTCCTGCCCGGCGCCCGAGGCCACCGTGGCGGCGAACGGGTAGAGGTTGACGACGACGAGCTCGAACGGCTGGATGCCCAGCTCGTCGAGCTGGGCGAGGTGGTCGGCCTTGCGCGTGTCGGCGAGCAGGCCGGCGTGCACCCGCGGGTGGAGCGTCTTCACGCGGCCCTCGAGGCACTCGGGGAAGCCGGTGAGGTCCTCGACGCGGGTCACCGGGACGCCGGCGGCGGCGATCGTGCCGGCCGTCGAGCCCGTCGAGACCAGCTCGACGCCGGCGGCGTGCAGGGCGGTGGCCAGCTCGACCAGGCCGGTCTTGTCGTAGACGCTCAGCAGGGCGCGGCGCACCGGGCGGCGCGAGTCGTCGGCGAGCTGGACGTCGGGGGCGGCGGGGGCGCCGGACATGGCGTTCTCCTCGGGTCGTTCTTGCGAAGGACCCCTGGCGCCCAGGCGGGCGGCGCACACGGTGGGGCGGTGCGGCGGCCGCTCCCCGGTGGTGACCCACCCTCGCCAGTCACGGCCGCGGCGAGTCTACCCGCCGCCGCGCGCCCGTCCCAGGGACCGGCCTCACCGCCCGATGACGGCCCGCCGCCCCACCACGTGCAGCCCCTCGCGCGCGACGCGGCCGACCGTCTCCACCAGCAGGGCGCGCTCGGCGACCTTGATCCGCTCGTGCAGGGTCGCCTCGTCGTCGTCCTCGCGCACCGGCACCGCTGCCTGGGCGAGGATCGGGCCGGTGTCGACGCCGGCGTCCACCACGTGCACCGTGCAGCCACTGACCTTGACGCCGTGGGCCAGGGCGTCGCGCACGCCGTGCGCGCCGGGGAAGCTCGGCAGCAGCGCGGGGTGGGTGTTGACGATGCGGTGCCAACCAGCAGCCGGCGCCCGTGGAGGGCTGCGAGGGCACCACCGGCTACGTGGTGCGGGTCCAGGCGGCGGACGGCAAGGTCTCGCTGCCCTGCGTCGCCGCGCAGGACCAGCCGCAGCCGGCCCCCGAGAACCTCGACCGGCTGGCCTACGGCGAGTCGATCACGCGGGGGCAGTTCACCTGCACCTCGGAGAAGACCGGCATGCAGTGCAAGGACGACGAGTCCGGGCGCGGCTTCACGGTCGCCAAGGCGGGCGTCGGCACGTTCTGACGCCGGCCCCGGCGCGCCGGCCGCCGACGACGAAGGCCCCGCCCGCGACGATCGCGGGCGGGGCCTTCGTCGTTCGCGCCGGAGCCGCCGCCGGGACCCAGCCCCGGCGGCCGTGTCCGGCGCGGCGGCTCGGCACGAGAGCTCAGCGGGCGGTCACCAGATCCGCACGCGCTCGTCCTCGGGCAGGTACAGCGCGTCGCCCTCCTGCACGTCGAACGCCGTGTAGAACTCGTCGACGTTGCTCACGACGCCGTTGCAGCGGAACTCGTTGGGGGAGTGCGGGTCCACGGCCAGGCGGCGCAGCGCCTCCTCGTCGCGGGCCTTGGACTGCCACACCTGCGCCCAGCCGAGCAGCACGCGCTGGACGCCCGTGAGCCCGTCGATCACCGGCGCGTCGTCGAGCGAGCCGCCGAGCGCGAGGCGGTAGGCCTTGAGGGCGATCGACAGCCCGCCGAGGTCGCCGATGTTCTCGCCGATCGTCAGGCTGCCGTTGACGTGCGGGGCGTCCTCGGGCAGCTGGGCGGGCCGGAAGGCGTCGTACTGCGCGACGAGCGCCTTGGTGCGCTTCTCGAACTCCGCGCGGTCGTCGGCCGTCCACCAGTCCTCCAGGCGGCCGTCGCCGTCGTACTTGGAGCCCTGGTCGTCGAAGCCGTGGCCGATCTCGTGGCCGATGACGCCGCCGATGCCGCCGAAGTTCACCGCGTCCTCGGCCTCGGGGTCGAAGAACGGCGGCTGCAGGATCGCCGCGGGGAAGACGATCTCGTTCATGCCGGGGTTGTAGTAGGCGTTGACCGTCTGCGGCGTCATGAACCACTCGTCGCGGTCGATCGGCCTGCCGATCTTGCCCAGCTCGCGGTCCTGCTCGAACGCGTGGGCGCGCCGCACGTTGCCCACCAGGTCCTCGGCGTCGACGACGAGCGCCGAGTAGTCGCGCCACTTCACCGGGTAGCCGATCTTCGGCGTGAACTTCTCGAGCTTGGCCAGGGCCTTGGCCTTGGTCTCGTCCGTCATCCAGTCGAGCTGCTGGATCGACTCGCGGTAGGCGTCCACGAGGTGGCCGACCAGCCGGTCCATGTGCTCCTTGTGCGCCGGCGGGAAGTGCCGCGCCACGTACTGCTCGCCGACGGCCTCGCCCAGCGCGCCCTCGACCAGAGACACGCCGCGCTTCCAGCGGTCGCGCACCTGCTGCGCGCCGGACAGCACCCGGCCGTAGAAGTCGAAGTTCGCCTCGACGAGCTCGTCGCTCAGGTAGGGCGCACGGGCGGTGACCAGGTGGTAGACCGCCCACAGCTGCCACGTCCCGAGCGGCTCGGAGGCCCACAGCTGCGCGAAGCCGGTGGCGAACGACGGCTCGCGCACGACGACGTCGTCCATCGCGCCGGCCGGCGCGCCGAGCGCGGCGGCCCACGCCTCCCAGTCGAAGCCCGGCGCCTGCGCGGCGAGCTCGGACAGCCGCATCGGGTTGTAGGTGAGGTCGGCGTCGCGGTCGCGCACCACGTCCCAGTGGTGGGAGGCGAGCGCCGTCTCGAGCGCGACGACCCGGGCCGCGGCGTCGTCGGCGTCGACGCCCCACGGCGAGTCCGCCGTGACGCCGGCGAGGCGCAGCATGCGCGCGACGTGGGGCGTGTACTTCTCGCGCACGGGCGCGTACTGGTCCTCGCGGTAGTACGCCTCGTCGGGCAGGCCGATGCCGGCCTGCGCCAGGTAGGTGACGTAGCGCTCGGGGTCCTTGGCGTCGTTGTCGACGTAGAGGCCGACGACGCCGCCCCCGCCGGTGCGCTGCAGCGCGCCGAGCACGCCGACGAGCTCCGCCTGCGACGTGGCGCCGGCGATCAGCGCGAGCTCGTCCCGGATCGGCTCGGTGCCGAGCGCCTCGACGCGCTCGGTGTCCATGAAGCTGGCGTACAGGGCGCCGATCTTGGCGGGCGTCGAGGCCGGGTCGAGGCCCTCCTGCTGGGCGAGGTCGGTGATGATCTCGCGCACGCGCTCCTCGGACAGGTCGTGCAGCGCGCGGAACGAGCCGTCCATCGACCGGTCCGCCGGGATCTCGTGCGACGCGATCCACCGGCCGTTGACGTGGCGGTACAGGTCGTCCTGCGGACGGATGGACGGGTCCAGGGCGTCGAGGTCGATGCCGGACCTCAGGGCTTCGGTCGTCATGCTGGCAGCCTAGAGGCCGGGTCCGGCGGTCCGCAGGGGGCTGCCGCAGGCGTGCCGCCCCGCCGCGCCGGCCCCGCGCCGGCCCCGGGGCGGCCTCGCGCCGGCCCCGCGCCGGCGTGGTGGACAATGGCGCCATGCGCCTGCACATCGCCACGGACCACGCCGGATTCGAGCTCAAGACCCACCTGCTGGAGCACCTGCGCGCCGAGGGCCACGACGTCGTGGACCACGGGGCCTTCGAGTACGACGCCCAGGACGACTACCCGGCGTTCTGCATCGCGGCGGCCGAGGCGGTCGTCGCGGAGCCCGGCTCGCTCGGCATCGTCATCGGCGGATCGGGCAACGGCGAGCAGCTCGCCGCCAACCGCGTCCCCGGCGTCCGGGCGATCCTCGCCTGGTCGGTCGAAACCGCGAAGCTCGGCCGGCAGCACAACGACGCGAACGTCGTGTCCGTCGGCGGCCGCATGCACTCGCTGGAGGAGGCGACGGCGATCGTCGACGCGTTCGTCGCCGAGCCCTTCAGCGGGGACGCCCGCCACCAGCGCCGCATCGACCAGATGACCGCCTACGAGGCCCGGCGGTCGGGCGCGAGCGCCTGACGTGCCCGAGGGCCACACCGTCCACCGCCTCGCGCGCGCGTTCGGCGCGCTGTTCGCGGGGCAGCGCCTCGAGGTGACCAGCCCGCAGGGCCGGTTCGCCCCGGGCGCCGCCCTCCTCGACGGCCGCCCGCTCGTGGCGGCCGAGGCGTGGGGCAAGCACGGAGCCACCCACGGAGCCCACGTGACCGACCCCTTCGCCGCCGTCCGGCCGCTGCTCGCCGAGCACGCCGAGATCGAGCGCGCGCTCGCCGACCCCGCCGTCCACGCGGACGCCGGCCGCGCAC
>NZ_LWGM01000018.1 GCF_001750215.1 Isoptericola variabilis | reverse complement strand
GCGGGCTCGCGGTCGCGCCGCTCGGCGCGCCGCGGCCCACCCGGCGCCGGCCGGTCGCCCCGGTGCTGCAGGACGTCCATCTCGACCTGCGCCCGGGAGAGGTCGTCGCCGTGGTGGGCGCCAACGGCGGCGGCAAGTCCAGCCTGCTGGCCTGCCTGGCGGGCGTGCAGGCGCCGCTGCGCGGCGTCGTCGACGGTCCGCGCCCGGGCCTCGTGCTGCAGAACCCGGAGCACCAGCTCAGCCGCGCCACGGTGCGCGACGAGCTCGCCGCCGGACTGCCCCCGGGGGAGGAGACCGTCCGCCGCGTCGACGCGATGCTGCACCGGTTCGGCCTGGCCGACCACGCCGACCACAACCCGTTCCGCCTCTCGGGCGGCCAGAAGCGCCGGCTCAGCCTGGCCGCCGTGCTCGTGCACGACCGGCCCTTCCTGCTGGCCGACGAGCCGACCTTCGGCCTCGACCGGCACGGCACGCTCGCGGCGGCCCGCGCGCTGACCGCGGCGGCCGCCGAGGGCCGCGGCGTGCTGTTCACCAGCCACGACCTGCGGACGGTCGCCACCTGTGCCGACCGCGTGCTGGTGGTCGCCGCGGGCACCGTCCTCGCGGACGTGGGCCCGCTGGCGCTGGTCCGCGACGAGCGGCTGCTCGCCGCGGCACGGCTGCGCCCGCCCGCGCTGCTGCGGCACCTGGCCGCGGAGGTGGCCGACGACGGCGAGCTGCGCGCCGTCCTGCGCGGGCTCGACGCCGCGGTGGCGCGCGTCGGCGACGGGGTGGTGGTGGCGACGTGAGCCGGCTCGGGCGCAGCAACCCGACCGTGAAGGTGGTCCTGCTCCTCGTCGTGTCCCTGTCCACCCTGTTCCTGCTGGACGTGGGCGTGCTCCTGACCCTGTACCTGCTCGGCGTCGTCGCCGCGCTGACCGCCGCCCAGGTGGGCGTGCGGGCGCTCGCGGTGGCCCAGGTGCCGTTCGTGCTCTTCGGCGTCGGCCTGGTGCTCGTCAACGCCCTGACCCGGCCCGGCGACCCGTGGGTGGAGGGCGCGGCCGTGCGGGTGACCTACGAGGGCCTCGTCGTCGGCGTCGCGCTCGCCCTGCGCGGCATGGTGATCGGGGTGCTCACCGTGGCGTTCCTCGCCACGACGCCGCCGCGCGACCTGATGGTCAGCCTCGCCGAGCACGCGCGGCTGTCCCCGCGGTACGCCTACGCGCTCCTGGCCGGCCACCGGATGCTCGAGGCCATGCCACGGCGGTGGGCGACCGTCCGCGCGGCCCAGGCGGTCCGGGCACCGCTGGGCCGCGACGGACGCCCCCGGCTCGGCGTGCGCGACTTCGGCCGGGCGGCGTTCACGCTGCTGGTCGGCTCGGTCCGCGCGTCGGAGCGGATCGCGCTCGCGATGGAGTCGCGCGGCCTGGCCGCCGGGCCCCGCACCGTGTGGCGGCCGGTCCCGCTGGGCGCGCGCGACGCCGTCCTCGCCCTGGTGGTGCTGGGGACGCTCGCCGCCGTGGTCGCGCTCGGCGCGGTCGTGTGACCGCGCCGACAAGGTCGGCGCGGTCACGACCGTGGTGCCGCGAGGTCAGTCGTCCTCGCGTGCACCCTCCTCCGGCAGGGCTTCCTCCGGCTCCATGGTGTTCGGCTCGTCGCTCATGGTCGCGCCGACGCCCTCGTCCGACAGGTCAGACGCCCCCTGCTGGTCGCGCTCGTCGCCCTCAGGGGAGCGGTCGTCCGTCTCGCTCATCGCTGCCTCCTCGTGCTCGCGGTCCGGCCAGCGTCCGACCTGGCCCCGCGGCCTGCAACCGGCGGCGCCGGGCGCGCCCAGCGCCGCCGGCGCCGAGGCGTGCGTGGGCCGCCGCGGACGTATCGTCGACCTGAGGGCACCCGAGACCACCGCAGCAGCACGGAGGCCGACGATGACGACAGCACTGCTCGCTCCGACGACGGAGGGCTCGCCGCTGGCCTCGGCCCTGCGGTCCCTGGTCCAGAACGCTGTCGACTACTCGGCGGCACGCGCGTCCCGGGCGCTCGAGCACCTCACCGACCGGCTCGAGGGCGCGGTGGGCGGCGTCGTCGAGAAGGTCGAGGACAAGGCCGGGGACGTCGTCGAGGACGTCGTCGACAAGGTCGAGGACAAGGCCGGGGACGTCGTCGGGGACGTCGCCGAGGACCACGGCGTCGTCACGGGTGCCGTGGTCGGTGGCGCCGGCGCGGCGCTGCAGCAGAAGAGCCCCGTGTGGGGCGCGCTCAAGGGGGCGTGGTCGGGCACCGGGACGGGGACCAAGGTCGCGATCGTCGCCGTGCTCGTGGTCGCGCTGCTGCTCAGTCCCGTGCTGCTCGTGCTGCTCCTCGTGGCGCTGCTGGTGGCCCTGGTCGTCCTGGCCGTGCGCCGCGCCGGCGGCTGAGGCCCCCGCGCGCCTGCTGCACGACTGCTGCTCGGCTGCTGCTCGGCTACTGCTCGACGAGGGCCCGGGCCGCCGCGACGTCGGTGACGAGCACGTTCACCCACCCTCCGGTGAGCGCGCCACGGATGGCCGCCGCCTTGCGCAGGCCCCCGGCGACCCCGATCCGCCGCGGCACGGCGCGCAGGTCGGCGGGGGAGATGCCGATGATCCGCTCGTCGAGCGCCGAGGCCACGTGCTCGCCGTCGGCGTCGAAGAAACGCAGGCAGACGTCGCCGACGCCCCCCAACGACCGGAGCTCCTCCTGGTCCTCCCGCTGGATGCCGTTGCCCGAGCTCTCGAGCAGGGGAGAGGGCTCCAGCGCGCCGATGCCGACGATGGCCGTGGTCAGCGACTTCCACAGCGTGGTGACCTGCCCGACCGACTCGTCGGCCATGAGGCTCGCCCGGGCGCTGGCGCTGCCGAGCAGGCCCGGGGCGGGAAGGAAGATCGGCTCCGCCCCCGTCGCGGTCGCGAAGGTGGACAGCAGCCGGCTCGCCTCCACCTGCACCCGCGGGTCCCCGACGCCGCCGACCAGCTGGACGACGTGGTCGGCGACGCGCGAGGTCGCGGGCCGCATCGCCTCCACCGCGGCGAGCAGGGTGGCAGACCAGGAGGAGACGCCGATCGTGTCGCCGCCGATGAGCGTGGTCTCGAGGTAGACGGCAGCTGCCGCGCCGAGCGAGCGCTCGGCGAGCTCGTCGTCGCCGACCCCGGCCACGACCGCCTCGGTCAGGCCGTACCGCTCCTCGAGCGCCTCCTCGAGGTCGGTGTGCACGCCCGGCGGGACGCTGACCGTGGTGCGCACGATCCCGAGCTCCACGGCCCGCTTCAGCAGACGCGAGACGCGCGGCTGGGAGATGTGGAGCTCCGCCGCGATGTCCGCCTGCCGCATCCCGCGCTCGTGGTACATGCGGGCGATCTTGGCCACGAGCCGCACCTGCTCGTCCGGGTGGACCAGCCGGCGTCCGCCGCGTGGGCCGGTGGGTGTCGTCACGGTGTGCGCCCTCCGGGGAACGATGTATCGACACTGAATGAAAATGAGGTAATGCCACTCTAGTGGGGGATCCGCGCGCCCCCGTGCGACCGGCACGGGGCGGGGCGCCCGCCCTGTCACACCGCGAACGGCACCCCGCAGCGCAGCACCACGTTCGCGAACGCCGTGTCCTCGCCCGTGCGCACCGCGAGCCGGACGCCGCCCAGCATCGCCTTGAGGTCCTCGTGCGGGACCCGTTCGGCCGGCCGGTCGAGCCGCGAGTCCACCCACTGCGCCGGCGGGCGCGGGTCGGCGTCGGCGCTGATCCAGGCGTGCTCCACGACGATCTCGTCGAGGAGCGCGTCCAGGACGTCGACGAATGACGGCAGGCCGAACACGACCGCGAGGTCCACGACGGGGACGTGCGGGGGCAGCGGGAGCCCGGCGTCCGCGACGACGACCAGGTCCGTGTGGCCCAGGCGCGCCAGGTGCCCGGACAGGGGAGCGTTGATGATCCCGCGACGCTTCATGGCAGGCGGTCACCTTTCCAGGGGTAGGAGGGTTGCGCGCCGAGCCGCGTCACCGACGCGGCCGCCACGCGGGTGGCGAGCTGTGCGGCCTGCCGGAGCGTGTCGCCGGCGGCGAGCCGGGACGCGAGCGCACCGACGAACGCGTCGCCGGCGCCGGTGGTGTCCCGCGGCTCCACCGCGCGCGCGGGCAGGGACCACGGCCCGTCCCGGTCGCGGCCGAGCACGCCCGCCGCGCCGAGCGTGACCACGACCGACGGCACGCCGAGGTCGGCGAGCCCGTCCGTGGCCTGCCGGGCGTCCGTGAGGGGGCGCCCGAGCAGGGTCGCCGCCTCGTGCTGGTTGACCACGAGCGGCTCGGCCAGGGCGAGGACCTCCGCCGGCAGGGGTGTCGCCGGCGCGACGTTGAGGAGCACCCGCACCCCGGCGCGGTGGGCGGTCTCGGCGGCGCGGACGACCGACGCCACGGGGATCTCCGCCTGCAGCACGCACACCCGGGCCCGCGCGACGAGGGGCGCCGCCGCGTCGACCACGTCGGGGGTCACGGCGCCGTTCGCACCGGGGACGACGACGATGGAGTTCTCGCCGTCGTCGGCCACGGTGACGACCGCCAGGCCGGTCGGCGTGCCGACGGTGCGCACGTGCGCGAGGTCGACGCCCGCCTCCCGCAGCCCGGACAGCGCGACGTCCGCGTACGCGTCGGTGCCCACCGCGCCGACCATCGCGACCCCCGCACCGAGGCGCGCCGCGGCGACCGCCTGGTTGGCGCCCTTGCCGCCGGGCAGGGTCGTCGAGGTGCGCCCGAGCACGGTCTCCCCGGGCGCGGGGTGGCGGCCGACCTGGACGAGCAGGTCGACGTTGATCGACCCGACGACGACGACTTCGTGGCCCACCGGCGGTCTCCTTCGACACGACTTGGTCACGCATGGTTGACAGGGCGTCGCGCCCTTCCTACCGTGAGGTTACTTCATTCAGAGCGGAATGGATATGCACGTGACCGAAGCGACGAGGCTCGACTCACGACCGCCGGCCGGCGATCGCACGGCGCTGCTCGCCCTGGACCAGGGGACGACCAGCTCGAAGGCGCTGCTCGTCGAGCCCGCCACAGGCGCGGTGCTCGCCGCCGCCGCCCGCCCGGTGCGGATCGCCTTCCCCGCCCCCGGGTGGGTGGAGCAGGACGCGGCGCAGCTGGTGCGCGCGACGCTGGACGCCGCGCGGGAGTGCCTCGACGCGCGCCCCGACGTCGCCCTGGTGGGGATCTCGCTCTCCAGCCAGCGCGAGTCGGTGGTCTGCTGGGACCGGACCACGGGCCGTCCCCTCGGGCCGGTCCTCGGCTGGCAGGACGCGCGGACGGCGGCCTGGTGCGGCGCCCTCGAGGAGGCCTGGCCCGGCGCCGGCCGGCTCGTGCGGGAGCGCACCGGCCTGTCGCTCGACCCGATGTACTCGGCGCCGAAGATGCGTGCCGCGCTGGACCGCGCGACCGGAGCCGGCGCTCGCCGCGCCGACGTCGCGCTCGGCACGGTCGACGCGTGGCTGCTGCGGAACCTCACCGGGGAGCACCTCACCGAGCTCGGGAACGCCTCGCGGACGCTGCTGCTCAACCTCGAGACGTGCGCGTGGGACCCCGAGCTCGTCGACCTGTTCGGCCTGCCCGCCGGCGCGCTCGGCGAGCTGCGGGGGTCGGACGCCGGGTTCGGGCGGACCCTGCCGGGCGGCCCGCTCCCGGGCGGCGTGCCGGTCGTGGCGGTGCTGGCCGACTCGCACGCGGCGATGTACCGGCAGGGGTGCACCGTCCCGGGGACCGGCAAGGCCACCTACGGGACCGGCTCGTCGGTCATGACGCCGACGGCGTCGGCGAAGGACGCGCCGGCCGGCATCACGGCGACCCTCGCGTGGCACACGGGCGGGGCGCCGACGTACGCCCGGGAGGGCAACATCGTCGCCAGCGGCTCGGCGCTCGACTGGATGGCGGCGACGATCGGCGCCCCGCAGGGCGTCCCGGGCGGCGCCTACCTGACCGAGCTCGCCCGGGGCGTGCCGGACGCGGGCGGGGTGGCGTTCGTCCCCGCCTTCTCCGGCCTCGGTGCGCCGTACTGGGACCGCGACGCCGCGGGGCTGCTCACCGGCGTGAGCGCGGGCACGACGCGCGCCCACCTGGCCCGCGCCGCCCTCGACGCGGTCGCCCACCAGGTCGCCGACGTGGTCGAGGCGATCGAGTCCGACGGCCTCGCCCGGATCGACGTGCTCCGCGCGGACGGAGGGGCGACGCGGTCGTCGCTCCTCATGCAGCTCCAGGCCGACCTGCTGCGGCGGCCCGTCCAGGTCGGTGACGTGCCCGAGGCGTCGGCGCTGGGTGCCGCGGCCCTCGCCCGGCGCACGCTCGGCCACGACGTCGCGCCCGCCCGCGTGCGCGAGCAGCTCGACCCCGCCGACGCCGACCCGGCCGCCGAGCGGGAGCGGTGGTCCCGCGCCGTGGCCAGGTCCCGCGGCGTCCCGGCACCCGACGTCGCGCCGCACCACCGACGGCCGCCCACGGTGCGGCAGCCCGAGCCCGAAGGAGAGTCATGACCGAGGAAGCCTCCCAGCGCACGAGGCCGCTCTGGCGGCGGCCGGCCGTCGTCCTGTCCGTGCTGGCCGTGGGGGTCGCCGCCGCGGCGGTGGCGAGCACCACCTTCGTGCCCGCCGGGTCCGTCGCCCAGGAGGCGGACACCGCGACCGAGTACGTCGACCTCAACTACGACGAGGTCGTCGTGCCGACGATCACGGACGAGGCGCAGCCGCTCGGCTCGCTGGTGACCGAGATCGTCGCCGACCCGGACGCCGCGGGCGAGCGGTACGGCAGCCGCGAGGGCGAGGGCAAGCCGTGGAGCTACGCGGCCGAGGCCACGGGCGTCGTCGGCGAGGGCGAGTTCGGCGAGGTCGGCCTGCAGGTCGACGGCATGCCGGACGGCATCACCGTCGGCGTGGCGGTCCCGCCGTTCGGCTCGAACACCGCGATCCGCGACGCCGGCACCGAGCTGACGTTCGGCGACTTCGTCAACCAGACCGAGTTCCAGAACGTGGCCATCGAGCTCAACAAGCGGGCGGTGGACACCGTCTACGGGGACCTGGACCCGGCGACCCTCAGCGGGCAGACCATCACCGTCCGAGGCGCGTTCACCTGGGCGTCGACCACCGGGGGAGAGGTCGACCACGTCACGATCGTCCCGGTCGAGATCGAGGTGCAGTGATGGCGAACCCGACCCAGACCGCCGCCGAGACGGCCACGCAGACCCTGCCCGACGTCGTCCTGCGCGCCCGGGCCGTCACCAAGGTCTACGGCGGCACGCACGCCCTGCGCGGCGTGGACTTCGACGTCCGCCGCGGCCACGTCACCGCGCTCATCGGCGAGAACGGCGCCGGCAAGTCGACGCTGATGAAGATCCTCGCCGGCGTCGAGCAGCCGACCACCGGCACGATCGAGCTCGACGGGGCGCCCGTGTCCTTCGCGTCGCCGGCGGACGCCGTCGCGCACGGCGTCGCGATCATCCACCAGGAGCTGAGCCTCTGCCCGAACCTCTCGATCGCCGACAACATCTTCGTCGGGCGCGAGCGCCTGCGCGGCGGGTTCGTCGACTTCGCCCGCCAGCGCGAGGCGACCCGCGCCCTGCTCGACCACCTCGAGGAGCCGCTCGACCCGAACACCCTCGTCGGGGACCTGCGGCTGGGCCAGCAGCAGCTCGTCGAGATCGCCCGGGCGCTGTCGGAGGACACCCGCGTGCTCATCATGGACGAGCCGACGTCGGCGCTGTCCGCGGCCGAGGTGCACGTGCTGTTCCGGGTGATCCGCGAGCTCACCGCGCGCGGCGTGTCGATCATCTACATCTCCCACCACCTGGACGAGTGCCTCGAGATCGCCGACACCGCGGTGATCCTGCGCGACGGGCAGCTCGTGGCCCAGGCGCCCATGTCCGAGGTGGACCTCCGCTGGATCGTCGCCCAGATGGTCGGCCGCGACGAGAGCGCCCTGTTCGCTCCCATGCCGCACGACCCCGGGGAGCCGCTGCTGCAGGTCGACGACCTCATCGTCGCCGACCCGGACTCGCCCGAGCGGCTCGCCGTGCGCGGCGTGAGCCTCACCGTGCACGCCGGCGAGGTCGTCGGGGTGTACGGCCTGATGGGCGCGGGGCGGACCGAGATGCTGGAGGCGCTCGCCGGCCGCAACGCCGCGCTCGGCGGCCGCATACGGCTCGGCGACGTCGACCTGACGCGGGCGACCGTCGCGGAGCGGATCGACGCGGGCCTGGTCCTCGTCCCGGAGGACCGGCAGCGCGACGGGCTGGTCCAGGCGCTGTCCGTGGGCCGCAACATGGCGCTCGCGGCCGTCGACCGGTTCGTGCGGGGGGCGTTCCTGCGCCGCGGCCAGGAGCGTGCCGCCGTGGCCGACGTCGCCGCGCAGGTGCGCGTGAAGACGGCGGGGCAGGACGCCCCGATCGGCTCGCTGTCCGGCGGCAACCAGCAGAAGGTCGTGATCGGCCGCGCGCTGCTCACCAGGCCCCGGCTGCTGGTGCTGGACGAGCCGACCCGAGGCATCGACGTCGGCGCCAAGGCCGACATCTTCGCCCTCATGGCGGCCGAGGCCCGCAAGGGCATCGGCGTGCTCTTCGCGACGAGCGAGGTCGGCGAGGTGCTGCACGCCTGCGACCGGATCCTCGTCATGGCGCGCGGCCGGATCACCGCCGAGCTCGACCCGCGGCAGGCCGACCGCGAGCAGCTCATGGCGGCGTCGGACGTGACGCTGCCCGACGACGCCGCGGGCGCGAGCGCCCGCATCGACACCGACGCCCCGACCACCCCCGAGGACCACTGACATGGCGACCACGACCACCGCGCCGAGCAGCGGCTCGACGAAGCTGCCCGAGGCGAGCACCAAGCGAGGCATCGGCGAGTTCCTGCTCGACCAGCGGGCGTTCGTCGCCCTGATCGTCCTCGTGATCATCTTCTCGCTGCTGTCCGACGCGTTCCTGACGCCGACGAACCTCATCACGATGACCAAGCACGTGGCCTACAACGCGATCCTCGCGCTGGGCATGCTGCTCGTGATCGTCACCGGCGGCATCGACCTGTCGATCGGCTCCATCGTCGGCCTGTCCGGCATCGTCGCCGGCGTGATGCTCCAGGGCTGGGAGCTGTCGCTCTTCGACACGACCGCCTACCCGGCCGTGTGGGTGGTCGTCATCGTGTCGCTGGCCGTCGGCGGCCTGGTCGGGGCGCTCAACGGGCTGCTCATCACGAGATTCAACGTCGCACCCTTCATCGCGACGCTGGGCACGCTGTACATCGCCCGCGGCGCGGCGCTGCTCATCTCGAACGGCTCGACGTTCCCCCGGCTGCAGGGCGACCCGGCGCTGGGCAACACCGGCTTCTCGTTCCTCGGCGTCGCCCGCCCGCTGGGCATCCCGACGGCCATCTGGATCATGGTGATCTTCGCGGTCGTGATCTGGGTGGCGGTCACCCGTACCGCGTTCGGCCGCCACCTGTACGCCACGGGCGGCAACGAGCGGGCCGCCGGGCTCGCGGGCGTGCCGGTCCGGTCCGTCAAGATGCGCGTCTACATCATCTCGGGCGTCTGCGCGGCGATGGCCGGCCTCATCATCGCCTCCGAGCTCACCTCGGCGGCCCCCCAGACCGGCACCACGTTCGAGCTCAACGCGATCGCCGCCGTCGTCATCGGCGGCGCCTCCCTCGCGGGCGGACGCGGCACGGTCAAGGGCGCGCTCATCGGCGCGTTCGTCATCGGCTTCCTCTCTGACGGCCTGGTCATGGTCGGCGTCTCCACCTTCTGGCAGACGGTGATCAAGGGGCTGGTCATCGTCCTCGCCGTGATGCTCGACCAGGGTCAGCAGAGGTTGAAGAACGCTCGCGCGGCTGCCGTCGCCGCACAGAGCGTCAAGCGCGAGCTGGCGGCGACCCACCCCGGGACCCGCTGACGGCCCGGACCCATCTCTCAGGAGGAATTCCGATGCGACGCACGTTCCGCAAGGGCGCGGTGCTGGTTGCCGCGATCGCCGCCCTCGCCCTGGGCGGTTGCTCCAGCCCGAACACCGCCGGAGGAGGCGGAGGAGGCGGAGGAGGCGAGACCCAGGCCGCCTCCGAGTCGCCGACGGGCGGCGGGGAGGCCGGCGGGCTGATCGCCGTCATCACCCCGTCCCACGACAACGTCTTCTTCAAGGCGGAGGCCGACGCCGCCGTCGCGAAGGCGGAGGAGCTGGGCTACGAGGCCCAGGCCGACTCGCACGACGACGACCCGAACAAGCAGAGCCAGCTGATCGACACCGCGATCGCCAACGGCGCGAAGGCGATCATCCTCGACAACGCCGGGGCCGACGTGACGATCGGCGCTGTGCAGAAGGCGAAGGACGCCGGCGTCCCGGTGTTCCTGATCGACCGGGAGATCAACCAGTCCGGCATCGCCGAGGCGCAGATCGTCTCGAACAACGCCCAGGGCGCCGGCCTCGTGGGCGAGGCGTTCGTCCAGGCCATGGAGGGCAAGGGCAACTTCATCGAGCTCACCGGCAAGGAGACCGACACCAACGCCAAGGTGCGGTCCGACGCCTACCACGCGGTGATCGACCAGTACCCGGACATGAAGATGATCGCCCAGGAGACCGCCAACTGGGACCAGCAGGAGGCGTTCACGAAGGTCGAGACGCTCCTGCAGAAGAACCCCGACGTCCAGGGCATCATCGCGGGCAACGACACGATGGCCCTCGGCGCCGTGGCGGCCGTCGACGCCGCCGGCCTGACCGGGAAGGTGATCGTCGCCGGGTTCGACGGGAGCCCCGACGCCGTGGCGGCGATCAAGGAGGGGACCATGCTCGCGACCGGCCTGCAGCCGGCCGTGGCGATCTCCGAGATGGCCGTGGAGCAGGCGGACCAGTTCATCCGCACCGGTGAGACCGGCCAGCCGGAGAAGCAGTCGGTCGACTGCCTGCTCATCGACAAGTCGAACGCCGACCGCTACACGGTGTTCGCCCTCGAGGAGTGAGGCGACCGGCCGGCCCGGGGCGGCCCGACCGCCGCCCCGGCCGGCCGGCCCGCGGCACGCCCACCACCCGGCGCGAGCGACGCTCGGCGCGGCATCAGGATGCATCAACGATCGGAGACGAATACCAATGCCCTCGCAGCTTCCCGAGTTCGGCGCCGGCCTGTGGCACTTCGCGTCGTACGTGGACCGCTACGCCACCGACGGGTACGCGCCGCCGGTCACCACGCTCGAGCAGATCGACCGCGCCGGCCAGGTCGGCGACCTCTCCTGGGTGGACGTGCCCTACCCGTTCACCGAGGGCGTCACGGTCGACGACGTCTCGGCCGCCCTCAAGCGCAACGGCCTGCGGGCGATCGGCGTGACGCCCGAGATCTACATGCGCAAGTACGCCAAGGGCGCGTTCACCAACCCCGACGCGCAGGTCCGCGCCGACCTGCTCGCCTTCCTGGACGAGGCCGCCGACGTCGTGCGGGCCCTGGACGCGAAGTATCTCAAGGTCTGGCCCGGCCAGGACGGCTGGGACTACCCGTTCCAGGTGTCGCACCAGGAGCAGTGGAACCTGGCCGTCTCCGGCATGCGCGAGCTGGCCCAGGCCAACCCCGACGTGCGGATGGTGATCGAGTACAAGCCCCGCGAGCCGCGGGTCAAGATGTTCTGGGACTCGGCCGCCAAGACCGTCCTGGGCATCAAGGCCATGGGCGTCGACAACGTCGGGGTGCTGCTCGACTTCGGCCACGCGCTGTTCGGCGGCGAGTCGCCCGCGGCGTCCGCCCAGCTGCTCATCGACCACGGGCTGCTGTGGGCGATGGACGTCAACGACAACCTGCGCGGCTGGGACGACGACATGGTCGTCGGCACGGTGCACCCCGTCGAGGTCTTCGAGTACTTCTGGACGCTCAAGGTCAACGGCTGGGAGGGCGTGTGGCAGCTCGACCAGTTCCCGTTCCGGGAGGACACCGTCGAGGCGGCGAGGCTGTCGATCCGGTTCCTCAAGGCGATCCACCGGGCGCTGGACACGATCGACATGGAGGCGCTGCGCGCCGCGCAGTCCGACCAGGACGCGATGAGGGCGCAGAAGCTCGTGCAGGACGCCCTCTTCAGCAGCATGGGGGACTGAGATGGCCGTCGAGGAAGACCTCGTGCCGGACGTCGGCGCCGTCCCGGTGGAGGCGCTGCGCGTCTTCGGCCGGACCGCCCCGGACGCCACGCGGGAGGAGATCGTCGCGCACCTGCGCGAGGCGGCGCGGGCCGTGCGCCGGCGCGACATCAAGATGGTCCGCGCAGCCGGGCTGGGGCACATCGGCGGGGAGTTCTCCGTCATCGACATCCTGGTGACGCTGTACCTGCACGCGATGAACATCGCTCCCGACCGGCTGGACGACCCCGACCGCGACCGGTTCATCCTGTCCAAGGGGCACGCGGCCGCGGCGCTGTACACGACGCTGGCGACCGCCGGCTTCATCCCGGTCGACGAGCTGGGCACGTTCATGCAGCCCGGGTCGCAGCTCAACGGGCACCCGGCCCGCACCAAGCTCGCCGCGGTCGAAGCCAGCACCGGCCCCCTCGGGCACGGGCTGCCGATCGCGGTGGGCACGGCGTTCGCCGGCAAGCTCGACGGGTCCGGCCGCCGCACCTTCGTGGTCGTGGGCGACGGCGAGCTGCAGGAGGGCTCCAACTGGGAGGCCCTCATGACCGCCGGCAACCACCGGCTCGAGCACCTGTGCGTGGTCGTCGACCGCAACCGCCTGCAGCAGGGGGCCACGGTGTCCGACACCAACGACCTCGAGCCGCTGGCGGACAAGCTCGCCGCGTTCGGGCTCGAGGTCGCAGAGGTCGACGGGCACCACCACGGCGCGCTCGTGGACGTCTTCGCCGCCGTCCCTGCCGCCTCGGGCAGGCCCACCGCGGTGATCGCCCACACGCACAAGGGCCACCCGATCTCGTTCATGTCCGACAACGTCGCCTGGCACCACAAGGTCCCGTCCGAGGACCAGGTCGACCAGGCGCTGACCGAGCTGGAGGCGACCCCGTGACCACCACCACCGCCGCACCGGTGCTGCACGACTGCCGGGACGCCTGGGTCGAGGCCCTGGTCGAGCTGGCCGCGCAGGACGAGCGGGTCGTCGCCGTCGTCAACGACTCGGTCGGGTCCAGCAAGCTCGCCCCGTTCCAGGAGAAGTTCCCCGAGCGGCTGATCAACGTGGGCATCGCCGAGCAGGACATGGTGGGGGTCGGCGCCGGGCTCGCGAACGGCGGCAAGGTGCCGTTCGTGTCCGCCGCCGCCTGCTTCCTCACCGCCCGGGCGATGGAGCAGATCAAGGTCGACGCCGCCTACTCGAACCACCGCGTGGTGCTCGTCGGGCAGAGCCCGGGCATGGCGTACGGCGAGCTCGGCCCGACGCACCACTCCATCGAGGACCTCGCCTGGCTGCGGACCATCCCGGGCATGACCGTCGTCGTGCCGGCCGACCCGGAGGAGACCCGCCAGGTCGTGCGGTGGGCCGCCGGCCACGACGGCCCGGTGTTCGTCCGGGTGAGCCGGATGGGCGTGCCGGACGTCAACCCGGCGGGCTACGAGTTCGTCCCGGGCCGGGCCACCACGCTGCGCGAGGGTGACGACGTCACCCTGGTCGCGACCGGCACGGTGGTGACCCGGGCGCTGGAGGCCGCAAAGCTCCTCGCGCGAGACGGCGTCGCGGCGCGCGTCCTGGCGATGCCGACGATCAAGCCGCTCGACGAGGACGCGCTGGTCGCGGCTGCCCGGGAGACCCGGGGGGTCGTGACCGTCGAGGAGGCGCTCGTCAGCGGCCTCGGCGGCGCCGTGGCGGAGCTGCTCGCCCGCACCCACCCGGCGCGCATGCGGATGGTCGGCGTGCACGACGCCTTCGCCCCGACGGGCAAGGCGGAATGGCTGCTCGACCACTTCGGCATCACCGCCACCGGGATCGCCGACGCCGCGCGGGAGCTCATGGGCTGACCGTGGTCCGCACACAGGCCGGCACGCCCGCGCACCGCGGGCGTGCCGGTTTTCACCCGTGGAACCTGGCGGGGTGATCAGTCACAGTAGGAGTCGGAGGGGGCGCCAGGAGCAGAGGTCCGGGTGACGGGATCCCGGCATCGGAGGTGCAAGCTGAGTCCAAGCCTCGATCGCGACCGGCAACGGCACGAGGGCTCCCGCTCATGGCTGGAACGGCTGCCGCAACCGGTCATGCCTGGAGAGCTCGCGGGCCACGGTCCTCCCGGGCCGAGCTCCGGATGCTCGAGCGAAGCGCGTTGATGGTGAGCCCGCCAGCACTGCCGGTCGCCATGACGACCCGCCTGCAGGAGGACGTCGAGGGCGTCCGCAGGCGCGGGTGGTGGGTCGTCGCGGCGGTCGCCGTGGTGGTGAACCTCGCGGTCACCGTCAAGGTCGCCCTCACGGCTGTGGAGCCGGAGCTGCCCTTCGACGAGCTGCACCTGCTGCAGCTCGCCCGCCTCCTGGCCGGCGAGCCGGTGCCGGACTTCGGCAGCGCGGGCTACTACCCGCTGTGGGGCATCCTCCTGACCCCGCTGTGGTGGTTCCTCGACGACCCGGGCACCGTCTACCGGGCGGCCTCGGTGGTGGGCCTCGTCGTCGGGGCCGCCACGATCTGGCCGCTGGCGCTGGTCGTGCGCCGCGTCGGGCTGAGCCTGCCTCAGGCGGTCGCCGTCGCCGCCGTCGTCATGACGCTGCCGGCGCGGGCCGTCCAGGCCGACTACCTGATGAGCGAGCGCCTGCTGTTCCTCGCCGTGACCCTGGCCGCGCTCGCGGCGTTCCGGCTGTGGGAGCGCACGACCGTGCTGCGGGCCGTCGTCTTCGGGCTCGCCGTGGCGCTGGCGTACCTCACGCACGTGCGCATGATCACGCTGGTGCTCGCCAGCGCCATCTGGCTGCTCGCGATGCTGCTCCAGCGCTGGACCGCGGCGCTGGCCGGCCTCGCGACGCTCGCCGCGGGGTACCTCGCCGCGGACCGGCTCGCCGGCTACCTCAACGAGCTGCTCACCGGCGCGTCGCCGTCGCAGAGCGACGGGTTCCTCGCCAGCATGCAGGACTTCCACCTGACCAACTTCGTGCGAGTCGTGCTGAGCCACACCTGGGCCCAGCTCGTCGGCTCCTTCGGCCTCGTGGCGGTCGGGTTCGTCGCGGTGGTCGTCTGGTCGTGGGCCGAGGTGCGCAAGGGCCGGCTCGGGCGCGCGTGCTGGGTCTTCGGCGTCTTCGTCGCCACCTTCCTCCTCTCCGCGCTGGCCTGGTCCAACACCGAAGACCTGTGGGGCGGTGACTGGCGTCGCCTGGATCCCTGGGTGTACACCCGCTACCTCGACCCCGTCTCAGGTGTCGTCGTCGCGCTGGGCCTGGCGGTGCTCGTCGCCGGCGTCGTGCGGACCCGCGCTTGGGCGTGGGCGGCGGGTGCAGCCGTCACGGTCGCGGCGGCCGTGGTCCTCTTCGTCGCGCCGATGGCGCCGACGTGGGCCTACATCACCCCGGTGCACGTCCCCGGCGTGCTGCCGTTCGCGTGGACGCTGCCCGACGCTGGCTATGACACGCCGCTGCTGCCGTCGTTCACGAACGCCAACCGGTTCTGGCTCCTGGCGTCCCTCGCCGTCGTGGCCTGCCTCGTCGCCGCCTTCCTGCTGCGCCGCTGGACCAAGGTGGTCGTGGTCGGCGCCCTGGTCGTCGCGTCGCTCACGACGCTCGCCGCGGACCGCGCCTCGGACGCCTACCGCGCCGGGCAGGGCCTCGACCCGGCGTCGACCGTGGGCTTCGAGCAGTTCCTCGCCGAGCACGACGTCGACACGGTGGGCTGGGACTTCTCCTGCAACCGCGACATGCTGTCGCGCGGCGCCGGCCTCAACTACGTGGGCTACGAGCTGCTGCCCGACGTGATCACGGAGCGCGTCGACTCCGCGTGGGACGACGACCCCGACCTCGACGTGGTCGTCTCCTGCTGGGGCGGGACGCGCCTGCAGAACAGCGGGGCCCTGCACCTGGAGGGCTACGAGATCTTCGAGGCATGGGTGTGGGTCATGCCGGGCGCGCTGCAGGACGAGCTGCTGGCCGACGGCGAGCTGGTCCCGAGGCCGGCGGGCTGAGCCCGTGGCGCCATCGCAGGCCCGACCGGCAAGCACAGGCTGCCTCATCCCGGGCCGAGGCAGCGGCGGCGCTGGCCTGCGGTGCACGCCGGCCGCACAATCGGCCCGGAGGTGGTGCGGCCGTGCGCGTCGTCATCGACACCGACCCGGGCACCGGTGTCCCCGGCGCCGACGTCGACGACGGGCTCGCCCTGGGGCTGGCCCTCCGGTCGCCGGAGCTCGAGGTCGAGGCGGTCACGGTCGTCGCCGGCAACGTGCCGGTCGACCGGGGCGTGGCCGGCGCGCTCGAGATCCTCGAGGCGGCGGGCCGGGGCGACGTCCCCGTGCACCGCGGGGCGGGACGGCCGCTGGTCCAGGACCCGGCCGCGTGGCGGGCGCACCTGGACGGGCGCCGCGACGACGACGCCGTCCGCCGGCTGTGGCACGGCGTCTGCCCTGTCGGGTCGGCGCTGCGCGCCCGGCGGACGCCGGCGGCCCGCGCGCTGGTCGAGGTCGTGGACGCCGCCCCCGGCGAGCTCACCGTGGTCGCGCTCGGGCCGCTGACCAACCTGGCGCAGGCGATGCTGCTGGACCCGGCCTGGGCCGGGAAGGTCGCGGGCCTGGTCGTCATGGGCGGGGCGTTCGACGTCCCGGGCGTGCTCCGGGAGCAGAACACGGCGTACGACCCGGAGGCCGCGCACGTCGTGCTCAGCAGCGCGGCGCCGCTGCGCGTCGTCCCGCTGGACGTCACGCTGCGGACCCTGCTGACGCCGGCCGACGTCGACCGGCTCGATCGCGCGGCCGACGACCTGGCCCGGTACCTCGCCCGCACGGTGCGGCCCTGGGTCGCCTGGTCCGCCGAGCGGTCCGGCCGCGGCGGGTGCCCGCTGCACGACCCGCTGGCGGTCGCGACCCTGCTCGACCCCGGCCTCGTCACCACCCGCACCGCGGCCGTCGGGATCGAGCTGCGCGGGTCGCTGACCCGGGGCCGCACCGTCGCGTGGGACCCGAACGACGACGTGCCGCGCGCGGACCTCGCGCTGCCCGAGGTGCGCCCGGCGACCGTCGCGACCGGCGTGGACGGCGAGCGCCTGGTCGCGCTCCTGCTCGACCGGCTGTGCGGGTGACGCCGGGCTCAGTCGCTGCCGGCGCCGCGGTCGGGCGCTGCCATGTCCCCGGTCGCGGGCGTGCCCTCGGCCAGCCCGTAGCGCAGGTACACCGTGCCCTTCTTCCCGGCGACCGGTGGCTCGAGGAGCGTGAGGTTCGTGGGCACCGCCCCGCCGTCGAACACCTTCTTGCCCTCGCCGAGCACGATCGGGTGCACCCACAGGTCGAGGCGGTCGAAGAGCTTCTCGCGCAGCAGGGTCTGCACCAGGTTGAGGCTGCCGACCACCTTGACGTGCTCGTGCCGGTCGCGGACCTCGCGCACGGCCGCCGGCAGGTCCGGCCCGAGCTGCGTCGACCCGGCCCAGTCGAGCCGCGGCGTGCCGCGGGAGGCGACGTACTTCGGGACGCGGTTGAAGAGGGCGGCGATGTCGCCGTCCTCGCCGCCCTCCTGGTGCGGCCAGTAGGCCGCGAAGATGTCGTAGGTGCGCCGCCCGAGCAGGAGGGCGTCCGTGCCCTCGTACGCGGCGGCGGCCTGCTCCCCGGAGACCTCGTCGATCAGCGGCGCCTGCCAGCCGCCGAAGCCGAACCCCAGGGGGTCCTCCTCGGGACCACCGGGCGCCTGGGCGACCAGGTCGAGGGTGGCGAACAGCTCGATGTCGATGAGTCCCACGGTGCGCTCCCGATGACGTGACGTGGCTGTCGAGGGGTAGACGCCGGGACACCGCCGGTCTCATCGGGCGCTCACGCGCCGCCGCGTGCCGCCGCGTGCCGCCGCGGGCCGCCGCAGGCGCGTCCGTGGCACGATTCGGTCATGCCGGTGCCGATGACGTCCGCGGAGGCCGCCGCGCTGCGGGCGGCGCCGTTCACCTACGACGCGGTGGGCGCGACGGCGGGCCAGGCGCCGCCCGGCTGTCGCCTCACCTGCCGGACGCGGACGGTGACGGGTCTCGACCTTCGGCAGGCCGCGGACCGGCTGCTCGGCTGGCAGGTCCACGAGGCCGCGGGCCTGCACGTGGTGGCCTCCGCCGAGCGGGCCGCGCCGGGCGCCGTCGTGCGGGTCTCCCTGGGGCTGGGCCCGCTGCGGCTCCAGGCCCCGTGCCGGGTCGTCGACGTGGTCGACGAGCCCGCGCGAGCCGGGTTCGCCTACGGGACGCTGCCCGGTCACCCCGAGCCGGGTGAGCAGCGGTTCCTGCTGGAGCAGGCGGACGACGGCGCCCTGACGTTCAGCGTCACGGCGTTCTCCCGGCCGGCGAGCCGGCTGGCCCGCGCCGGCGGGCCGGTGACCCGACGCCTGCAGGACGCCGTCGCCGCCCGGTACCTCGCCGCGCTGGCCTGACGCCTCCGACGGGCCGGCGCCCGAGGCGCCACGGAGGGCCGGCCGGCCGACGAGAGGCCACGCGCGGGGCGGGCCATACTGGCTCCATGTCGGTCGTGGCGAACCCGGTCGAGCGCCTGCGCACGCAGGTGGGCGACATGCTGTTCGCGAAGGTCGCCGGCCCGGACGGCGTGCAGGCGCGTGCCCGGATCCACCTGACGCCCGGGCCGCGCTGGTTCGGTCCGGGCAGCGCGATCCGCCGGGTCCACGCGGACTCCGCGATGTTCGTCGGCGGGCTGCGTGCGCTGCTGCTGCAGTCGCTGCACCCGCTGGCGATGGCGGGCGTCGCCGGGCACTCGGGCTACCGCAGCGACCCGTGGGGGCGCCTCGCCCGGACGTCGACCTTCCTGGCGACCACGACGTTCGCGACCGCCGACGACGCGCAGGAGATGATCGAGCGGGTGCGTGCCGTGCACGAGCGGGTGCGCGGCAGGACGGCCGACGGCCGCCCGTACCGCGCGAGCGACCCGCACCTGCTGACGTGGGTGCACGTCGCGGAGGCCGACTCGTTCCTCGCCGCGCACCAGCGCTACGGCGAGCGGCCGCTGTCGCCGGCCGAGGCGGACGAGTACATCGCCCAGTCCGCGCGCGTCGCGCGCGCCCTGGGCGCCAGGGTGGTCCCGGAGACCGTCGCCGAGCTGACCGCGTGCCTCGACGCGTACCGGCCGGAGCTCGAGGCTACGCCCGCGGCGCTGGACGCGGCGAGCTTCCTGCTGCGCGAGCCGCCGCTGCCGGGACCGGCGCGGGCGCCCTACGGCCTGCTCGCCGCCGGCGCCGTGGCGCTGCTGCCGCCGTGGGCGCGCGAGGCGCTGGACGTCGAGACGCCGCTGAGCCGCAGGTTCGGTGGCCAGGCCGGGGCGCTCGCGGTCCGTGCCGTGCGGTGGGGGATGGGCACGGCGCAGTCCCGCAGCACGACCGCCGGCGAGGCGGCCTGAGGCGAGATCGTTCCTCCCGACGGGCGGCCGCGGGAGCCTCAGCGACCGCTGCGCAGCCGGCGCAGGGTCTGCGTGCCGTCGGTGGCCGCCAGCGCGCCGCCGACCAGCAGCGGCTGGAACAGGAGCCGGACGGCCCGCTTCGCGTCGGAGTCCAGGCCGAACGCGTCGCGCCGCTCGGTGAGCTGAGCGACGTTGCCCGGGAACACGGCCACGAAGAACGCCGCCGCGAGGGCGCCGACCACTCCGCGAGCGGGCTGCCGCCACACGCCGACCAGGGCGGCGCCCAGCGCGAGCTCGACGACGCCGGAGGCCACGACCACGTGGTCCGGGTCCGCGGGGAGCCACGACGGCACCTGCGCCTGGAACTCCTCGCGCAGCGCGGTGAGGTGGCCGGCGCCCGCGGACAGCAGGACGCCGCCGAGCGCCAGCTGCCCGAGCGCGCGCACCGCCGGGCCCGGGGGCGTCCCCGCCGTGCCGGTCGTCCCCGCCGCGTCTCTCCTCCTCGGTCGGACGGTCACGAGCCCGTCCACCGCCGGACGCGGGGCAAGAGGGCACCGCGGGCCACGAGCACGCCCGCGACCACGGCACCCACCGCCCCGGCGGCGAGGTCGCTGACCGTGTCGGTGTAGCCCACCTGGATGCGGTCGTCGAGCACGGTGTTGCCGAACCACTCGCCCAGCTCCCACAGCGTCGCGAGCGCGACGCCGACGGCGCTCGTGACGACGCCGGCGCCGAGCCGCGGCCGGTGCCGCTGGGACCGGTCGGCGGCGGCGGCGTCCGGCGGCGGCGCGACGCCCAGGCGGACGAGCGTGAGGTGCGCCAGGGCGGCGATCAGCCCGGTGGCGACGAGGTGGACGGCAAGGTCCAGCCAGCCCAGGGCGCGGTACCAGTCGAGCGCGGCGGCCCACGCCGCGAGGAGCGTGGTCACCCCGAACGCGACGTCGAGCGTGCGTGGCGCCCCGAGCGCGCGGGCCAGCATGGCGCCGCCGAGGACGAGGAAGAACACGGCGCCGACCACGGGGCCGAACCCGGCGGTCCCGACCACGACGCTCGCCAGGGCGGCGACGCGGACCGCGTCCCCGGCCACCAGGACCCGTCGGTGCCGGGCACGGCGCTGCACGCGCAGCCGCGGTTCCGCCGGCGCGAGGGGGTAGGGCACCCGGCCAGTCTGCCGGAGACGGCCGTCGACCGCCCCAGGAAGACCTGCGGCGGGCGTCTCCGCAGGCGAGAGTGCGGCGGTTCTGCCAGGGTGGCAGGAGATCGATCAGCATCGAACTGGGAGGAAAGCAGTGATCGGGTTCATCGTCGCCGGCCTCGTCATCGGGGCCCTGGCGCGCCTCATCAAGCCGGGCAAGCAGAACCTCGGGATCATCGCCACCCTGCTCCTGGGGCTCGTGGGCTCCGTCATCGGCGGGCTCGTCGCGAACCTGCTGGGCACCGGCGACATCTTCGAGCTCAACGTCGTCGGGTTCATCGTGGCCGTGATCGCCGCGGTGCTCCTGATCGGGGTGGCCGAGGGGCTCGCCGGCCGCCGGAAGGTCACGCACTGACCGCACCGACGTGCTGAGCGTGCCGCGGCGCCGCCGCGGCACCTGCGCACCGAAGGCCCCGACCGCGTCCGCGGTCGGGGCCTTCGTCGTCCGTGCTGCCGGTCGTCCCTCCCGCCCGGCGGCGCGGCGGGCGAGAGGCCAGGAGCCGGGGCAGGCCTAGGGCGTGCGGCCCGCGGCGGCGCGCAGGCCGTCGAGCGCGACCCTGACGGCGTCGGCGGGACCGTCGCGCAGGACGGTCTCCAGGCGCCGCGCGGCGTCGCCGAGGGCGTGGCCGCCGAAGGTCCCCGCCGAGCCCGCCAGGGCGTGGCACAGCTGCATCGCCTCGTCCCGCGCCGCCGGGTCGAGGACCGGACCGGCGGCCGGGTCCCCGGCCGACAGCAGCTCCAGCACCCGGTCGGTACGGTCGAGGTTGCGCCGGTGCGCCCGCTCGGCGAGCACGGCGAACGCGTCGTCGAAGTGCGCGGCGTCGCCGGGCGCGGGGCCGCTCACGCGTCCCACCCGAGGACGTCGGCGAGCTGCTGCGGGAGCGTGAGCGGGTCGAACGGCTTGGTGAAGACGGCGACCGCGCCCAGCCCGTCCAGCCGGGAGATGTCCTGCGCGCCCACCTTGGCGGTGAGGAACACGACGGGCACGTCGCGCAGCGCCTCGACGGCACGCATGCGGCCGAGCACCGTCGGCCCGTCGAGCACCGGCATCATCACGTCGAGCAGGATCGCGTCCGGCCGGACGCGCCGGGCGAGCTCCATGCCCTCGGTGCCGTCGCCCGCCGTGCTGACCTCGTGTCCCCCGACGGCCGAGAGCGCCAGCGCCGCGACCTCACGGATGGACGGGTCGTCGTCGATGACCACCACGTGCCGGCCCCCTGCACCCACGTGCGCCCCCTCGTCCGCTGCTCAGAACACCGGAACCGTATCCCGGCGGCACCGACATCGCCGCCTCGCCGTGCCCGGACCACGCCGTGGCGGCGAGGTAACCGGCGCTCGGGGCCACCGTCTCCTACGCTCAGCCCCATGGGGGGAGCCGGACGCGCCGCTTCGCGCGCAGGGGGCAGCTTCGTGCGCTGGTCGTGGACGGCCGGCGCCGCGCTCCTCGTGCTCGCCGCCGTCCTGGCCAGCCCGCTCGACGCCGCGACGCGCGCGAACGTCTCCCGGTCGGCGATCGCGGCAGCGGCCCTCTTCGGAACGGTGAGCTGTACGGTCGGCGCCCTGCGGTCGACGGGCCGACGGCGGCGGGCGTGGGGGACGCTCGCCCTGGCCGGGCTCGTAGGGCTGCTGGGCAACCTGTACGCCGGCCTGGTCGACGACCCCTACACGGGCGACGCGGCGTACATCGCCGCGCTGGTGCTCGCCGTGGTCGCCTTCGCGTTCTTCCCCACCGTGCGGCCGCGCGGCCCGGAGCTCGTCCGCATGCTGCTGGACAGCGTGGTCGTCGGCGGGTCCGTCCTCTACATCGCGATCTCGGGCGTGATCCCGCGCGCGGAGATGAGCCAGGCGCTGCCGGATGCCGGTGCCTACGCGCTGCCGGTGGTCGACGCCCTGCTGGCGACGTTCGCCGTCCTCGTGATGACGCGCTCGAGCCACGCGGAGCGGGTGCCGCTGGTCATCGTCGGCTCCGGGTTCGTGCTCTACGCCGTGGCCGACGTCGCCTTCGCGCTCCTGTCCGCCGGGAGCGGGTTCACGTTCGGCAGCCCGGTCGACGTCGGTTGGGTCGGGGGGTACGTCGCCGGGGCCCTCGCCGCGCAGCATCCTGCGGCGACCGGGTACCACGTCGGGGGCCGGCGCGGCGTCGGGTCCCCGGTGCTCGGCACGGTCGTGACCTTCTCCCTCTTCCTCGGCGCCGCGCTCGTGCGCGTCGGCGAAGGACACCAGCGCGGTGTGCCCTGGGCGGCCAACGCGCTCTGGATCGTGGTGCTCGTCGCGGTCGTGCTGCGTCAGATCCTCGTCGTCGTGGACAACGAGTCGCTGCGCCAGAGCCTGGAGCGGCGCGTGGAGGAACGCACCGCGCAGCTGCGCTCGCTCGCCAGCGAGCGCGAGCACACGCTGGAGTCCGTCGCGGACGGGATCTACGGCGTCGACGCCGCCGGCCGGGTCACGTTCGTCAACGCCGCCGGGGCGCGGCTCCTGGGCGCGATGGCCGTCGACCTCGTGGGACGCGATGCGCACGACACCTTCCACGCGCCGACCGAGGACGGCACCCCGTACCCGGTGGAGCACTGCTACATCACCGAGGCGGTGCGCGACGGGATCACGGCCGCCGCGGAGATGGACGTGTACCGGCGCCTCGACGGGCGCGAGGTGCCGGTCGAGGTCACGGCGAGCCCCCTGCGGGACGGTGACGTCATCCGCGGCGCGGTCGTCGCCTTCCGCGACGTCACCGAGCGGCGCGCGGTGGAACGCATGAAGGACGAGTTCGTCTCCGTGGTGAGCCACGAGCTGCGCACGCCGCTCACGTCGATCCGCGGCGCCCTCGGGCTGCTCGACAGCGGCGTCCTCGACGCCTCGCCCGAGCAGGCGGCGCGCATGGTGCACGTGGCGCTCACCAGCAGCGAGCGGCTCAGCCGGCTCGTCGACGACATCCTGGACATCGAGCGCATGGACGCGGGCAACACCCGGCTGGAGCTGCGCGAGCACCGCGTCGAGGCGCTCGTCGCCGCGGCCGTCGAGCAGGTGTCGGTCCTCGCGGACGAGGCCGGGGTGGCCATCCGCTCCGTCGCCTCGGCGGAGGTGGTCCGCGCGGACGGCGAGCGCATCGTGCAGGCGCTGACCAACCTGCTGAGCAACGCCGTGAAGTTCTCCCCGCCCGGCGGGACCGTCCGGGTGGCGGCGGTGCCGGCCGGGGACCTCGTGGAGCTGCGCGTCGACGACGACGGGCGCGGCATCCCGGCGGACAAGCTGGAGGCGGTGTTCCAGCGGTTCGAGCAGGTGGACGCGTCCGACGCGCGCGAGCGCGGCGGCACGGGGCTCGGGCTCGCCATCGCCCGGAGCATCGTGGAGCAGCACGGCGGCCGGATCTGGGCGGTCAGCGACGGCGAGGGCTCGGGCTCGAGCTTCCGGCTCACCCTGCGCCGCGTGGCCCAGCACACCGTCCGCGACACGCCGGCGCCGCCGCCGGACGCCGGTGCCGCGCCGACGCGGGTGGTGGTCGTCCACGACGACGCCGCCGTCGTCGCGGCGCTGCGCCCGGTGCTGCGAGAGCGGGGGTACGAGGCCGTCGCCGCCACGGACGGTCCCGCGGCGCTCGCGGCGCTGGAGCGGGAGCCCACCGCGGTGGTGGTGCTCGACCTCGCGACGCCGGACGCCGCCGCGCCGGCGCTGAGCCGGGTGCGGTACGCCGCCGTGGCCGCCCCGGTGCCGACGCTCATCGTGCCCGTGGGCCCCGCGGCTCTCGCCGGGACGGTCCGGGACGTGGTCCGGCTGCGGCCGCACCACCGCCGGGTGCTGCTCGCCGAGGACGACGACGCCGGCCGGCGGGCTCTGGCGACGGACCTCGCCCGCGGCGGGCTGGTCGTCACGCAGGTGTCCTCGGTCGTCGAGGCCCGCGATGCGCTCGCCGGTGGCCTCGAGCCGGATCTCGTGGTCCTCGGCCACGCGTGCGGCGACCCGGGCGGGCCCGCCCTCGTGGCGGACCTGCGGGCCGACGGCCGCCTGCTCCAGGTGCCGCTGGTCGTCCACCTGGGCACGGACGCCGCGCCGACCAGCACGCTGACCAGCACGGAAAGGTCAGGTTCCGTGCCTGGACCCGGCGCGTGGCGTCCGGGCGACGCGACCGCAAGCCGTACTGTCTCCCTGGCTCCGGGGCGTGGATCGCTGGATGCCGTCCTGTCCCGTGTGCTCGACCTCCTGGATGCCGCCGCCGGCCGTGCCGGCGACGGCGACGCCCTGCCCGACGACACATCTCCGAGGACCTGATGACCGAGCCCTTGACCATCCGCGTGAGCACCGGCGTCGGCACCGGCCGGACGACGCTCTCCGCGTTCGACGCCGCCCTCGCCGCCGCCGGCGTGAACGACTTCAACCTCATCCGCCTCAGCTCCGTCGTCCCGCCGGGCAGCCGGATCCTGGAGGTGGACGGCCCCGAGCAGCTGAAGGGCGACCACGGCGACGCCCTCTACTGCGTCTACGCCGAAGCGCACGCCTCCCTGCCGGGCCACGAGGCCTGGGCCGGCGTCGCCTGGTCGCGCCGGATCGACGGCAGTGGCGCGGGTCTCTTCGTCGAGCACGAGGGGCCGTCGCACGAGCAGGTGGCCACCGACCTCACGCACAGCCTCGAGGACCTGTCGCTCACGCGCGGCGGGCTGTACGAACCGGAAGGCCGGCGCATGGTGGGGATCACCTGCGAGACCCTCCCGGTGTGCGCGCTCGTCGTCGCGACCTACCGTCGCGCGGGCTGGGAGGAGGCCGGTGATGGCCGCTGAGGTCACGTTCGAGACCACAGTGTCGGGCGACGTCGCCGAGGGCTTCTGGAAGCTCTACCTCGAGGCGTTCGAGCCGCTGCGCACCCGCGCCGCCGCCCGGCACGTGCTGCACCGCGAGGAGTTCGACGAGGAGATGGCCGACCCGCGCGTGCTCAAGCTGCTCGCCCGGGACGAGCTGGGCGAGCCGGTGGGGCTGACGACGCTCGCGACGGACCTCGCCGCGGTGCCGTGGGTGAGCCCGGACTTCTTCGCGGCGCGGTACCCGGAGCACGCGGCGCGCGGGGCGATCTGGTACGTCGGGTTCACGCTGGCGCACCCGGGCCGGCGTGCCACGCGCACGTTCATGGACATGCTCGACGTCCTCATCGCCTATCTGGGCGAGCACCAGGTCGTGTGCGCCTACGACGTCTCCCGGTTCAACGACGACTCGCTGCGGTTCGCCGACAACCTGCGGCGCCGCGCCGAGATCACCCAGGACATCACCGCCGAGACGGTGGACCAGCAGACGTACTACGCCACCACGTTCCGCTGACGTCCCGGGGTCGTCCCGCCGCGGCCATCGCTCAAGAATCCCAAGGCGTTTCTTGAGCATCCGCCGGTGACATTGGGGCGGGCCTTGAGCCGGCCGCAGCAGGATGGTCGACGACTCGACGCACGGAAAGCAGACGTCATGACCACCTGGAACCGGGCACGGGCGTGCGCCGCCGAGGTTGCGCGATGACCGACGCGGTCGACCCCGACGCGCTCAGCCGGCTCGCCGACGACGTCGGGCCGCAGGGTGCGCAGCAGTTCGCCGAGCGCTACCTGCGGGTGCTCGGCGAGCGGCTCGAGCGCCTGCGCCAGGCCGCGGCCGACGGCGACCGCCCCGGCGTCCGGGACGCTGCCCTGTCCCTGGCCAGCTCGAGCACGATGGTGGGTGCGCTGCCCCTGGCCGAGGAGGCGTACGCGGTGGTGCGCCGGCTGGCCGCCGACCCCTTCCAGCCGTTCGGCGCGCACGGCATCGTGCCGCTGGAGCGCCTGGTGCGGGAGACCGCTGCCGTCCTGGCCCAGATCCTGCACTGAGGATCCCGCCTCGACGGCGCGGCGCCAGCCCGGTGAGGGCACCTAGGTCAGCTGGAAGCGGTAGCCGAGCCCGCGGACCGTGTGGATGAACCGCGGGGCGCTGGGGCTGTCGCCGAGCTTGCGCCGCAGGTTGGCGAGGTGCACCTCGACCGTGCGCCGGTCGGCCTCGCTGACGACCGCGCCGTGGTTGTCGCCGTCGGGCCACAGCACGGCCGCGAGGTCGCCCTTGGCCACGGCGCGGCCCCGGGCGGCGTACAGCCGGGCCAGGAGGTCGAACTCCGTGCGGGTGAGGTAGACCAGCTCGCCGTCGACCTGCACGGTGCGCCGGGCGGCGTCCAGCTCGATGCCGCGGGCCGGTTCGGGCTCGGGCTCGGGCTCCGGGGGCGATGCCGGCTGCGGGGTGCCGGCGGAGGACACCCGCCGCAGCAGGGCGTCGACGCGGGCGCGCAGCTCGCGCGGGCGGAACGGCTTGGTGACGTACTCGTCGGCGCCGGACTCCAGGCCCATGAGCGTGTCCGGTTCGTCACCGCGGGCGGTGACCATGATGACGAGGGTGTCGGAGAAGGTGCGCAGCCGCCGGACGACCTCGAACCCGTCGATGTCCGGCAGGGAGACGTCCACCGTCGTCACGACGGGGGAGACGGCCTTGGCCAGCGCCACGCCCTGGACGCCCGTGGCGGCCGTGCGGACGGTGAATCCGGCCTGCTGCAGGGTCAGCTCGAGCAGCCCACGGACCTCCTCGTCGTCCTCGACGACAACGGCGGCCCCCCTGGCCCACGGCTCGTTCACGACCCAGAACCTAGCAGCCGCTCACGACACGGCACGGCGGGTGTCCGGGAAGCGACCTCCGGCGTGGCGGCCCGTCAGCGGGCGCCGGCTACCTGTTCGAGCAGCTCGCCGCGCCGGACGCCCCGCTGGTGCCGGTCGACCGCGGCGGCTACTTCGACCACCTGGCCCGCGGCTCCACGCACGACTTCCGCCGGGCCGCGATCACGATGCTCGAG
>NZ_LWGM01000179.1 GCF_001750215.1 Isoptericola variabilis | reverse complement strand
CGCTGCTGGCGCGGCTGCTGGCGTCCGTGTCCGCGGCGCAGCGGGTCTCGGCCGCCCGCCTGGCGAAGGCCGCGGGCGTCCCGGTGCCGCGGCGCACGGCGCCCGTCGTGCCCACCGCCACGCCGTCGCCGAGCGTGGCGCCGTCCGACGACGCGTCGACGCCGGTCGCGACGAGCTCGCCGGACGCGGGCGCCGACCGTGTCCCCGAGGGCCTGACGGCCGACGACCTCGCCACGCTCGTGGCGTCCGAGGACGCCGCCGGGTACGCCCTGGAGCTGCGCGCGGCGCAGGCGTCGGGCGACGCACGCCGGCGGCTGGCCGAGCGCGCCCGCGTCCACCGCGACCGCGCCCAGGACTGGGCGGTGCTGGGCCGCCTCGACGGCACCGACCAGGACCCGCGACGGGTCGCCTACGCGGTGCCGGGCGACCTCGACGACGCCGCGCTGGTGCGGCTGCTGGAGCAGGGGCTGGCGACGGGCTACGCGAGCCTCGTCGGCACCACCGCCGCCGGCACGCGCACCGTGCTGGTCGACCTGCTCGCCGACGGCGCCCTGACGCTCGACGCCTGGGGCGCCGACCCCGCGGACCTGCCGGGCATGCCCGAGGCCTCGGCGGCACCGAGCGCCTCACCGAGCGCCTCCCCGAGCTCGTCCCCCAGCCCTTCACCGAGCGCCTCCCCCACCGCCGCACCGACGACGACGCCCGGGTCGTGACGACCCGGGCGTCGTGAGCGGCGCCGCGCGAGGGCGCCCGGCGGGGCGCCCAACGGGGCTCCCGACGGGGGCGCCGCCGTCAGCCGAGCAGCTCGGCCACGCGGCGCGCGGCGACCTCCACGGCGTCGTCGACCGCCACCTGCTCGGCCTCGCCGGCGCGCGGGCGCACCTCGACGACACCGTCGGCCAGGCCGCGCCCGACCACGAGCAGCAGCGGCACGCCGAGCAGCTCGGCGTCGGCGAACTTCACGCCCGGCGAGACCTTGGGCCGGTCGTCGTAGACGACCTCGACGCCGCGCTCGGCCAGCCCCTGGGCGATGCGCTCGGCGGCCTCGAACACCTCGGTGCCCTTGCCGGTGGCCACGACGTGCACGTGCGCGGGCGCCACCTGGGCGGGCCAGGCCAGGCCGCGCTCGTCGTGGTTGGCCTCGGCGAGCGCCGCCAGCGCGCGCGTCACGCCGATGCCGTAGGAGCCCATGGTCACCACGACCTGCTTGCCGTTCTCGTCGAGCACGCTCAGGCCGAGGGCCTGGGCGTACTTGCGGCCGAGCTGGAAGATGTGCCCCATCTCGATGCCGCGCGCGAGCTCGAGCGGGCCCGAGCCGTCGGGCGCCTGGTCGCCGGCGCGCACCTCGGCGGCCTCGATGGTGCCGTCGGCGGTGAAGTCGCGGCCGGCGACCAGGTCGAAGACGTGCCGGCCCGGCTCGTTCGCGCCGGTGATCCAGCGGGTCCCGGGCACGACGCGCGGGTCGAGCAGGTAGCGGATCACCGGGTAGGCGGTGCCGTCCTCGTCGGTGCGCTGCGGCCCCTGCGGGCCCAGCGCGCCGGGGCCGATGTAGCCCTTGACCAGGTGCGGGTGCGCGGCGAAGTCGGCCTCGGTGGCGGCCTCGGCCTCGGCCGGCGCGACGGCGGCCTCGAGGCGCTTGAGGTCCACCTCGCGGTCGCCGGGCAGGCCGACGACGACCAGCTCGCGCCGCCCGCCCGGGTGCGTCAGCGCCAGCACGACGTTCTTCAGGGTGTCCGCGGCCGTCCACGCCCGGTCCGGGCGCGGGAACTTGGCGTTCGCCACCTCGACGAGCGTGTCGATCGTGGGGGTGTCGGGGGTGTCCTCGACGTGTGCGGCCGGGGCGTCGTCGTACGGCACGGGCTCCGGCACCGGCGTCGCGACGGCCTCGACGTTGGCGGCGTACCCGCCGGCGGAGCGCACGAACGTGTCCTCGCCGATGGGCGACGGCGAGAGGAACTCCTCCGAGCGCGAGCCGCCCATGGCCCCGGACATCGCCGAGACGATGACGTAGTCGAGCCCGAGGCGCTGGAAGATCCGCTCGTAGGCGTCGCGGTGCTTGGCGTAGGAGTCGTCGAGGCCGGCGTCCGTGTGGTCGAAGGAGTAGGAGTCCTTCATCACGAACTCGCGGCCGCGGATGAGCCCGGCGCGGGGGCGGGCCTCGTCGCGGTACTTCGTCTGGATCTGGTAGATGATCGCCGGCAGGTCCTTGTACGAGGAGTACAGGTCCTTGACCAGCAGGGTGAACATCTCCTCGTGCGTGGGCGCGAGGAGGTAGTCGGCCTCCTTGCGGTCCTTGAGCCGGAAGAGGTTGGGCCCGTACTCCTCCCAGCGGCCCGTGGCCTCGTACGGCTCGCGGGGCAGCAGCGCCGGGAAGTGCACCTCCTGGCCGCCGATGGCGTCCATCTCCTCGCGCACGATCGCCTCGATCTTGCGCAGCACGCGCAGGCCCAGCGGCAGCCACGTGTAGATGCCCGGCGCCGCGCGGCGGATGTAGCCGGCCCGCACGAGCAGCTTGTGCGAGGCGACCTCGGCGTCGGCCGGGTCCTCCCGCAGCGTGCGGACGAAGAGGCTGGACAGGCGCAGCAGGTCGCCCTTCGTGGTCCCACCGGGGACGGACGCAGAAGACATGGCGCCCAGGATATCGGCGCGCGGGCCCGCTCCCGGACGGCCGGGCGCCGGGCCGGCACGCCGCACCCGCGCGCCCGCGCCGTCCGGCGCGCCGACGTGGGTGCCGTGCGCCACGATGAGCCCATGCCCGAGCTGCCCGAGGTGGAGGCGCTCGCCCGGTTCCTGGGCGAGCGGACCGTCGGCCGCACCGTCGTCGGTGCCGACGTGGGGAACATCGCCGCGCTCAAGACGTACGACCCGCCGGTCACGTCGCTGGTGGGCGCCACCGTGCGGGGCTGGGCCCGGCACGGCAAGTGGCTCGACATGGCCACGTTCGACGACGACGGCGTCGACCCGCACCTGCTGGCCCACCTGTCCCGCGGCGGCTGGCTGCGCTGGTACGACGAGGTGCCCGCCACCGCGGTGCGGCCGCGGCTCGGCGGCTCCGCCCGCGGGGCGGTGATCGCGCTGCGGGTGCGGCTCGACGACGGGTCGGGTTTCGACCTCACGGAGGCCGGCACGACCAAGCGGCTCGCGGTGCACGTGGTCCGCTCCCCCGACGACGTCGAGCAGGTGCGCACCCTCGGCGTCGAGCCGCTGTCCGACGCGTTCACCGTCGAGGCGCTGGCGGCGCTGCTGGCGGCGCGCAACCAGCAGGTCAAGGGGCTGCTGCGGGACCAGTCGGCGGTCGCGGGCATCGGCAACGCCTACTCCGACGAGATCCTGCACGTCGCCCGGTTCTCGCCGTACAAGCTGACCCGCTCGTTCACGCCGGACGAGACGACGGCGCTGCACGCGGCGGTGGTCGGCACGCTGACGGAGGCGGTCGCGGCGTCGTCGGGCAAGCCGGCCAAGGAGCTCAAGGACGCCAAGCGCGCCGGGATGCGCGTGCACGGCCGCACGGGCGAGACGTGCCCGGTGTGCGGCGACACGGTGCGGGAGGTGTCGTTCGCCGACCGGTCGATGCAGTACTGCCCCACCTGCCAGACCGGCGGCCAGGTGCTCGCCGACCGGCGGCTGTCCCGGCTGCTCAAGTAGCGCAGGGGTCCCGGGGGCGACGCCGGACGCGTCGGGTCAGAACAGCACCGTCGCGTAGGTGCCCACCTGCTCGAAGCCGACCCGCAGGTAGGAGCGCAGGGCGCGGGAGTTGTACCCGTTGACGTACAGGGACACGACCGGCGCCACGCGCGCCCGGGCGTCGGCGACGACGGCGGCCATCCCGGACTCGGACCAGCCGCGGCCGCGGAACTGCGGGTCGACCCACACGCCCTGCACCTGGGCGACGCCCAGGGCCACCGCGCCGAGCTCCGCCTTGAAGGCGACGAGCGCCTCGCCGCCGGGGACGCCGTCGGGGCGCTCGATGCTCACGTAGGAGCGGCGCTCCTCGATGAGCGAGCGGACGCGCTCGCGGTAGGCCGTGCCCCCGCCCGCGACGGGCGAGTAGCCCACCTCCTCGGTGAACATCGCCACGCAGGCGGGCAGGACGACGCCCAGCTCGTCGGGCCGCGACAGCCGCACGCGCGGGTCGGGCTCGACGTCCGGGTCGCGGTCGATGGCGAGCGACGGCTGGTGCGCGCGCACCTCCCGGGCGGGCGGCCAGTGCGCCTCGAGCCGGTTCCACAGCCGCAGCGCCGCGCCGGACTCCCCCACGATCGACGACGACCGGCGTCCCTGCCGGCGGGCGGCGAGGGCGAACGCCTCGGTGGCTTCCGGCACGTCGCCGGGGTCGGGGACCACGGGCACGAGGTTCGCGCCCGACCAGCAGACCGCCCGCAGCGGCCCGCCGGCGGGCCAGCCCCACACCTGGCCGCCGGCGGCCCCCAGCCCGGCGCGCGTCGCGATCTCCAGCCGGTTCGCCGCGAGCACGGCGGCCACGGGGTCGGCCGCGCAGACCGCGAGCGCCACCGGGAGGTCGGCGGGCCCGAGCAGGCGTGCCTCCCGGATCCCGGTGGTCGCTGGGGGTCGCACGCCGGCCTCGGTCAGCCGACCGTGACGACCGGGGCGCCGGCCTGCGCGTCGTTCTCCGGCGCCGGCATCTCGTCGGCGATGCGCATGGCCTCCTCGATGAGCGTCTCGACGATCATCGCCTCCGGCACGGTCTTGACGACCTCGCCGCGGACGAAGATCTGCCCCTTGCCGTTGCCGGACGCGACGCCGAGGTCGGCCTCGCGGGCCTCGCCCGGGCCGTTGACGACGCAGCCCATGACGGCCACGCGCAGCGGGACGGTCAGCCCCTCGAGGCCGGCGGTCACCTTCTCGGCGAGCGAGTAGACGTCCACCTGGGCGCGGCCGCACGACGGGCACGAGACGATCTCGAGCTTGCGGGGGCGCAGGTTGAGCGCCTGGAGGATCTGGTTGCCGACCTTGACCTCCTCGACCGGCGGCGCCGACAGGGACACGCGGATGGTGTCGCCGATGCCCTTGCTCAGCAGCGCGCCGAACGCGGTGGCCGACTTGATCGTGCCCTGGAACGCCGGGCCGGCCTCGGTGACGCCGAGGTGCAGCGGCCAGTCGCCGCGCTCGGAGAGCAGCTCGTAGGCGCGCACCATGACCACCGGGTCGTTGTGCTTGACCGAGATCTTGAAGTCGTGGAAGTCGTGCTCCTCGAACAGCGACGCCTCCCACACGGCGGACTCGACGAGCGCCTCCGGGGTGGCCTTGCCGTACTTGGCGAGCAGGCGCGGGTCGAGCGAGCCGGCGTTGACGCCGATGCGCAGGGAGACGCCGGCGTCCTTGGCCGCCTGGGCGATCTCCTTGACCTGGTCGTCGAACTTGCGGATGTTGCCCGGGTTCACGCGCACGGCCGCGCAGCCGGCGTCGATCGCCGCGTACACGTACTTGGGCTGGAAGTGGATGTCCGCGATCACCGGGATCTGCGACTTCTTCGCGATCGCCGGGAGCGCGGCGGCGTCGTCGGCGGACGGGACGGCCACGCGCACGATGTCGCAGCCGGCGGCCGTGAGCTCCGCGATCTGCTGCAGGGTGGCGTTGATGTCCGTGGTCGGCGTCGTCGTCATGGACTGGACGCTGATGGGAGCGTCGCCGCCCACCTCCACCTTGCCCACGCGGATCTTGCGGGTCTTGCGGCGGGGTGCCAGCACGGGGGCCGGGGCGGCGGGCATACCGAGGTTGACAGTGCTCACGGGTCCAGTATCGCGCGCCCGGGGCGACACGCCGTGCCGCGGCCGGGCGCCGCGCCGGGACCTCCCCGCGATCTTCACCGGTGCGTCGACCGCGCGTCACCTGCCGGGCGCCCGCGGGCGGCCGCCCGGACGGCGCGGACCTGCGCCGACGCGTCAGGTGATCCGGACGGGGTCGAGGACGTCGGCGAGCATGAGCGCGACGCCGACGCCGAGCAGGACGACGAACATCACGTACGCGACCGGCATCATCCGCGCCACGTCGGCGGGTCTCCGCCGCGGCCACGTCCGTCGGCGGCGACGACCCGTCCGCCGCGCAGCAGGCCACGATCGACGTCGCGACGCCGCCGGGCGGCCGGGTGGTCGACGAGGCGCTCGCGGGCATCGTCGCGACCAC
>NZ_LWGM01000178.1 GCF_001750215.1 Isoptericola variabilis | reverse complement strand
CGACCCCACCCGGAACGTGAACGAGTCCGACCCCACGAACCCCGCCGCCGGCGTGAACGTGAACGTCCCCTTCACCGCGTCCGTCAGCTGCACCGTCCCCTGGGCAGGCCGGGCGACGACCTCGAACGTCGGCGTCCCGGACGTCCCCTGCGCGCGGAGGGTCCCCGAGACCGGCACGCCCGCGGTGGTGCTCAGCGTGCCGTCGAGGGCGGTCGGCGCCGGGGCGGGAGGCGTGCTGCCGGAGTGGAGGGTGGCGACCTGGGCGGCGGTCAGGGCCCGGTCGTAGACCCGCACCGCGTCGACCGCGCCGCGCAGCGGGTACCCGCCGCCCGGCTGGTCGCCCAGCACCAGCGGCAGGCTGTTGGTGCCCACCGCCGCCGGCCCCGCGATCGAGACCCGCTCCACCCCGTCGACGTACAACCGCACCCGCGAGCCGTCATAGACCCCCACCAGGTGCGTCCACGTGCGCCCGTCCGCCGGCGCCGCCGCCGGCGCGTTCGCCCGGTAGGTGTCCCCCGCCGACGCCTGGTTGACCCGGAAGAACGGCCGCCCCGTGCTCGCCAGGCCCAGCTCGTAGCCGTCGACCTCGTACCCCTCGGCCTTCTTCACCACGTACTGCGTGCCCAGCCGCTCCGGCCGCACCCACGCCGCGACCGTCACCGCCCCCGACACGTCCAGCGCCGCCGAGTCCGGCACCGTCGCCCGCCCCGAGACCCCGTCGAACCGCAGCGCCGACCCGCCGACGCCCGCCACCCACGTCGTGCCGCCCGAGACCGCACCGCCACCGCCCCAGCCCGAGCCGTCCGCCACCACCAGCCCCGAGCCCTCGTCCAGCGCCCACGACCCCCGCAGCCCCGCCTCGGCCGTCACCGCCACCTGCACCCGCGCCACGTTCGACCACACACCCCCCGACCCCACCCGGAACGTGAACGAGTCCGACCCCACGAACCCCGCCGCCGGCGTGAACGTGAACGTCCCCTTCACCGCGTCCGTCAGCTGCACCGTCCCCTGGGCAGGCCGGGCGACGACCTCGAACCGGTCGGACGCCTGCGTGCCGGTCGCCTGCAGCACGCCCGAGGCGGGCGTGCCGCGCACGACGCCGAGCGCCCCGTCGCGCGCGGTCGGCGCCCCCGGGCGCGTCCACGCGAGCCGCGCCGTGCCCGTGGTGCTGCTCGAGGCCGCCATGACGAGCGCCTCCCCGGGCACGTTCGCCTTGGCGCTCGTCACGTTGTTGTACGACCCGTCGAGCACCACGCGCGCGGCGGCGGAGAAGTCGAGGTCGCCGAGGGGCACGACCTTCTCGAGGATGTCGTCGAGCTGGTCGCTGGCGGTGTAGACCACGCGCAGGGCCCCGGTCGCCTCGTCGATCAGCACGATCGGCCGCGTGCCCCGCCGGTCCACCTCGTGCAGCGGGTCCCAGGCGCCCGACGGGCGGCGCACCAGCAGCGCGATCACCGGCGCGGACGAGGAGTCGTAGGACGTCTTGACCGCGGCGTACAGCGTGCCGTCCGACGCCGTCGCGACGTTGAGGTGGTCGTCGGCCATCCCGTCGCCGACCGGCTGCGCCGAGCCGGACGCCGGGCGCTCGTCGGCCGACCACGTCGCCGGGCTCGCCCCGTCCACGTGCGTGCGGAAGCCGAACAGGCGCGTGCTCTGGTTCGACCACAGCACCCCGACCCGCCCGCCCGGCATGGCCGTCACCATCGCGATGTCGTCGTCGGTGATGCCCGTGGCCAGGGTGATCGGTGCCGAGAAGGAGGAGTAGGGCGCGTCGGCCCAGCGCACCTGCACCGCGCTGCTGGTGTCGGCGGCGAGCCACATCCGGCCCGTGGTGTCGACGTCGATCGTCGCCGTCTCGCTCCCGGGCAGCGACACGGAGGTCGCACCGGGCCGCGCGGACCAGGGGGCGTAGGACCGCGTCGAGGCGGCGTACTGCAACGACACGAGCGAGCTCGACGCGCCGTGCAGGAGCACGTGCACGACGTCGCCGGCCTGCTTGACGTCCGCGCGCACGTCGGTGCGCGACGAGACCTGCGTGACGTTGGTCCACCCGGCGCCGTCGTGGCGCCACACCCAGGTGCCGGCCGGCGTCGTGCTGGCGGAGGCGAGCACGACCCACCAGGAGCCGTGCGCGAACCACAGCTTCGACTGGGGCTTCTCCCCGGTGTTCCCGGCGAGCGGGATGCCCGGCGCCGTGAGCGCCGCGGCGGCGTCGGGCGCCTCGGCGTCGGGCGCGTCGGCGTCCGGGGCCGGGCCGGACGGGGCCGGCTCCTCGGCGGCCGCCGGCTGCCACGACAGCGTGACGTTGCCGTCCGAACGGTCCGGCACTTGCACCTCGACGAGGTAGCGCGTGCCGGCGTCGGCGTCGAAGGTCACCTCCGACGTCGCGACGTCGCCGTGGTCGTCGTTCGTGGCCACGACCGCGCCGCGGGCGGAGCCCTCCCGCACGCGCAGCACGGTGTCCATCTCGCTGCCCGCGGTCGAGAAGGCGACGGGGCCGGAGCCGGGTGCCGTCCACGTCCACCAGAGCGATCCCGCGACGACCGGCGGGACCTGTGGGCCGCGGTGCGACACCGGGACGTTCGCCGCGACGTCCTGCCCGACGGCGCCGCCCACCTCGCGCGCCTCCGCCGGGACGTCGCCGTCCACCTGCGCCCGGCCCGGTCCGGGCTCCACCGCCTGCGCGGGCGGCGGCCCGCCGACGCCGGGTCCGGAGGCGGTGACGAGCGCGCCCACGCCCAGCGTCGCCGCGAGCGCCGCGGCGACGGCGCCGACGACGGGACGCCGGGGGGTTCGGACGGAGCTGCCCATGCTGGCCACCCACGTTCTGCTTCGCTCTGCTCTCCGTGAGGACCTGGCGCTCACCCCCCGGCGCGCGCGGCCACTGGCTCGATGGAACCACCGCGCCCGGGGCGCGGCGAGGCTGCCGGCCGAAGTTCACCCCGGCGCACGCTCCGGACCGCCGAGTTCACCCCCGCGAGAGGTTCTGTTCACTTCCGGGCCAGCCGTACTTTGCTGACTTACGCTCCGGCCCGGAGCGGCACAGCCGGGAGGACCACGGATGCTCCAGCACCAGGCACGGGAGCTCGCCCCCGCGGGGACGACCCCCGTCGCGCGCTTCACGCCGACCGACCTCGCCTTCACCTGGGACGCCGAGCGCCGGACGTTCGCCCACCAGTACGACCGCGACCTGCAGCTGCTCGTCGTGTGGTCCCGGGCCCGCGAGCACGAGGACGCCGTCCGGCGGCTGCTGCTCGAGGACTTCCGCGTGGTCGCGGAGGTCGAGGTGCGCTGGTCGCCCGACGAGGTCGCCACGAACTTCGAGCGCCTCTACGGCCAGGGCCTGTACGGGACCACCGACAAGCCGGACGAGGTCGGCGGCGGCCCCTTCCTCGTCTTCGTGCTGGAGGACCCGGCGCCGCGGTACGGCTACCGGCAGAACGTCTCGGGCTACGTCGAGCTGACCAACCTGCACGTCGCGGACGCCAAGGCGGCGGCGCGCGGGCTCACGGGCGGGTACCGCATCCACTCCAGCAACAACGTGCGCGAGTTCTTCCACGACGCGACGCTGCTGCTCGGCGAGGCGCGGGTGCGCGCCCTGCTCGAGCACGAGGGCCCCGAGCCGCACCGCGAGACCGTGGCCGAGGACGTGGTCGGCAGCCGGGGCTGGCGCGACCTGGCCGAGCTGTTCGGCGTCCTGCGCCTCGCCAGCCAGTACGTCGTCCTGCGCAACTTCGAGGACCTCCCCGGGACGCTCGAGGACGACCGCGAGATCGACCTGCTGACGCGCGACCGCACCGACCTCGCCGCGATCGCGAACGCGCGCCCGCTCGACCCCGGCGGCGACGGCGTCCAGCACGGGTGCACCGTGGGCGGCGACCAGGTGGTGCTGGACGTGCGCGAGGTGGGCGACGGCTACCTCGACAGCCGCTGGCAGGACGTCCTGCTGCGGCACCGCGAGTGGCACGCCGGCCTGGTCGCGGTGCCGCGGGCCGACGACCACCTGTACTCGCTGCTGTACCACGCCAAGGTGCAGAAGCCGGCGGTCAAGCCGGCCTACGCCCCGCGGCTCGCGGCGCTGGCACGGCGCGTCGGCCTGCCGCCCGCGGTGGCGGACCGCATCACCGAGGACGACGTCGCGGCGTCCGTGCTGGACGGCTTCCTGTCCGCGCACGGCTACGGCGTGCCCCGCACGAGCGACCCGGGGGTTCATCGCAACGACGCGTTCGTCGCCCGCCTGCGGCTGACCACCGTCGCGCCGACGCCGCTGGCGGCCGCGCGCACCGAGCTGTGGCGCAGCGCGCGCTCCTCGCGCGTGGCCGACCTCGCGGCGCGCTCGTCGCTCCTGCGCCGGGCGTACCGCCGGGCACGGGCCGGTGCGCGGGCCGGTGCGCGGGCGCTGACCGGGGTGGGGAGGGCGTCATGAGCGTCGGCGGCATCCACGCGGACGACGTCTTCGGCGTGCTCCCGGCCGCCCGCGCCGGCGCGCCGGTCGGCCGGGACGTACGGCCCGAGCCGGGCGTGCGCCGCACGCTCACCAGCCGCGTCCTGGGCCGGGCCAAGCTCGTCTACCTCTACCGGTCCCCGGCGCTGTCGACGTTCGTCAAGAGCACCGACTACGCCGTCACCGTCTACACCCGCACCGCCGGGCAGGACACGGTGGGCAAGTTCTTCGCCCGCACCGAGCTGGGGCGCCAGGGCTTCGCGGCCGAGCGGCTCAGCGCGGAGGTCTTCGCCGACCGCCCTTGGCGGATGCCCGTCCTGCGCTGGTACCGGCGCGGGTTCACCGTCCCCCGGCTGCCCGACGACGCGCGGCTCGACCTGGCGTGCCGCTCGATGAGCCGGGCCGAGCGCGTGGAGATGGGGGCATGGGCCCTCGACGTGCTCCTCGACATCTACCTCGCGGGCTACGTCCACGGCGACCTGCAGCCGCACAACGTCTGGCTGCTCGACGGGCGCCCCGTCGTGACCGACTTCGAGACCTTCTCGCGGCGCACGCCGGGCATCCCCTTCCTCGACTCCGGGGACATCACCGGCAACGACCCCGCACCCCGTCCGCGGCCGCTCGACCCGGCGTTCGACCCGGACGACGACTGGTCGTTCCACCACGTGCTAAACGTCAGCCTCGACGACGCGGTCGGCGCGCTGCGATCATCGCTCTCGGCCGCTCCTGCTGCCGAGGCACGCCGCCGGCTCGACGCCCTGGAAGGACGCACGACATGACGGCCCTCCTGCACCGCTCCGGACGACCCGACCAGCGCGGACGACGCCGGTCGCCCCTCGTCGTGCGCCGCCGGGACATCGAGCGCGACGCGCCGCCGGCGGGAGCCTTCCGCGGCGTCGCCTACGCGCGCGGGCTCGTGCCCGGCGTCGTCACGCGCGACCTCGGCACCTTCTGCGTGGACACGACCGCCCGCGTCTACTCTCTCACCTACGACGACGGACCCGACCCGCGCTCGACGCCCTCGGTGCTGGACACGCTGGCGCGGCACGACGCGCGGGCCACGTTCTTCGTCCTGTCGGAGGCGGCGCGGCGCCACCCGGGCCTCGTGCGCCGCATCGTCGAGGAGGGCCACGAGCTCGCGCTGCACGGCCGGGACCACCGGTCGCTGCTGACGATGGGCGACGCCGAGGCGGTCGCCACCGTGCGCGACGCCCGCGCGGCGGTCGAGGACGTCGCCGGGTGCCGGGTGCGGCTGTACCGCCCGCCGTACGGGGAGCACACGATGCGCCAGGCACGGGGCATCCGCCGCCTCGGGCTGGAGCTCACGATCTGGTCCGGCGACGCGTTCGACTGGGTCGACGACGCGCCGCAGGCCGTCGCCGACCGGGCGGTGGCGGCGGTGTTCCCCGGCGCGATCCTGCTGCTGCACGACACCCGCGCGGACCCCGAGACCCTCGGCCCCGACGAGCGGCTGCCGCAGTTCGACCGCGGCGACGTCCTCGAGCGCGTCCTGACGGTCACGCGGGCGGACGGCTTCACCGAGGTCACCACGGGGCACCTGCTCGCCCGCCACCGCGCGGTCAAGAGCCTCGCGCGCGAGCGGATGGCCCCTCCGGCACCAAGTCTGGCAGCCGGTTCTGGACCCCGACGGGCTGCACCGTGCCCAGCACCAGCAGGTTGCGCAGCCACCACCAGCCACCGACGACCAGGGCAGCCAGGCCCATCGCGACCA
>NZ_LWGM01000177.1 GCF_001750215.1 Isoptericola variabilis | reverse complement strand
GCCGGGCCGACGCCGGGCCGACGCCGGTCCAAGCAGGCCGCGCCGGCGCGCCCGGCACGCGTTCGACACGCGCCCGTGACCGGGGCGTAGCACGCCGCTGCGACGCTGGACCGGCCGGCCCGGCGGACGGGCCGGCGGACACGGCGGGAGGCGTGCGATGGAGATCGTGACCGACTACTTCGCGGCGCCGTCGGACGCGTTGGCGGGCCTCGTCCTGGGCGAGGCGGCCGGCCCCGCGTCCCGGTCCCTGACCACGGGGCAGCCGCTCTTCGACACCGTGACGCTGCCGGCCGTCGAGCCGTTCGTCATGCTCGGCACCCTGCACGAGGCCCTCTCGGGGCGCTCCTACGGCGAGTGCACGGCCGAGGCCCGGCACGGGCAGGTCGTGGCCGGCCGCGACGAGGGGCCGTGGGTGGTGAGCGTGTCCGAGCGGCTCGTCGAGCACCTGGCCGCCGCGGCCCCGGCGGTGCTCGCCGGGGTGGCCGCGCGGTGGGCCCGCAGCCCGGAGCTCGCCCGGCTGGACCCGCGCGAGGCCGGCACCGCGGTCGTGGCGCTCGCGGGCCTGGCGCAGCGCGCCCGGGAGGCGCGCCACGGCGTCTACTGCTGGACGCGGCTGCCGTAGCCCGCGCCGGCGCCGGGGCGCACCGCCGGCGTCACAGGGCCACGTACACCGTCTCCAGGAACTCCTCGAGGCCGGCCTCGCCGCCCTCGCGCCCCAGGCCGGACTGCTTGAGCCCGCCGAACGGCGCGCTGGCGTCGGACACCAGGCCGCGGTTGATGCCGATCATCCCCGCCTCGAGCTCCTCGGACAGCCGCACGGCCCGGTCCAGCGACGTGGTGTACGCGTACGCCGCCAGCCCGTACTCTGTGTCGTTGGCCAGCTCGATCGCCTCGTCGTCGTCGCCGAACGCCACGACCGGCGCGACCGGGCCGAAGACCTCCTCGGTGACCACGCGGGCGTCGCGGTCGACGCCGGCCAGCACGGTGGGCCGGTAGAAGTAGCCCTTGCGGCCGAGGCGCTCGCCGCCGGTGAGCACCTGGGCCCCGTGGTCGGCGGCGTCCGCGACCAGCTCGTCGACCTTGTCGACGGCCTTCGGCTCGATGAGCGGGCCGAGGTCGACGCCGTCCTCGGCGCCGTGGCCCAGGCGCAGCGCCTCGAAGCGGTCGGACAGGCGGCGGGAGAACTCGCGGGCCACGGACTCGTGCACGACGAACCGGTTGGCCGCGACGCAGGACTGGCCGGCGTTGCGCAGCTTGGCCACCATCGCGCCCTCGACGGCGGCGTCGAGGTCGGCGTCGGCCATGACCACGAACGGCGCGTTGCCGCCGAGCTCCATCGACGCCTTGAGCACCTGGCCGGCGGCCTGCTCCAGCAGCGTGCGCCCGACGGCGGTCGAGCCGGTGAACGACACCTTGCGCAGCCGGGGGTCCGCCAGCAGGGGAGAGGTCACGTCGGCCGCCCGCGCGGTGGGCACCACGTTGACCACGCCGGCGGGCAGCCCCCGGTCCTCCAGCTCGGACCGGATGACCTCGGCCACCAGCATCGTGGTCATCGGCGTCAGGCGGGCGGGCTTGATCACCACGGGGCAGCCGGCCGCGAGCGCCGGGCCGATCTTGCGCGTGGCCATCGCGATGGGGAAGTTCCACGGCGTGATGAGCAGCGCCGGGCCCACCGGGCGGCGGTGGACCAGCTGCCGGTTGCCGCCCGCGGGCGCGGTGCGCGCCAGCCCGTCGAAGCGGACCGCCTGCTCGGCGTACCAGCGCAGGAAGTCGGCGCCGTAGAGCACCTCCGCGCGGGCCTCGGTGCGGGTCTTGCCGCACTCGGCGGTGATGAGCGCGGCGACGTCGTCGGCGCGGGCGACGAGCCGCTCGTAGACCGCGCGCAGCAGCTCGGAGCGCTCGCGCGGCGCGGTGGCTCGCCACGCCGGGGCGGCCTGCGCCGCCGCGGCGAGCGCGCGGCGGCCGTCCTCCGGGGTGGCGTCGGCGACGTCGAAGAGCACCTCCTCGGTGGCCGGGTCGACCACCTCGAACGTGCGGCCCCCCGTGGCCGGCCCCCAGTGGCCGTCCACGAGCATCCCGGTCGGCAGGTGAGAGACGAAGGCGGGGGAGAGCGTCGGCGCTGTCATGGTCCGAGCATGCCCCGCGTGCTGCACGCTCGAAAGCCCGCAGCCGGTACGGTGGTCCCATGGCACTCCCCTCCACCCCGGCGCGTCCGTTCGGCGCGGTCCTCACCGCGATGATCACCCCGATGACGGCGGGCGGAGAGGTGGACCTCGAGGCGGCGCAGCGGCTGGCCGCGTGGCTCGTGGACCACGGCAACGACGGCCTCGTGCTCAACGGCACGACGGGCGAGGCGCCCACCACGCACGCGCCGGAGAAGGCCGCGCTGGTGCGCGCCGTCGTCGAGGCGGTCGGCGACCGCGCCGCCGTGCTGGCCGGCGCCGGCTCCAACGACACCGCGCACGCGGCCCGCATGGCCGAGCAGGCCGCCGAGGCCGGCGCCGACGGGCTGCTCGTCGTCGCGCCGTACTACTCCCGGCCCTCCCAGGAGGGCCTGGCCCGGCACGTCGAGACCGTCGCGGACGCCGGCGGCCTGCCGGTGATGCTCTACGACGTGCCCGGCCGCACCGGCGTGCGCATCGCCGCCGAGACCTACGTGCGCCTGGCGCGCCACCCGCGGATCGTGGCGACGAAGGACGCCAGCGGCGACGTCGCCGCGGCGGCCGGGCTCGCCGCGCGCACGGGCCTGGCCTGGTACTCGGGCGACGACGGGCTGCTGCTGCCGTTCCTCGCGCACGGCGGCGCCGGCGTCGTGTCCGTGGCCGCCCACGCCGTGCCCGACGCCTTCGCCCAGGCGGTCGCCGCCTGGGACGCCGGCGACCACGCCCGGGCCCTCGAGGCCTTCCGCAGCACGCTGCCCGCGATCGCCGCCCTCAACGGCGCCGGCTTCCAGGCCGTGATGGCCAAGGCCGCCGTCGAGGCCCTCGGTGTCGTGCCCGGCCGCGCCGTGCGCCTGCCGCTCGTCGCGGCGTCCGACGACGAGGCCGCCGCCGTGCGCGCGGGCCTCGTCGAGGCCGGCGTCCTCGCCGGCGCCCCCGTGAACTGACCCTGTACCCCCTGGCCATGGAGACCGTGTGAGCCACCCCCACCCTGAGCTGACCCCGCCCCCCGCGCTGCCCGCCGGCGGCCTGAGGATCGTCGCCCTCGGCGGCCTCGGCGAGGTCGGCCGCAACATGGCCGTCCTCGAGCACGAGGGCCGGCTGCTCGTCATCGACTGCGGCGTGCTGTTCCCGGAGGAGCACCAGCCGGGCGTCGACCTCATCCTGCCGGACTTCGACTACATCGCCGACCGCCTCGACGACATCGAGGCGATCGTCCTGACGCACGGGCACGAGGACCACATCGGCGCGGTCCCGTACCTGCTGCGCCTGCGGCGCGACATCCCGCTGGTGGGCTCGCAGCTCACGCTCGCGTTCGTCGAGGCGAAGCTCAAGGAGCACCGCATCACCCCGGTCACCCTGGCGGTGAAGGAGGGGCAGGTCGAGCGGCTCGGCGTCTTCGAGTGCGAGTTCGTCGCCGTCAACCACTCCATCCCGGACGCGCTCGCCGTGGCCGTCACCACGAAGGCCGGCACGGTGCTGCACACCGGCGACTTCAAGATGGACCAGCTGCCGCTGGACGGGCGCATCACCGACCTGCGTGCCTTCGCCCGCCTGGGGGAGAAGGGCGTCGACCTGTTCATGGTCGACTCCACCAACGCCGAGGTGCCCGGCTTCGTCACGCCCGAGGTCGAGATCGGCCCCGTGCTGGACAACGTGTTCGCGCAGGCGGAGAAGCGCATCATCGTCGCGTCGTTCTCCTCGCACGTGCACCGCGTGCAGCAGGTCCTCAACGCCGCGCACAACCACGGCCGCAAGGTCGCGCTCGTCGGCCGCTCGATGGTGCGCAACATGGCGATCGCCGCCGAGCTGGGCTACCTGCAGGTGCCGGAGGGCGTGCTCGTCGACCTCAAGCGCGCCCAGGACCTGCCCGACGACCGGATCGTCTACATGTCCACCGGGTCGCAGGGCGAGCCCATGGCGGCGCTGTCGCGCATGGCCAACGGCGACCACCAGGTGCGCGTGGGCGCCGGCGACACGGTGATCCTCGCGTCGTCGCTCATCCCGGGCAACGAGAACTCGGTCTTCCGCGTCATCAACGGCCTGACCCGCCTCGGCGCGCGCGTCGTGCACTCGGGCAACGCCAAGGTGCACGTGTCGGGCCACGCGAGCGCCGGCGAGCTCCTGTACTGCTACAACGTGCTCAAGCCGCGCAACGTCATGCCGGTGCACGGCGAGGTGCGCCACCTCGTGGCCAACGGCGCGCTCGCGGTGCGCACGGGCGTGCCGGCCGACCGCGTCGTGCTGGCCGAGGACGGCGTGGTGGTCGACCTGGTCGACGGCAGGGCGTCCGTCGTCGGCGCGGTGCCGTGCGGGTACGTGTACGTGGACGGCTCGTCGGTCGGCGAGATCACCGACGCCGAGCTCAAGGACCGCCGCGTGCTCGGCGAGGAGGGCTTCGTCTCCGTCTTCGCCGTCGTGGACTCCGCCACCGGCAAGGTGCTCGCGGGCCCGCAGATCCTGGCCCGCGGCATGGCCGAGGGCGACGCCGTGTTCGACCAGGTGCTGCCCGACGTCGTCAAGGCGCTCGAGGACGCGATCGCCGGCGGCGCGACCGACACCTACCAGCTGCAGCAGGTGATGCGCCGCGTCATCGGCCAGTGGGTCAACCGCCGCCTGCGGCGCCGGCCGATGATCGTCCCGGTGGTCGTCGAGGCGTGACGCGGCGGGCCTGACGGCCCGGCCCGACCCTCACCGCGGGGCCGGTCCTCCTCCGAGGAGGGCCGGCCCCACGGCGCGCAGGGCGGTCTCGTAGCGGGCCGCGCGCGCGGCGTCGTCGCCGGGCGTCAGCCCGGCCAGCTCCAGGCTCACCAGGCCGTGCACGAGCCCCCACAGCGCGAGCGCGGCGTCGTGCGCCCGTGCGGCGAGGGCGTCGTCGAGGGGCTCGTCGGGGCCGTCATGGACGGCTCCGTCGGCGGGGCCGTCGGATGGGCCGCCAGATGGGTTGCGGGCGGGACCGCCTGCGGCGGCGCTCCCGTCGTGCGCGGCGGCCGCGAGGACGCGGGCGACGGCGTCGCGCAGCACGCGGAACGTGGCGTGCTCGGTCGCGGGCCCGGCCTGCCCGGCGGGCGCGACGGCGCGCTCGAACATCACGCGATAGAAGTGCGGGCCGGTGAGCGCGCTGTCCCGGTACGCCAGGCCCAGCGCCAGCAGGTCGGCGCGCGGGTCGGCGGTGCGCGGCACCGCGGCCAGTCGCTGCCCGAACCGCCGGAAACCCTCCGCGCTCACGGCGCCGACGAGCGCCTCGCGGGACCCGAACAGCGCGTACACCGCCGACGCGCTCGTGCCCGCGGCGGCGGCCACGCCGCGCACGGTGACGGCACCCTCGCCCGCGGCGGCGATCGCCTCGGAGGCCACCTCCAGCAGCCGGGACCGCAGGGCGTCGTCGTGCACGCGGGGACGGGCCATGCCCGCAGCCTAGACGCTTGACCGCCGTTCCGTGACGGTGTTCCATAACGGTGTTACGAAACATCGGCGCACCACCCCGAGGAGTCGTCATGCTCGAGCTGACCGAGGCCGCCCGGACCACCGCGGGCGTCGTGCTCCTGACCGTGGTGGCCATCGAGTCCGGGGGCGTGTTCCTGCTGCGGGTGGTCGGCGGCGCGGTGCCCACCACCGAGTTCCAGAAGTCGTTCTACCGGGCCGGCCACGCCCACGCCGGGGTGCTGGTGACGCTGGGCCTGGTGTGCGTGCTGCTCGCCGAGGCGACCGACCTCGGCGGCTTCGCCCGGTGGCTCGCGGCGACGGGGGTGCTGGTCGGCGCGGTCCTGCTGCCGGCCGGCTTCTTCTTCTCCGCGATGGGGCGCGGGCGCACCCGGCCCGGCCGGGCCTCGGTGCTCTTCCCGCTGGGCGGGCTGGCGGTCGCCGCCGGCGTCGTCACGCTCGGCGTGGGGCTGCTGCGCGGCTGACCGGCCGCCGGGGCGGGGGGACTTCTTGTGCAGTGCCATGGCCTCTCCTTTGAGGTGGGCGGTCGTGCTCGTAGTAGTACTACGTAGTAACTCCTCCGCGAGTCCGACCGTACGGACCTTGGTGGACCGCCGTCAAGAGGG
>NZ_LWGM01000176.1 GCF_001750215.1 Isoptericola variabilis | reverse complement strand
CAGGTCGGCGACCGCCGTCGGCACCGCGGCGAGCGGCCGGCGGACGGCGAGGCGGCCGTCGTCGTCGGCGGGCAGCGGCGCGCCGCTGGCGCGGGCCAGGTCCAGGGCCGCCTCGACCTCGTGCAGCCCGTCGGGGCGGCGGTGGCGCACGTCGAGCAGCGCGCCGGGGTAGTCCTCGCTCGTCGCGCTGACCCGCCGCACGCCGGCCATGCGCGCGAGCAGCGCCATGGGCAGCGGTGACTGGTGGAACGACGTGAACACCACGGCCTCGTCGTAGTCGCGGGCCGCCAGCTCGGCGACCAGGCCGGCGACGGCGGCGGTGTCGAACGCGCCGGGGGCGTAGCCGCTCCACGGGGCGTCGAAGCGCAGCACGTCGCGGACCCCGGGCAGCAGGCGGGCGGCCTGCAGGCCCTGCCCGGAGACCAGCAGGTCCACGTGCTCGTGCGCGGCGGCCAGCGCGCGCACGGCCGGGCCCGTGAGCAGCACGTCGCCGTCGCTGTCGAGCCGGACGGCAAGGACGCGGGCGCTCACAGCAGCCTCACCGCCTCGGCCAGGTCGGCGGCGACGCGGGGCGCGGCCGCGACCTCCTCGGCACGCGTCTCCGGCGTCGGCACCAGCACGGCGCGCGCGCCGGCGGCGACGGCGGCGCCGACGTCGGCCCCGATGTCCCCGACCACGGCGCACTCGGCCGGCAGCACGCCGAGCTCCCCGGCGGCGCGCAGCACCATGCCCGGCTCGGGCTTGCGGCAGACGCAGCGCTCGTCGGGGGTGTGCGGGCACCGCTGCCACGTGGCGAAGGGGCCGAGCAGCTCCTCGACCCGCGCCTCCACGGCCCTGACCTGCTCGGGCGTGAGGAAGCCGCGGCCGATGCCGGACTGGTTGGAGACCACGCCGACCGCGATGCCCTGGGCGCGCAGCCGGTCGAGCACGCGGCGGGCGCCCTCGACGGGGCGCACCAGCTCCGGGTCGCGGCGCCAGGCCGTGACCCCGGCGAACGGGCTCGCCCCCTCGGCCGCGCGGGCGCGCGCCTGGTCGGCGCCGAAGCCGGCCCGCAGCGCCTCGACGACGAAGCCGACGACGGGCCAGCGCAGCAGGATCGAGGCGAGCACGGCCACGAGGTAGGCGGCGTTGGTCACCAGGCCCCAGACGTAGAAGTCCCCGGCCTCCCCCGAGCGCCAGGCCCACACCACGCCGACGCCGATGCCCAGCAGGCCGCCGAGCGCCTGCGTCGCCGGGGCGCGCTGCACCAGGCGCGCGACGACGGCCACCAGGGCCGCGGCGACCGCGGCGCCGAGGGACCACGCGAGGTTCGACGACGCCACGAAGACGACGACGAACACCAGCCCCGGCAGCACCGCCTCCACCACGCCGCGCACGCCGCCGACGGCGTCGGCGAACGAGAAGTGCTCGGCCGTCACGGCGCGCAGCCCGCCGCCCGCCGCGGCGGGCGGGTCCTGCGGGACGGACGGGGGCACGAGGGGCTGCTGGTCGCTCACTCGCCCGCCCGCGGCCGCAGCTCGTAGCGGGGGTTGAACATGGTGCGCCGACCCTCGACGTCGCAGACCATGCCCTCGACCTTCACCCGGCGGCCGGGCTCGATGCCCGCGATGGCGCGGCGGCCGAGCCACACGAGGTCGACCGAGCCGGAGCCGTCGTAGAGCTCCGCCTCCACGGCGGGCACGCCCTCGCGGGGGCGCAGGACGACGGAGCGCAGCACGCCCGCCGCCTTGCCCCGGGCGCGGGGCACCAGGTCGGACACGGCCTTGCAGCCGAGGTGCTTCGCGGCCTCGTCGCGCTCCTCGACGGCCGCGACGTCGTCGGCGGACGCCAGCACGTGCTGGACGGCGGTGCGCAGTGACATCGGTGTGCTCGGTTCCTCAGCGGATCTCGGTGATCTCGGGCCCGCGGGTGAGCGGGTCGAACGTGGGCGTCCGGGGCTCGGTGCCCTCGGTCGCCGTCTCGGGCCTGCGGCCCTGGTTGGGCAGCGTGAGCGTCAGCAGGTCCCTGGGCGGGCGCGGCGCGCCGTCACGGACCACCACGACGCCCGCGAACACGGACTCCAGCGGCCGGGCCGCCTCGGCGTCGACGGCGGCCCTGCCGGTCAGCACGCCGCGCAGGAACCAGCGAGGGCCGTCGACGCCGACGAACCGCGCGGGCCGCACGGCCTGCCGGCCGTCGGAGGTGGTGGCGGGGATGCGGGCGATGAGCTCGCGGCCGAACGGACCGGGCACGTCGTCGACGGTGCCGCCCTGCTTGGCCACGGACCCGGCGATCTCCTCGCGGACCTCGTCCCAGATGCCCGCGGTGCGCGGCGCGGCGAACGCCTGGACCTGCAGGCCCGAGCCGCCGAGCGTCGCGGAGACGCCGGTGACCTTCTGGGTGCGCTTGTCGATCTCCATGCGCAGCTCCAGCCCGGGCAGCACGGGCAGCCAGATCGCGCCGAGGTCGACGCGCGGCCCCATGCTCGACACCTGCGAGGCGTCGAACGGGCCCCGGGACGGCTCGGCCGCCGGGCCGGCCTCCGCGGCCGGCTCGCCGCCGGCCGCGGCCTCCTGCGGCTGCTCGGCGGGCTCGGACGCCTGCGGCGTCCCCTTCGACGCGGTGCGCCGGAACAGACCCACGGAGGGCCTCCTTCGCTCTCTCACCCCTGCCGGGCGCGCGCCCGGCAGGCCGTACGTGTCCACACTAGCCCGGGGTCAGGACAGAGACTGAACGCCGCCCGCGGTCCCGGTCTTCCCCGTCCGGACGGACCCGGGCGGGGGCGCGGAGCCCGGCGGGGGCACGGGCTCAGCCCGTGCTCGGGCACCGGCTCCGGCGGAGGCTCAGGCCTGCGCCGCCGCCCAGCCGCCGCTGGAGCCGAACCCGCCCTCCCCGCGGTGCGACCCCGGCAGGGTCTCGGCGCGCAGGAACCGGGCCCGCTCCACCTTCTGCACCACGAGCTGGGCCACGCGGTCGCCGCGCTGCAGCCGCACGGGCTCGGCGGCGTCGGTGTTGAGCAGCGTGACCTTGATCTCGCCGCGGTAGCCGGCGTCCACGGTGCCGGGGGCGTTGACGATCGTCAGCCCGTGCCGGGCCGCGAGGCCGGAGCGCGGGTGGACGAACGCGGCGTAGCCGTCGGGCAGCGCGATCGCGACGCCGGTGGGCACCACCACGCGGCCCTGCGGCGGGATCTCCACGTCGACGGTCGTCACGAGGTCGGCGCCGGCGTCGCCCGGGTGGGCGTACGCGGGCACCGGGACGGCGTCGTCGAGCAGGCGGATGAGGACGTCGACGGTGGTCCCGTCGGGCAGGTCGGTCTGCGGCACGCGGGCAGCCTAGCCGTCCGGCGCCCCGCGGTCCGTCCCCGGGCCACGGCGCTCCGGCCGCGCGTCCTGGGATGATCGTGCCCATGAGCGACGCCCCCGCCCCCGCCCACCGCGAGCGCCTGCACCCCAGCCCGGCCGCCCTCGCGGGCGCGCTGGGCCTCGGTCTGGTCGTGGGCCTCGTCGCCGTGCCGCTGGGCGTGCCGGCCGCCGTCGCGGTGGGCGTCGTCGTCGCGGCCGCCGGCGTCGCCGCCCTGGTCGCCGGCTCGCCGGTGGTCGAGGTGCGCGACGGCGAGCTGCGCGCGGGCCGGGCGCACGTGCCCGCCCGGCTGCTGGGCGAGGTCGTGCCGCTGACGGCCGAGCGGATGCGCGCCGAGCTCGGGCCGCTCCTGGACGCCCGGGCCTACGTGTGCCTGCGCTCGTGGGCGCGCACGGGGGTGCGGGTGGCGCTCGAGGACCCCGCGGACCCGACGCCGTACTGGCTGGTCTCGACGCGCCACCCCGAGCGGCTGGCCGAGGCCCTCGTCGCGGCGCGGGACGCCGCCGCAGCCTGACCGCCCGCCGTCCGCGCCGGGCCGGTCGCGGCGGCCTGACCGCCCGGGAACGCGAGAGGCCGCCGCGCCCAGGGCGCGGCGGCCTCCCGACCCGGCCGTTACGGCCGGTCAGCTCAGGGTGTCGTCAGGCGGCGCACTCGGTGCAGATCATCTGGCCGTTCTTCTCGTAGGCCAGCTGGCTGCGGTGGTGGACGAGGAAGCAGCTCGAGCAGGTGAACTCGTCCGCCTGTCGCGGCAGGACGCGCACGGTGAGCTCCTCGCCGGACAGGTCGGCGCCGGGAAGCTCGAAGCCTTCCGCAGCCTCCGTCTCGTCCTCGTCGACGACACCCGACGACTTGTCGGAACGGCGGGCCTGGAGCTCCTGGATGGAGTCCTGCTCCACGTCCTCGTCGTTCTTGCGGGGGGCGTCGTAGTCGGTTGCCATCTGTGGGGTCACGCTCCGTGTCTCGGTGTCCGTACGCGCAGTCAATGCTCGGCGACCCGGTTTTGTTCCCGGTCGGCGCACGGATTGTGCCCCATTCGCGTCACGTACGCGAGGTCCGGTCCGGCGTGGTGCGTCACACCCCGCTCACCTGCGACGACGCCGGTGTGAGACGCGTCTCAGAACGGTCGCCCGGAGCACCCTCCGCCGCGGCGTGTCAGCAACCGGCGGGCCGGCGTCGGGCCCGGCGTCGGGCCCGGCGCCCATCCCGGTCAGGCCGGGTCAGGCCCCGGGTCGGCCCGGGTCAGGCCCCCTCGGCGGCGCCGTCGGCGTCCGCCTCCTCCAGGAGGGCCACGAGGTCGTGGACGACCGGCGCGGCGCCGACGACGGTCATGGCCGTGCCGGCGCGGCGCCCGCGCAGCCCGGTGACGACGGCGCCGGACTCGGCGGCCACGAGCGCCCCGGCGGCCATGTCCCACGGGTTGAGCCCGCGCTCGTAGTACAGGTCGAGCGCGCCGTCGGCGACGAGGCACAGGTCGATCGCGGCGGACCCCAGCCGCCGGATGTCGCGCACCCGCGGCAGCACGGCGGCGAGCACCCGCGCCTGGGCGGCACGGCGCTCGGCGGCGTAGCCGAACCCGGTGCCCACCAGGGAGGTGGCGAGGCTGGCGGCACCGCCGGCCGCCAGCGGCTCGCCGTCGCGCGCGGCGCCCTCGCCGAGGCCGGCGGACCACGTGCGCCCGTCGACCACGGAGTGCACCGCGCCGGCGAGCGCCGTCCAGCGCTCGGGTTCGGGCGGCCCGGCCACGACGGCCACGGACACGGCGTAGGAGGCGACGCCGTACAGGTAGTTCACGGTGCCGTCGACCGGGTCGAGCACCCAGGTGAGCCCGCTCGTGCCGACGACGTCGTCGCCCTCCTCGCCGAGGATGCCGTCCTCGGGCCGCTCCTCCGCAAGGCGGCGGCGCAGCAGCGCCTCCGAGGCGCGGTCCATCGCGGTGACGGGGTCGACGTCGGAGGACTTGGTCGCGGCCACGGTGACCCGGGCCGGCCGGCCGGTGCGCACGAGCTCGCCGGCCTCGGTGGCCAGGCTCACGGCGAGGTCGCGCAGGCCGGCGACGGTGGTGCCGGCGGGCAGCGGCGGGGCGGCGTCGGCGAGGGAGTCGGGGCCGGGACCGGGGTCGGTGGACGGGTTCGGGCGCGGGGCGGGCGAGCTCACGCGCCCATACTGCCCTGACCCCGGCTTCCCCAGCGCCCCGACCAGCGGGAGTCTGCTCCGGGCACGACCCAGCCGAGCCGCAGCGACAGCAGCCGGAAGCCGAGGATGCCGACGACGACCAGCGCCTGCGTGACCACGTTCAGCGCGTCCGCGTGCCACAGGGCCGCCGTCGCCCCGGCCCCGATCAGCGCCGGGACCGCGTACAGCTGGCGGTCGGCGAGCACGAGCGGCACCTCCCCGACCAGGAGGTCGCGCACGATGCCGCCGCCGATGCCGGTGAGCACCCCGACGACGACGGCCGCGAGCAGGCCGACGTCGTACTCCAAACCCTTGGTCGTGCCCAGCAGCACGAACAGCGCCAGCGCGGCCGCGTCGAGCACGATGACGGCCCGGCGCATGCGCTCCAGGCGCGGGTGGAGGAAGAAGATCACCAGGCCGGCGGCGAGGGCCGCGACGACCAGCGGCCAGTGCGCGATCCCCACCGGCGGCGTGGCGCCGATGAGCACGTCGCGCAGGATCCCGCCGCCGAGCCCGGTGGCCCAGCCGAGCACGAGCACGCCGAAGACGTCGAAGTTCTTGCGCACCGCCGCGAGGCCGCCGGACAGGGCGGCGACGAAGACGGCGGCGAGCTCGATGGCGGCGTTCACGGGCAGGTCGTGCAGCAGGTCCACGGCGCCATCCTCCCCCGCCGACCGGCCCCGCCGCCCGCACCGCCGCCCGCCCCGCAGCCGATCGGCGGCACACCGGCGCGGTTGCGCCGCCGGGCGCCGCCGCGGTGGCACGCTCGGGGGGACATGTCAGCAGGGCGCAGGGTGGTCGACGATCCTGCCGAGGGAGGAAGCATGGCGGAGCTCCAGCTCGTGATGGCCGACTTCTTCGACACGATGGGCACGATGGTGGCCGTCGGCGCCGAGGCCCGGCTGCTCGACGTCGAGGGCACGCCGCCGA
>NZ_LWGM01000175.1 GCF_001750215.1 Isoptericola variabilis | reverse complement strand
CTGGCCCGCGCGGGCGTGCTCGACGCCGGCGCGTGCGGGCTGGTGCTGGTGCTCGACGCGCTGGCGGTCGCCCACCGGGCCGCCTCCGCCGCGCCGGCCGGCGCCGCGGTGTCGGTGGCGACCGCGATGATCCCTGTCGTGACCCCCACCGCGGTCCGGGCGCCGGCTCCCGTGACGCTGGGCCTGGAGCTCGCCGGGTACGTGCCGGACCCCGGCGCCCCGGGCATGCCCGGCGACGTGCACGAGCACGGCCACGAGCACGGCCACGAGCACGGCCACGAGCACGGCCACGCGCACGCCGACGCCGACGAGCTCGAGGTGATGTTCGTGCTGCGCCGCGCCGCGGGCGCGCGGGAGTTCGCCGAGGGGGAGGTGGCCCGCGCGCTGCGGGCGGACCTCGACCGCGTCGGCGGGTCCGTCGTGGTGGTCGGCGGCGCCGGCGAGGACGAGGACTCCGTCTGGCAGGCGCACGTGCACACCACGGACCTCGACGCGGCGCTTGCCGTGGCCTGCGAGTGGGCGCGCCACGGGCACGTCGACCCGGCCCACGTGCGGCACCTCGCGGTGCCCGAGGAGGGCTGGGGCGTCGTGGCCGTGACCGGCGCCCCGGCGCTCGCCGCCGAGCTCGCGCGCGGCGGCGCCGTCGTGCTGCTGCCAGTGGCCGGCGTGTGGTGGCACCTCGCGGCGCCCGGCGTCGTCCTGGCCTCGGGCGCCGCCTACCGCGACGCCGGCCTCGGGCCGCGGCTGGTGCGGACGGCGCTCGAGACGTCGCTCCGGCGCACCGGCTGACGACGGCGCGAGGCGGCGCACCGGTGGCGAGGCGACCGCGTCGTGCCGGCACGCTGCGGGTGGACGCGGCGCCACCTAGCGTCGAGAGGGCTCGTCGTCCGTGACCACGACAGGAGACGCCCCGCATGCCGGAGATCACCGCGCACCACGGCCTGTTCCGCAGCACCGACCTGCACGTCGACGACACCGGCGGCCCCGGCCGCCCCGTCGTGCTGATCCACGGCTGGCCCCTGTCGGGCGAGGCCTTCGCGCACAACGTGCCCGCGCTGGAGGCGGCGGGCCACCGCGTCGTCACCTACGACCGCCGCGGCTTCGGGCGCAGCGACAAGCCGCACCGCGGCTACACCTACGAGCGGCTCGCCGAGGACCTCGAGGCCGTCCTGACCGGGCTCGACCTGCGCGACGTCACCCTGGTCGGGTTCTCGATGGGCGGCGGCGAGGTCGCCCGCTACGTCACCAACCACGGCACCGCCCGGCTCCGGTCGGTCGTCTTCGCGTCGTCGGTGACGCCGTTCATGGCGCACGGGCCCGAGAACCCCGACGGGCCGCTGCCCGAGTCGCAAGCGGCCGAGATGACGGCGAAGCTCACCGCGGACCAGGAGTCGTTCTACGACGAGTTCACCCGCCAGTTCTTCTCCGTCGACGGGGACCTCAAGGTCAGCGAGGAGGAGCGTCAGAAGGCGCTCGCGCTGTGCCTGCAGTCGAACAAGGACGCCGCCCTGGCGTGCATGGCGCTGTTCGGCCACACCGACTTCCGCGACGACCTCGCGCGGATCGCGGAGCTGGGCCTGCCCGCGCTCGTGCTGCACGGCGACGGCGACGCCACCGTCCCGTACGAGGGCTCGGGCAGGCGGACGCACGCGGCGCTGCCGACCAGCCGGCTGCACGTCGTCGCCGGCGGCCCGCACGGCGTCAACGTGAGCCACGCCGACGAGTGGAACCGGGCCCTGCTCGACTTCCTCGCGGACTGACGCGCGCGGCGGCGGGGCGGGTGCGGGTCCCTCAGCGGGCCCGCGCCGCCCCGGCGCCGTCGAGCCGGGCGCGCAGCCCCGCCTCGACGCGCGGCCACTCCTCGCGCAGCACCGAGTACACCGCGGTGTCCCGCCACGACCCGTCGGCCCGCCGCTGCACGTGCCGCAGCACCCCCTCCGGGTGGGCGCCGAGGCGCTCGATCGCGGCGCGCGAGCGGGTGTTGAGCACGTCGGCCTGCAGCCGCACGCGCTCGAACCCGTGGGCGAACGCCGTCGACAGCAGCAGGTGCTTGGCGTCGGCGTTGACGCCGGTGCCCCACACCCGCGGCGCGTACGCGGTCCAGCCGACGTGCGTGGCCTCGTGGCGCAGGTCGAAGTCCCCGAGCGTCGTGGTGCCCACGACGGCGTCGTCGGCGGCGCGCAGGCAGACGGCGTAGACGTTGCCGGTGCCCCACGGCAGGTACCCGCGCGCGAAGTCGGCCCACGCGGCGTAGTCGCCGCGGTAGGCGGCCGGGCCGCCGCCCCACCCGCCGGCGAACACCTCGGGGTGGCCGACGGCGTCGAACAGCGCCGGCAGGTCGGCCTCCGTCAGGGCGCGCAGGCGCACGAGGACGCCGTCGAGCGGGGCGGCGGGATCGGGTCGGGTCGCGGGCACGCCGCCATCCTGCCAGCCCACGCGCCGCCGACCGGTCAGCCGAGGCCCGACTGCGTCAGGTGCAGGCGGGCGTAGCGCCCGCCTGCCTCGAGCAGCTCGTCGTGCCGGCCCTGCTCGACCACGCGGCCGTCCTCCAGCACGACGATGCGGTCCGCGCTGCGGATCGTGGACAGCCGGTGGGCGACCACCAGGGTGGTCCGCCCTCTCATCAGCCGCCCGAGGGCCTCCTTCACGAGCTCCTCCGACTCCGGGTCGAGCGCGCTGGTGGCCTCGTCGAGCAGCAGGATGCGCGGGTCGCGCACCAGGGCGCGCGCGATCGCCAGCCGCTGCCGCTGCCCGCCCGACAGGCGCGCCCCGCGCTCGCCGACCACCGTGTCCCAGCCCTGCGGCTGGGCCTGGACGAAGTCCCACGCGTTGGCGTCGCGCAGCGCCTGGGCCACCCGCTCGTCGGTGGCGTGCCGCAGGCCGTAGGCGACGTTCTCGCGGATGGTGCCCTCGAACAGCACCGACTCCTGCGGGACGACGGAGACGAACCGCCGGACCGTGCGCAGGTCGAGCTCCTGCATGTCGGTGCCGTCGAGCAGGATGCGCCCGCCGGTGGGCCGCAGGAAGCCCAGGACGAGGTTGAGCATCGTCGACTTGCCGGACCCCGAGGAGCCGACGAACGCCGTCGTGGTGCCGGCGCGCAGGTCCAGGTCGATGCGGTGCAGCGCGTCGGCGTCGGCGCCGTCGTACCGGTAGCTGGCCGCCTCCAGCCGGATCGCCCCGGTCACGTCGTCGACCGGGCGGCGGCCGGCGTTCTGCTCGAGGTCCGGCTCCTGCAGCACCTCGGCGATCGAGCGCACCGACTCCAGGCCCTTGGCGCCCACGGGGACGAGCATCAGCAGCTGGGTCAGGCCCTGGGTCAGCAGCGTGAAGTAGGTGGACAGCAGCACCACCTCGCCCGGCGAGACGGGCAGCAGGCCCGTGAGCGAGAAGACGGCGGCGAGCACCAGGCAGCCCACCCCGAGCAGCTGCATCGTGACCCAGGAGATCGACGCGACGTGCCCGTTGAGCATGTCGAGGTGCAGGCCGGCGCGCCGCACGCCGTCGGCGCCGCTGGCCACCCGGGTCACCGCGGTCTGCTCCAGGCCGTGGGCGCGCGTGACCGGGATCAGCGACGCCATCTCTCCCACCCGCGCGGCGAGGGCCTCCATCTCCCTGCGGAACTCCTCGTTGCGCGCCCGCGAGCGCCGCCGCATGCCCGCGCGCAGCCCGATCGCGATCGGCACGGCGAACGCGTACACGGGCAGGAACTGCGGCACCGCCGCAGCGGTCATGGCGACCGCCCCGATCAGCACCATGGTGGCGGACAGCAGCGGGTGGGTGACCTGCTGCAGCATCAGCTCGACGTTCTCCACGTCGCGCACCACCTTGGTCTGCACGATCGAGGAGCTCACCCGGGAGTGGTAGCCGATCGACAGCGACTGCAGCCGCGCGGCCAGGGCGTTGCGCAGGTCGGCGCCGGTGTCGCGCACCACCGTCATGAAGCAGCGGGTGTACAGCAGGTGGTTCGGGTAGTTCTGCGCGAGCAGCACCGTCGCGAGGCCGAGCCAGCCGAGCACCGCGGACACCTCGCCGTCGTCGGCGACGATGTCGATGATCGCGGCCGTGATCACCGGCAGGAACCACAGCGGGATCTCCTTGAGCGCGAACGCGGCCACCGCGATCGTCATCCGCCACGGCCGCCGGCCGAGCAGGCGCAGCACCGACCAGGCCGGGCGGGCACCGTCGATCAGGCCCTCGGAAAGCGCTTGCTCTCGCATGGCCGCCAGCGTACCGGCCGCGACGCCCGCGTGCCGGGATCCCGAGGGTGCCGCTTCAGGCACCGCGACGCGCCGGAGCGTCCCTCGAGCCCCGCCCGTTGACGGACGGCCGCCTCGACCCGCCGCCGCGGCGGGCCCACCATGGACGCAGGGACGACGGACGGCTCGGGACGGCTCGGGACGGCGAGGTTCATGGCCTGGTACACCCAGCACGTGGTCGACGCCGGCCGCGCGCCCACCTTGGTCGCGCTGCTGGCGTTCGTGGTGACGTTCGTCGTCGTGCGCGGCATCACCCGGCGGATCCGCTCACGGACGCAGGAGGACGCCCGGCGCGACCCGGACCCCGCCGGTGGGACGGCGCCGCGCCGGCGCCGGCTGGTCGGCGACGTCACCATCGGCGGCGTCCACGTGCACCACCAGGTGTGGGGCATCCTCCTGGTGCTGGTCACCGGCCTGCTGCTGCTGCGCTACTCCCCCGGCCCGCCGGCGTCCTTGCTGCTCGGGCTGTTCTTCGGCGTCGGCGCGGCGCTGGCGCTCGACGAGTTCGCGCTGTGGCTGTACGTCGACGACGTCTACTGGAGCCCCGAGGGCGAGAGGTCGGTCGAGGCGGTGCTCGTCGGCGCCGCCGTCGGCGCGGCGCTGCTGGTCGCGACCTCGCCCGTCGGCGAGACGCCCGACGAGGTCGAGGGCGGCCTGCGGGCCTACGCGGCCTCCGTCGTGGTGCACCTGGCGTGCGCGGTCGTGTGCGTCCTCAAGGGCAAGCCGGCCACGGGGGTCGTGGGCGTCGTCGTGCCGGTCGTCGCGGCGGTCGGCGCGGTGCGGCTCGCCAAGCCGACGTCGTGCTGGGCCCGCCAGCGGTACGCCGCCCGGCCCCGCCGGCGCGCCCGGGCCGAGGAGCGGTTCGGCGCGCGCTACCGCGCCCGCCAGCAGCGCGTGCGGACGTTCCTCGGCGGCGCGCCCAGCGCACCGGCCGGGGCGACCGGCCGTCCCGACCGACCCTCCTGACCTACCGTCCCGACGCCGCTCCCCGCGGCTCCAGCCGACGCGGCACCGGGACGAGCTCCACGTCGTGGAGCCGGTCCCCGGTCACCGTCGCCGTCAGGTACGTCCCGACGGGCTGGCGCCGTCGGTCGGTGGGCGAGCCGGGGTTGAGCAGCCGCATCCCGGCCGGGCTCACCGTGTCCCACGGGATGTGGCTGTGGCCGAAGACGAGCACGTCGGTGTCCGGGAACGCCCGGTCGGCGCGCACCTCCCGTCCCTGCTTCGGCCCCGTCTCGTGCACGACGGCGAGCCGCACGTCCTCGACGGTGACCCGCGCGACCTCGCCGAGCCGGGCGTGCAGCCGCGGGCCGTCGTTGTTGCCCGCGACGCCGACGAGGCGCGCGGCGCGGGCGGCCAGCGCGTCGAGCAGCTCGACGGTCACCCAGTCCCCCGCGTGGACCACCACGTCCGCGGCGTCGACCGCGCGCCACACCTGCTCAGGCAGGGCGCGGGCGCGGGCGGGCACGTGCGTGTCGCTGAGCAGCAGCAGGCGGGTGGGCACGCCGTCACGATAGGCCCGTACGACCGCGGGGGCCTCGCCCCCGGGGTGTGCCCGCCCCTACCGTGGACCCATGGCCGGGACCGAGCCTGCCCGCCGGCGCGGGGAGGCGCACGGGCTGGACCGCGTCCTGGCGTTCGCCGACGCGGTGGCGGCGATCGCCATCACGCTGGTCGTGCTGCCGCTCGTCGACCAGGCGATGCGCGCGGACTCCGCGCGGGCGTTCTTCGCCGACGGCTGGAGCGACCTCGTCTCGGCGGGCATCAGCTTCGCGGTGATCGGGGTGTTCTGGCACGAGCACCACTGGCTCTTCGCGCCGGCCACGGGCTACAGCCCGCGCATCCTGCAGCTGGAGCTGCTGTGGCTCGCCGCGATCGTCGCCCTGCCCGTCGCCACCGTGCTCGACGTCGTGGTGGCGCAGGACGACGACCGGCTCGCCCTCGGCGTCTACATCGGCACCATGCTCTTCGGGTCGCTCTGCCTGGACGCCGAGGAGACCGCGCTGCGCCGCGGCGGCTTCCTGCCGACCGTCGCGCGCGAGACGGCCGTGGAGAGATGGTCGGTGTCGGGCCTGTTCGGCGTCGCGCTGGTGCTGGCGCTGCTCTTCCCGGGCGGCGGCGCGGCGTGGCTGCTCGTGCTGCTGCTCGAGCGCCCGGTCCTGGCGGCGGTCGCGCGCCGCCGCCGCGCCCGCGACCGCCCGGCCGC
>NZ_LWGM01000174.1 GCF_001750215.1 Isoptericola variabilis | reverse complement strand
GGCGCACCGACGCCGCCGCGGACGCCGTGTGGCCGGGCGCCGACGCGCTGGCCCGGCGCGCCGCCGCGGTGTGCGGGCCGCAGGAGCTGGGCGGCGCGGGGCGCGAGACCGACGGGGTCGGGTTCGTCGTCGTGACCCCGACCGAGGGCGGCTGGGGCGCGGGCGACCGCACCAGCCTGTGCCTGGCCGTGACCGCCGAGCCGGGGACCGCCGACCTCCTGGAGTGACCGTCAGCTGCTGGAGTGACCGTCAGCCCGCGCGGAGCCCGGCCTCGCCGGCCTCGTGCGCTGCGACCGGCTCCGAGGCCGCGGGCGCCGGCATCGAGGCGTGGACGGCGGCGTCGACCACGTCGCCGAGGTCGCCGCGGGTCTCGAAGGCCTCCCGCTGCCGGCGCGCGCCCGACCCGCCCGTGACGATCTCCGCCACGACGAGCCGCACCTCCTCGTCCTCGCCGTGCTCGGCGAGGACCGGCTGGACGAGGTCGAGCAGCTCGGCGACGACGGAGGCCGCCGGCGCCGGGGCGCCGGTGCGCGGGCTCACGAGGTCGCCCTCGACACCGAACCGGCTCGCCCACCAGCTCCACGCCTTCAGCTGCGTCTGGCTCGCCTGGACCGGCGTGACGCCCGCGTCCCACTGCCGGGCGGCGGCCTCCACGAGCGCGCGGACGAGCGCGGCGACCACCGCGGCGTGCTGCGGCTCGAGGCACACGTCCGCCACCCGGACCTCCACGGTGGGGAAGCGCGCCGAGAGCCGGGCGTCGTAGTAGAGCATCCCGTCGTCCAGCGGCGCCCCGGACCGCAGCACGGCCTGCGCCTGCCGGTCGTAGTACTCCGCGGACCCGTAGATCTCGCTCGGCCCGGCGGTGGGCCAGCGCGACCACGCCTGGTAGCGGTAGCTCGCGAAGCCCGACTCCGCCCCGTACCAGAACGGGGAGTTCGCGCTCAGCGCCAGCAGCACCGGCAGCCAGACCCGGATCCGGTCGAGCACCGCCACGCCCTCGGTGCGGTCGCCCACGGCGACGTGCACGTGGAACCCGCAGGTGAGCTGGTCGGCGACCATGAGCCCGCCGTGCTCCCGGATCCTCTGGAGGCGGTCCTTGGGGACCAGGTGCGGCTGCGCGTCGGAGACCGGGCTCGCGAGCGCGACCGCGCGCCCGCCCACCGCCTGGGCGGCGGCGTCGGCGAGCCGGCGGCCCGCGCGGATCGCCGCGAGCTGCTCGGCGAGCGTCGAGCACGGGGGCCCGACGACCTCGAGCTGCTCCTGCTGGAGCTCCACGGTCAGGGCGTGCTCCGGCGCGACCCGCTCCGACAGGTGTGCCGCGCGGGCCACCGCCGACTCTCCCGCGGCGAGCAGCCGGCGCGTGCCGGCGTCCACCAGCAACAGCTCTTCCTCCACCCCGAACGTGCGCACGCGATCGCCTCCCTCGCCTCTCGGTGTGCCGCCCATCCTGCGGCCCCGCGGCGGTTCTCGCAGGGCGGGGGACGACGGACGTCCCGCCCCGTCGTCCCTCGCGGGCGGGAGGGCGACGGGGCGGGACGTCCGCGGGATCCTGCCGGTCCGGCGTCGTGCCAGATCAGCGCCCCGGAGCGTGGCCGAGCGGCCGGCCGGCGACCGGCTCAGCGACCGGCTCAGCGACCGGCTCAGGCCACCTCGACCCCGGCGGGCCGCAGCTCGAGCCCGGCCTGCGTCGGGTCCGCCGGCCGGTCGACGACGACCGCGTCGCCGTCGGACACCTCGCCGGCCAGCAGCAGGCGGGCCAGCCGGTCGCCGATCTCGCGCTGCACCAGGCGGCGCAGCGGCCGGGCGCCGTACGCCGGGTCGAAGCCCTCGAGGGCGAGCCACTCGCGGGCGGCCGGCGTCACATCGAGCGTGATCCGCCGGTCGGCCAGGCGCCGGGCGAACGCGGCGACCTGCAGGTCCACGATCCGGCCGAGCTCGTCGAGCGACAGCGCGTCGAACACGACGACGTCGTCGAGCCGGTTGAGGAACTCCGGCTTGAAGGCCGCGCGCACGGCCGCCATGACGTTCTCGCGCTTGGCCTCCTCGGGCAGGGCCGGGTCCACGAGGAACTGCGAGCCCAGGTTCGAGGTGAGCACGAGGATTACGTTGCGGAAGTCGACGGTGCGGCCCTGGCCGTCGGTCAGCCGGCCGTCGTCGAGCACCTGCAGCAGGATGTCGAAGACCTCGGGGTGGGCCTTCTCGACCTCGTCGAGCAGGACGACGGAGTACGGGCGCCGCCGGACGGCCTCCGTGAGCTGGCCGCCCTCCTCGTAGCCGACGTACCCCGGGGGCGCCCCGACGAGCCGGGCCACCGAGTGCTTCTCGGAGTACTCCGACATGTCGATGCGCACCATGGCGCGCTCGTCGTCGAACAGGAAGTCCGCCAGCGACTTGGCCAGCTCCGTCTTGCCGACGCCGGTGGGCCCGAGGAACAGGAACGAGCCCGTGGGGCGGTCGGGGTCGGAGACGCCGGCCCGCGAGCGCCGCACGGCGTCGGAGACCGCGCGCACGGCGTTCGCCTGCCCGATGAGGCGGCCGCCGATGACGTCCTCCATGTGCAGCAGCTTCTCGGTCTCGCCCTGCAGCATGCGTCCGGCGGGGATGCCGGTCCAGGCGGAGACCACCTCGGCGATCTCGTCGGCGCCGACCTTGTCGGCGATCATCGGGGCCTGCTCGGCCGCGCCGTCGCCGTCGGCCGAGGCCTCCGCGCGCTCCGCCTCGACCAGCTCCTTCTCCACCGCCGGGATCTCGCCGTACTGGATGCGCGCGGCGCCCTCGAGGTCGCCCTCGCGCAGCTTGCGCTCCATGTCGGTGCGCAGCCCGTCCAGGCGCGCGCGCAGGTCGCCGACGCGGTTGTGGCCGGCCTTCTCGGCCTCCCACCGGGCGGTCAGCGCCGCCAGCGCCTCGCGCTTGTCGGCGAGCTCGGCGCGCAGCCGCTCGAGGCGCTCGCGGGAGCCAGCGTCCTCCGAGTCCGCCAGGACGACCTCCTCCATCTCCAGGCGCGTGACGGCACGCTGCAGCTCGTCGACCTCCACCGGGGAGGAGTCCAGCTCCATGCGCAGCCGGCTGGCGGCCTCGTCGACCAGGTCGATGGCCTTGTCGGGCAGCTGGCGCCCGGAGATGTACCGGTCGGACAGCGTGGCCGCGGCGACCAGCGCCGAGTCGGCGATGGTCACCTTGTGGTGGGCCTCGTAGCGCTCCTTGAGCCCGCGCAGGATCGCGACGGTGTCCTCGACCGAGGGCTCGCCGACGAAGACCTGCTGGAAGCGGCGCTCCAGGGCCGGGTCCTTCTCGATGCGCTCGCGGTACTCGTCGAGCGTGGTGGCGCCGACCAGGCGCAGCTCGCCGCGGGCCAGCATGGGCTTGAGCATGTTGCCCGCGTCCATGGCGCCCTCGGAGCCGGCGCCCGCGCCGACCACGGTGTGCAGCTCGTCGATGAAGGTGACGACCTCGCCGTCGGAGCCCTGGATCTCGGCCAGCACGGCCTTGAGGCGCTCCTCGAACTCGCCGCGGTACTTGGCCCCGGCCACCATGCTGGCCAGGTCGAGCGAGACGAGGCGCTTGCCGCGCAGCGAGTCCGGCACGTCGCCGGCGACGATGCGCTGCGCGAGGCCCTCGACGACGGCGGTCTTGCCGACGCCGGGCTCGCCGATGAGCACGGGGTTGTTCTTGGTGCGCCGGGACAGCACCTGGATGACGCGGCGGATCTCGGCGTCGCGCCCGATGACCGGGTCGAGCCTGCCGTCACGGGCGCGCTGGGTGAGGTCGGTGCCGTACTGCTCGAGCGCCTTGTAGGTGCCCTCCGGGTTGGGGCTCGTGACGCGGGCGCTGCCGCGCACGGCGGGCAGGGCGGCGCGCAGCGCGTCCGCCGAGGCGCCGGCGTCGGCGAGGATCTGCGCGGCCTGCGACTGGCCGGCGGCGATGCCGATCAGCAGGTGCTCGGTGGAGACGTACTCGTCGCCGAGCGCCTGCGCCTCCTTCTTGGCGACGTCGAGCACGACGGCGCTGGCGCGGCTCGCGCTCGGCTGCGCGACGGCGCTGCCCGAGGCCGTCGGCAGCGCGACGAGCGCGGCGCGCACCTTCTGCCCGATCTTCTGCGGGTGCGCGCCGACGGCCTCGAGCAGGCCGACGGCGACGCCGCCCTCCTGCTGCAGGAGGGCGGCCAGCAGGTGCACGGGCTCGAGCTGGGGGTTGCCGGCCGCGGCCGCCGACTGCACGGCGTCCGACACGGCCTGCTGCGACATGGTCGTGAGCTTGGTGTCCATGGACTCTCCGGGGATGACTGACGGGGAACTGTTCGGTAGAACCCTGCTGAAGTTGAGTCTATTCCGCTCAACTTTGCACGGCTACCGGTCGAGCGGCTGCGACGAGGGACATCGCCGCCCGGGGGCGCTACGGTCGGCACACCGGCAGCGCGGCGCAGGGAGGGGCACCGATGAGCGTGAGCGTGGTGGGGGTCGTGGTGATCGTGGCCATCGCCGCCGTGGTGGTCGCGGCGGCGGCCGTGGTGCTGGTCGGCGCGCTGCGCCGGCGGCGCGGGGAGCCGACGGAGGCACCGCGGGTGCCGGCCCACGAGCGCCCGCCGCACCCCTCGCAGGACCGGTACCAGACGGGCACCGGCGCGCACGGCGCGAGCCCGTGGGGCAACGTGCCGGAGGGCGCCCGGGACAACCCGCCGGGCGGCGGCTGGTGAGCGGTACCCGACCCGGCGGCGTCGCCGGCGCCGACGCCGTGGCCGCCCTGGCGAGCGCCGGGCCGCCCGAGGACGGCTGGCGCCCCGACGTGCTGGGCGCGGGGTTCGAGCAGCGCACGCTGCGGCTGCCCGGCGGCGCCGAGGCCACCCTCGTGCGGCACACCGGGTCGGTCGCGCCCGCCGGCCGGCCCGCCCGCACGGCCGTGCTGTACGTGCACGGCTTCGTCGACTACTTCTTCCAGCGCGGCACGGCCGAGACCCTCGCCGCGGCGGGCCACGCCTTCTACGCCGTCGACCTGCGCGGCTACGGCCGCTCGATGGCGGCGCACACGGCCGCGGGCGGCGACCCCAACCTCGTCGACGACGTGGCGGCGCACGCCCAGGACCTCGACGCCGCGACGGCCGCCGTCCGCGCCGCCGGGCACGAGCGGCTCGCCCTCCTGGGCCACTCGACGGGCGGGCTGGTGGCCGCGCTGTGGGCCGACGCCCGGCCCGGCCGCCTCGACGCGCTCGTGCTCAACAGCCCGTGGTTCGACCTCAACGCGGGCTGGCTGCTGCGCGGCCCGGCCACGCGCGCGATCGACGTCGTCGGGCGGCGCGCGCCGCGCCTCGTCGTCGGGCGCCTGCACCCGCACTACGGGCGGGCGCTGCACGTCGGCACGGGCGGCGAGTGGGACTACGACCTGGCCTGGAAGCCGCACGAGGGCTTCCCGGTGCGCGCCGGCTGGTTCCGGTCGGTGCGCCGGGCGCAGCGGCGCGTGCGCCGCGGGCTGCACGTCGGCGTGCCGGTGCTGGTGGCGGCGTCGGCACGCACCGGCTCCCACACCAAGGACCACCCCGACGTGCTCACCACGGACTCCGTGCTGGACGTGGCGCACATCCGCACGGGGGCGCAGCGGCTCGGCGACGACGTGCGGTTCGTGCAGCTCGACGGCGGCGCGCACGACCTGGCGCTGTCCCCCGCGCCCGCCCGCGAGCGCTACCTGGTGGAGGAGCTGGGCTTCCTCGCCGAGCGCCTCGGCTGAGCCGCCCTCCCGCCGAGACCTGAGTTGTGGCCGCCTCGGACCCGTCCGAGGCGGCCACAACTCAGGTCTCGGCGCGCGGGCGGGTGGCCGCGGGCCGCGCCACCGCCGTGTCCGAAAGCCGCTAGCCCGCGCGCCGCGGAGCAGGTCAGGATGGCGGCATGGCAGCGATCACGGTGCCGGCTCCCGCGCCGGCGGCGCCCGGCACCTCGGGTCACGGCACCCCGGGTCACGGCACCTCGGGTCACAGCGACCCGGTGTTCGCCGAGCGGTACCGGGCCATCGCCGCGCGGGACGCCCGGTTCGACGGCCAGTTCTTCACCGCCGTGCGCACCACCGGCATCTACTGCCGCCCCTCCTGCCCGGCGCGCACGCCGCAGCCGCGGAACGTCACCTTCTACCTCACGTCGGCCGCTGCGCACGAGGCCGGCTACCGCGCCTGCAAGCGGTGCCTGCCCGAGGCCGCGCCGGGCACCCCGGAGTGGAACCTGCGGCGCGACGTCGCCGGGCGCGCCATGCGGCTCGTGGCGGACGGCGTCGTCGACCGCGAGGGCGTGGACGGGCTCGCCGCCCGGCTCGGCTACAGCGCCCGGCACGTGCACCGGCTGCTGGTCGCCGAGCTCGGCGCCGGGCCGCTCGCCCTCGCGCGGGCGCAGCGCGCGCAGACGGCGCGCGCCCTGCTGGTGGGCACGGACCTGCGGCTGGCGGACGTCGCCTTCGCCGCCGGGTTCGGCTCGATCCGCCAGTTCAACGACACCGTCGCCGAGGTCTTCGCCGCGACGCCGGGCGAGCTGCGCGCCCGCGCCCG
>NZ_LWGM01000173.1 GCF_001750215.1 Isoptericola variabilis | reverse complement strand
CGAGCGCCGTCGTCGGCTCGTCCGCGACGATCAGCCCCGGCCCCAGGGCCAGCGCCATCGCGATGACGATGCGCTGCTTCTGCCCGCCGGAGAACTGGTGCGGGTAGTGGTCGACCCGCTGCTCCGGCGACCCGCAGTCGGTGCGCGTCCTGGAGGACTGGCGCGACCTCGGCGGGCGCCGGGGCGTCGGCCGCCTGCTGGAGGTCACCGGCCAGATCGCACCGGGCAGCCTGCTCAAGGCCGGCTCGGACGTGTGGCTGATGTACGCACCGCCGCTGCCGCCGTGCGCCAGCCAGGGCGGCGACCGCGGGCACGGCGTGACACAGAAGGGCACGGTCCTCGACGTCGCCGCGGCCGACGACGGGCGCGACGTCGTCGTCGTGGAGGAGCGGATCGGCGCGACGGACCTCAGGAATGGCGTGACCACGCACGCGCAGCTGCCGTACGCGCTGGCGCCGGCGGCCCTCGGCATCAACACCGTGCCGCTCGAGGCGGTGCTGCTGGAGTACGCCGCCGACGTCGAGGCGGCGTTCCCCGACGTGCCGCGCGGCCTGGCGTGGGACGTGCTGCTGCGCCGCCCGCCGCGCACGGTCGACGGCGCGCCGGTGCACGCCCGGCGCGACGGTGGGGACACCGCCGACGAGATCGTCGAGGCGCTGCTCGCGCTCGACGGGTCCTACGTGGCGGTGCAGGGCCCGCCCGGCACCGGCAAGACCCACACCGGGTCGCGCGTGGTGGCCCGGCTCGCGGCCGAGCACGGCTGGCGGGTGGGCGTCACGGCGCAGTCGCACGAGGCGGTGGCGAACTTCCTGCGGGCGGTCGCCGGCAAGGGCGGGCTCGGGCCGCAGCAGGTGGCGCGGTACCGCTCGGGGGCGGACCCCCGCCGGCCGGACGGGCCCTGGAGCGAGCTCGCCAAGCCCGCCGACGCGTCGGCGTTCCTCGGCGAGCACGCCGCGGCGGGGACGGGCTGCGTGGTCGGCGGCACCGCGTGGCTGTTCGCGCGCGGCGACGACCTGGACCTGCTCGTGGTGGACGAGGCCGGGCAGTTCTCGCTCGCGCCCACCCTGGCCGCCGCGCGCCGGGCCCGGCGCGTGCTGTTCCTCGGCGACCCGCAGCAGCTGCCGCAGGTGAGCGCCGCGCCGCACGCCGAGCACGTCGAGGTCTCCGCGCTGTCGTGGCTGCTGGGCGGGCACGCGACCCTGCCGGACTCGCACGGCTGGTTCCTCGACACCTCCTGGCGCATGCACCCGGCGCTGTGCGAGGCGGTGTCGGCGCTGAGCTACGAGCGGCGCCTGCACAGCGCCCCGGCCGCCAAGGAGCGGTGGCTCGAGGGCGTCGCGCCCGGCGTCCACCCCGTGGAGGTGTGGCACCCCGGCGACGCGACGTTCTCGCCCGCCGAGGCGGACGCCGTCGTGGAGCTGGTGCGCTCGCACCTCGGGCGCGCCTGGACCGACCCGGGCGAGCGCGACCCCGGCCGCCGCGAGCGGCCGCTCGGGCAGGACGACGTGCTCGTCGTCGCGCCGTACAACGCGCAGGTCGCCACCGTGCGGCGGGCGCTGGAGGCGGCGGGGTACGACGACGTCCGCGTCGGGACCGTGGACAAGTTCCAGGGCCAGGAGGCGCCGGTGGTGATCGTGTCGATGACGGCGTCGTCGGCCGAGGACGTGCCGCGCGGCGTCGAGTTCCTGCTCAACCGCAACCGGCTCAACGTGGCGGTCTCGCGCGGGCAGTGGTGCGCGTACGTGGTGCACTCGCCGGCGCTCGTGGAGCACCTGCCCACCAGCCCGGAGCGGCTGCTGGAGCTCGGCGCGTTCTGCGGGCTGCTCGACGGCGGGGTGCGCGGCGGCTGACCGCGGCGCCGGGGCCCCGGGAACGGTCGCGCGACGCGTCGTCGCCGCGGGCTCTTCTTGCACCGGGCCGTTTCCCTATAGGATCCAGGGAGTAACGCTCATCACACCTGAACGGATGGCGGCCATGTCGACGAAGACGGTCCCGCTCACGCCCCGAGCAACGGTCCCCCTCACGCGCAAGATCCTGCGGGACGACGTCCACGACGCCCTGCTCGAGATGCTCATGACGCAGCAGCTCGCGCCCGGGCAGTCCCTGAGCATCGACTCGCTGGCGCGCGAGCTCGGGGTCTCCCAGACCCCCGTGCGCGAGGCGCTGGTGCAGCTCGAGCACACCGGCCTGGTCATCCGGGCCGCGCTCAAGGGGTACACGGTGACGGCGCCGCTGACCGCCGCGCAGATGGCCGAGCTCGTCGACGCCCGCGAGGTGCTGGAGCTCGCCGCCGTCGAGCGGGCGGTCGGCGCCGAGGGCCTGGTGGAGCGGCTGGAGGCGGCGCACGCGGAGCACCAGGCGGTGATCGAGCGCTACGGGCTCGACCGCGCGGAGTCGGCCGGCGAGATCACCCAGCGCCACCTGCTGGAGTACTTCCGCGCCGACTGGGCCTTCCACGAGGCGATCATCCGCGGGTGCGGCAACCGCTTCATCGACCAGATGGCCTCCATCCTGGGCGCCAACGTGCACCGGATGCGCCAGACGATGGACGTCGGCCTCACCGACTCCGCCGACGCGCTGCGCGAGCACGCGGACATCCTCGCGGCGTTCCAGGTCGGCAACCGCGTGGCGGCGGTCGGGGCGATGGCGCGCCACCTCCACGGCGTCTCGCAGCGGGCGCAGGCGGAGGCCGCGGCCGAGGGCTGAGCCCGCCGCCGGGCGTCGGCGCTGGTCACGGGCGCTGCTCGTTCGCGATGCTCACGGGCGCCGCCCGCTGCGCACCGCCGCGAGCGCGCCCACCGCATGCACCGACAGCTCGGCGTGACACGCACCACATAGATCCCATAGGATCCACGCAACATGCCGCCCGGAACGGACCGGGCGACACCCCTGACGGCTCGAGGACGAGGCGCAGCACCTCCCCGCACCGCGGACCCGAGCCCCTGCTCGACGCCGTCCCCCGACGGCCGACTGCGTCACCACCGCGAGGAGAACCGATGACCACGACGACCGTGACCACCCGCCCCCGGCTCGCCCTGACGCTCGGCGACCCCTCCGGCGTGGGCCCCGAGCTGGCGATGAAGCTGCTCGCCAGCGAGGAGAACCGCGAGCAGGCGGAGATCTACCTGCTGGCCAGCCAGGCCGAGGTCGACTTCTACAGCGCCGAGGTGGGCGTCGAGATCCCGACCTCCACCGAGCCGGAGCCCGGCAAGGTCACGCTCGTGGGCTCGCGCCTGGCCGACCAGCCGGTGGAGCGCGGCGTGGCCTCGGTGGCCGGCGGCTCGCGCGTGCTGCAGGACCTGCTCGACTGCCTCGAGCTGTTCAAGCAGGGCAAGGTCGACTCGATCATGTTCCTGCCCCTGAACAAGTCGGCCCTGCACGACGCCGGGATGCACGAGGAGGACGAGCTGCGCTGGTTCGCCAAGGAGCTCGGCTACGACGGCGTCACCTCGGAGCTTAACTTCGTCCCGGGTCTCACCACGTCCCGCGTGACGTCGCACTGCGCCATCAAGGAGGTCGCGGAGCGGATCAGCGCCCGCTCGGTGCTCGACGCCATCCGCCTGCTGCACGAGGTGGTCAACGCCAACGGCGTCGAGAAGCCGCGCCTGGCGGTGTGCGCGCTCAACCCGCACGCCGGCGAGAGCGGGCAGTTCGGCCGCGAGGAGATCGACCACATCGCGCCGGGCGTCCGCCTGGCCCAGGCGGAGGGGATCGACGCCTCGGGACCGTTCCCGTCCGACACGGTCTTCATCGCCGCGCGCGACGGCGAGTACGACGGCGTCGTGACGATGTACCACGACCAGGGCCAGATCGCGATGAAGCTCATGGGCTTCGACCAGGGCGTGACCGTGCAGGGCGGCCTGCCGGTGCCGATCGCCACGCCGGCGCACGGCACCGCCTACGGGATCGTCGGCCAGAACAAGGCCCACCTCGGGCCCAGCCAGCGCGCCTTCGGCATCGCCGTCGCGCTCGGGCGCCGCACCCAGGAGAACCGCGCCCTCGCGGTGCTCTGAGCCGTGGCGCGGGAGCGCCGGGCCCGGCCCGGCGCTCCCGCCGCCCGTCCGGCTCCGCTGACCGGCCGCTCCGGCGGTCAGCCGCCGGGCGACGCCGCGGCGACGCAGGTCGGCAAGTCGTTGCACCCGCTGGTGTGACGTGACACACTACGGACCGTTCTCGGATAGATCCTATTGGATCGACGTCGGACGGTGAGAGCTATGGGGCTCTCCCGCAGAGAGGCAGCCATCGATGATGAGGCTCAGCTTGGCCCCCGGGCGGCAGCACCGCTGCCCGGCCCGGACCGCCACCCGCGACTCGGGAGGCGAGCAGTGAGCGCGCGCACCGCGCCGGTGAACCGCGGCGCCTGGGCGATGCGCCTGGTCCTGCTCGCGCTGGGCGCCGCGGTGCTCGTCGCCGGCATCGGCTACGGCGTCGAGACGCCGGAGGGCCTGGTCGGCCCCGGCATGATGCCGGTCGCCGCCGGCGCGCTCATGGTGGTCGCCGGCGCCTGGGAGTGCCTCAAGGCGTTCCGGGCCGAGCGCGCCGCGATCGCCGCGGCGCCCGCGGCCGACGCCGTCGCGACCGACGAGCCGGAGGAGCTCGACGTGTTCGGCCGCACCACCAAGCAGCGCGGCCGCGCCGTCGCCGTCGTCTTCGGCGTGATCCTGCTGGCCGTCGTCCTGTCCTACGCGATCGGCCTGCTCCTCGCGCTCAGCCTGATGGTCGCCGTGCTGCTCACGTTCGTCGAGAAGAAGCCGCTGTGGGTGGGCCTCCTCGGCGGCGTCGGCGCCTTCGCGTTCGGCTACCTCGTCTTCGGGGTGGCGCTCAACGTCCCGCTCGCCACCGGCGCGCTCGGGCTGATCTGAGGGAGGTGCACCGATGATCGACAACATCCTGCTGGGGTTCCAGACCTCCCTCACGCCGGAGAACCTGCTCTGGTGCTTCGTCGGCGTGCTGCTCGGCACCGTCATCGGCATGCTGCCGGGGCTCGGCGCCACCACCGGCGTCGCGATCCTGCTGCCGCTCACGCTGACCATGGAGCCGGTCACGGCCCTGATCATGCTGGCCGGCATCTACTACGGCTGCCAGTACGGCGGCACCATCGCCGCCGTCCTCATCGCCACGCCGGGCGACGCGAACGCCGTGGCCACCGTCGTCGACGGGTACGCCCTGGCGCGCAAGGGCCAGGCGGGCAAGGCGCTGGCCATCGCCGCGATCGGCTCCTTCGTGGCCGCCATCGCGTCGCTGGTGCTGCTCATGCTGGTGGCCGCGCCGATCGCGAGCTTCGCGCTGCGGTTCGGCCCCGCCGAGATGCTCGCCGTGATGATCATGGGCCTGTTCACGATCATCTCCTTCTCCGGCGACAACCTGGCCAAGGGCCTGGTCATGGCCGGGCTGGGCATCTTCCTGTCCACCGTGGGCATGTCCTCCGGGTTCGTGGAGTCCCGCTTCACCTTCGGCAGCGTCAACCTGCTCGGCGGCATCGACTTCGTCGTCGTGATGATCGGTGTCTTCGCCGTCGGCGAGGTGGTCAGCCAGATCGGCGACGGCGGCGTGCAGCCGATCCGCACCCGCATGAAGGACATGGTCATCCGGGCCAAGGACGTCAAGGAGTCGATGCCGGCGATCCTGCGCGGCAGCGGCATCGGCTTCCTGCTCGGCTGCCTCCCCGGCGCCGGCTCCACGCTCGCCGCGCTGGTCGGCTACGGCGTCGAGAAGCAGGTCAGCCCGCACCGCAAGAAGTTCGGCAAGGGCGCCCTGCAGGGCGTGGCGTCGGCCGAGTCGGCCAACAACGCCGCCGCGAACGCGAACTTCGTGCCCACGCTGGCGCTCGGCATCCCCGGCGGCACCACCACCGCGGTGCTGCTCGGCGCGTTCGTGATGTACGGCATCCAGCCGGGCCCGCTGCTCTTCGACAACCAGCCGAGCCTCGTGTGGGGCCTGCTCACGTCGTTCTTCATCGGCAACGTGATCCTGCTGGTGCTCAACCTGCCGCTGGCGCCGGCGTTCGCCCAGGTGCTCCGGCTGAAGTACGCCTACCTGTACCCGGCGATCCTGTTCTTCAGCATGCTCGGCGCCTACGCCGTGCAGAACAACCTGTTCGCACTGCCGGTGCTGCTGGCCGCGGGCGTCGCCGGCTTCCTCTTCAAGAAGTTCAGCTACCCCACGGCGCCGCTGATCCTGGGCCTGGTGCTCGGCCCGATGGTGGAGCGGGCGCTCGTGCAGACGTCCTCCTACGCCAACGGCGACCTCACCGTGCTGTTCCGGGAGCCGCTGTCGCTCGGGATCCTCGTCCTGACCGTCGTCATCATGCTGGTGCCGACGCTGGTCAAGCGCTTCGCCGGCGGCCGCAAGGCCGAGGCGACGGCGGCGGCGGAGCTCGCCGCCGGCGACGCGACCGACGCCGCGGAGCCCGAGCGCGTGGGCGCCACCGCCGTCGCGCGAGCGCTCGTACGTCGTGGTCCCGGGCGTGCCGGCGAGCACGTCGTCGTACATCCGCTCGATGCCGCCCTGGCCCTCCTGCTGGGAGTTG
>NZ_LWGM01000172.1 GCF_001750215.1 Isoptericola variabilis | reverse complement strand
AGGTCGGCCCGCAGCCCCAGGTGGTAGGGCGCCGAGAGGTGCTCGACGACGGCGTCGCGCGCGGCCGTCAGGCGCGGACCCAGCGTGTCGCGGGCGCGGGCCCGGGCGGTCTCGGTGCCGAGCTCCTCCAGCGCCGCGAGCTGCACCTCGAGGTCGCGCGCCTCGCCCAGCCGGCGGGTCCACGCGCGCAGGCGCTCGGGCACGTCCGCGGTCGCGTCGTCGTCCAGCACGCGGGGGAGGTCCCGCAGCGCGGTGCGCAGCCGCCGGCCCGCGACCCGGGCGTCGTGGACGCCGTCCGCGCCGCCTGCGGCGATCTCCGTCTCGGCGTCGGCGAGGGCGGTCACCTGGTCGCGCAGGTAGGCCGCGAGCAGGGTGCCGGCCGTCGTTGCCATGCCGTCGTCGTACCACGGCCCGGCGGCGCGCGCCCCACCGGGCTTCGAGCGTGCGCCACGTCTCGGCCGGTCGGGCGTGGGCTCAGTCCGTCGGGCCGAGCTCCTGGAAGATGGTCAGCTGCAGCCCGGCCGGCCCCTCGAGCCGGGCGTTGAGGGAGCGCCACGGCGTCTCGGTGGGCGGCGCGACGAGCTCGGCCCCGCCGTCATCGACCAGCCGCGCCGTCGTCGAGCGCGTGTCCTCGACCTCGAACGCGACCCGCACGTGCCGCGCCACCTGCCGCCCGACCTCGACGTTGTCGATCAGCCGCTTCTGGGCGGGGTTGGCGATCTCCAGCGTGGCACGCCCGGCGTCGAGGATCGCCACGTGGGCGCCGTCGCCGCCCTCGTAGGCCTCGAGCTGCGGCAGGCCGAGCACGTCGCGGTAGAAGGCGAGGGCGGTCTCGTAGTCCTCGGCCTCGACGACGAGGCGGAGCTGGCGGACGGGCGGTGTGGGCTCGCTCATGCGGCGAGTGTGGCACGGGGGCGTGCTCGACCCGTCGGCCACAGCCGCGGCGGGCGGCGGGCCGCGACGTCCTCGACCCACCCGACCGCGAGGATCACCCCCGCGAGCAGCACCCACACGAGGACGAGCTGCAGCCAGGCGCTGCCCAGCAGCCACGGGACCGACCGCTCGAGCGCCGAGACCCTCCACAGAGGGTCGATCAGGGGCACCGTGAGCGCCGCGAGGACGTTGTGCCAGAGATAGATCGTGACCGCCCGGTTGTTGATCAGCGTGACCGCAGGGCCGAGGAACCGCAACGGCCGGGGCAGCACGGCCCACGACGGTGAGACGCGCAGCAGCAGCACGCACGCGCCGAGCGACCAGAGCGCCTGCGCCAAGGGCGTGAGGTACAGGTCCCAGCCGTTCTCCGCGACGTGGAGCCACGCCCACCACAGGCCCGCTGCCATGAGCGCGCCGCCGACGAGCAGCACGCGGCGCAGGGGGATCCGCGCGAGGAGCCCGTCGTGGTGGGCGAAGCCGAGCAGCCAGCACGCGGCGAAGGTGACCAGGTCCGTCACCGGGCTGTCGAACGGTGCGGGGAACGTGACCACCCCGAGCCCCAGGAGGACGGCGGGCACCAGCGGTGCGAGCAGCGTGGGCCAGGGCCACCGCCGGAACGCCCGCAGCAGCCACGGGGAGAGCAGCATGAGCCAGAAGTACGTGCGGATGTACCACAGGAGGTCGGCCGACTGCAGCGCCCAGGCCGGATCCATCGGCCCCTGCTCCGGCCCGACGCTCGCGGGCGCCGGCGCGTCGCCGACCGGCACGAACCACAGCAGCAGGCCCCACCAGCCGCCCGCCGTCGTGGGGCGCCAGCCCTCCCACAGCACCACCCCAAGGACGACAGCGGCGAAGACCCACAGCGGCAGCAGCAGCCGCCGCGCGCGGCTGCGCAGGACCGGCCCAGCCGGCCGTTCGAGCGAGCGCGCCATCAGCGACCCGGCGAGCGCGAACATGACGCCCATCGCCGGGAAGGCGATGCTCAGCCAGCCGACACCGGTGAAGGTGTGGTACGCCACGACCCGCAGCAACGCGACGGCACGCAGCAGGTCCAGGTACCTGTCCCGGCCTGGCGAGCGCGCCGGCGGTGTGCCGGCGACGGTCTGCTGCGGCGCCGGCCGGTGCTCGCCGGTCATCGGTGGATCGACCCTGCCATCGGCGGACCTCCTCGTACCGGCCGCGGTGAGACGTCCCCCCTGTGCGTCCGAGGGTAGGCCCGCGGCGAGGGCCGGTCAGCGCGGAAGTGGGTGACGAGGCCGGTCTCGCGCCGCGGGCGGGCGGCACGGACCCGGCGGGACGCGCCGCGGCCACGCACGCGGTCGTCGGACCTCGTGCGTGGCCGCGGTGGTGCCGGGCGCCGACCTGCGCTCAGGACCTCACGGTGCCGGTGCGGGTCACGGCGTGACGCCGCGACCCGGGTCGTCGCCTCCGACCTCGATCTGCTCCTTGCGCACGTCGCCGGTGACCGTCTGCTGCTCCGTCACCGTCTCGGTGTCGAGCCGGACGCGCTCCACCGGGCGCGCCTCGGTGGTCACGACGGGGACCTCCTCGTGGAGGACCACCTCGTGCTCCTCCTCCGAGATCGTCGGGCCGTCCAGGGCTGCGTCGACGTTGCCCTCGGTGATGGGCTCGCGCTCGACACGCACCTCCTCGCGCGAGACCGGCACCGTGGTGGTCTGCTGCTCGGTCACGACGTACTTGCGCAGCCGGGCGCGACCGGCCTCCTGGGTCCGCGTGCCCGCCTTGAGCTCCTCCTCGGAGCGGGTCATCGCGCTGTCCGTGGTCGGGCCGGAGGTGTCACGCCCGACGGTCGCGTCGCCGGTGAGGCCGTGGCCCGTCGTCGTGCCGCCGGTGACGTAGCCGCCGCCGGTCGTGTCGGCCGTCGTGCCGGTAGGGACGTCCTGCCCGGCGTACCCGCCGGCGACGTCCCCCGTGCCGGTGCCGGCCCCGAGGCCCGCCCCGGCCCCGAGTCCGCCCGCCTCCGTCTCCGCCTCCGGCGACGTGCCGGCGACGCCCGCGCTGCCGCCCGTCAGCCCGTAGTACTCGTACAGCCGGGCCTCCTCGGACTCCTCGAGGTGGCCGTCCGGCTCGACCCGTGGCGCGTCCTTGACGAAGTCCTTGCTGTAGGGCACCCGCAGGTCGTCCCCCTCGAGCGTCGCCGCCTCCAGCGGCACGAACGACTCGGACGTGCCGAACAGGCCCGTGCTGACCGTGACCCACTGCGGCGCACCGCTCTGGTCGTCCAGGTAGACCTGACCGACCTTGCCGATTCGCGAGCCGTCCTCGCCGAGGACGGTGGCGCCGGCCAGGGCGTCGATCTGCTGCGTCGTGATCATGGCATCTCCTGGGGTTGCGGTACTGCTGGACGGGGGCGTACCGGGCGGGACGGCAGGGGTCGGCGACCGCGCTGCCGGACGCGCTGCTGCATCTCCCGGAGCCATCTCCACCGTGATCCCGCGGGCCTCGGCACGCATCCCGCACCCGCACCGCAGGACGGCCGCGCGGTGCCCGCCGCGGGGGGCGCGGCCGGCGCCGCGCTGTGATAGTTCGCGCATGGCGTCGATCATGCTGACGGCGATGCCGTTCGCCGGGCACCTCCGGCCGGTCCGTGCCGTCGCGGCCGAGCTCGTGCGCCGCGGGCACGACGTGCGCGTGTACACCGGCCGGCCCTACGCGGGCGACGTCGAGGCGGTGGGTGCGGGCGCCGTGCCGTGGCAGCGGGCGCCGGACCTCGACGAGCGCGACCTCGCCGCGACGTTCCCCCGGATGCGCGAGCGCAAGGGCTTCCGCCAGGTGCTCGTCAACCTGCAGGACCTGTTCCTCGGCACCGCTCCGGCCCAGGCGGCCGACCTGCAGGCCGCGTACGAGGCCGAGCCCTGGGACCTGCTCGCCGGGGACCCGATGGCGCTCGGCACCCGGTTCGCGGCGGAGCGGCTCGGCTGCCGCTGGGTGACGGTGTCACCGATCGCCGTGTGGCTGCCGGGCAAGGGCATCCCGCCCACCGGTCTGGGCCTCACGCCCGCCCGCGGCGCGGTGGGCCGCGTGCGCGACGCCGTCCTGGGCGCCGTGTCCGGCGTCGGCACGCGCCTGCTCACGCGGGAGTACCAGCGCACGCGCCGCGCCGTCGGCCTCGCGCCCGACGGCGAGACCTTCGCGACCATGTGGTTCTCGCCCCGGCTCGTCGTGGCGGCGGGCTCGCCCGCCCTCGACTACCCGCGCGACGACCTGCCCCCGCACATCCGCTTCGTCGGCGACCTCACCGACGACGGCGCGCCCGCACCGGCCGCGGCGCTGCCGCCGTGGTGGGACGACGTCCTGCGCGCCCAGGTGCCCGTGGTGCACGTGACGCAGGGGACGGCGAACGTGGACCCGCGGGACCTGATCCTCCCGGCCCTCGCGGCGCTCGCGGACGAGGACGTGCTCGTCGTCGTCGGCACGGGCCACCGCACGGCCCCGCTGCCGGGACCGCTGCCCGCGAACGCGCGGGTGGCGTCGATGGTGCCGTACCCCGCGTTGCTGCCCCGGACCGCGGTGATGATCACCAACGGCGGCTACGGGGGAGTGCTCCAGGCGCTGCGGCACGACGTCCCGCTGGTCGTGGCCGGCGGGGACCTCGACAAGCCCGAGATCGCGGCACGCCTCGGCTGGCACGGGGCGGGGGTCGACCTGCGCACCGGCACGCCGCGGCCGGCGGCGGTCGCCGCGGCCTACCGGCGCGTCGCCGGCGACCCCGCGTACCGCGTCGCCGCGGCCCGGCTCGGCGCCGACCTGCGCGCCCGTGGCGGGGCTCGGGCGGCGGCGGACCTGCTGGAGGCCCACCTGCCGTGAGCCGGGGCGCGCTCCCGCCGCTGCTGCGCGGGGAATAGTGTGCCAAGCGCAACCGCCTCCGCGCCCGCAGCGCCCGCGACACAGCGGCCTGGGACGCCAGGGGGTGGCCTAGCCGGCCGTCACCACGAGCCCGTCGGGGCGTACCTCGACCGCCACGCGGGAGAGGTCGGGGACGGTCGCGTCGGCGTCAGTGAGCTCGGCGGCGTCGTGCGAGGTGGTCACCGCGAGGGTTCGGGCTCCGGCTGCCCGGCCCGCGGCGAGGCCGGCGGGAGCGTCCTCGACGACGAGGCAGCGCTCGATGTCGACGCCGAGCGCGGCCGCCGCCTTGAGGTAGCCGTCCGGGGCCGGCTTGCCCGCGGTGACGTCCCCGGCCGCGACGAGCACCTCGGGCACCGGGAGCCCGGCCGCGGTGAGCCGGGCGCGCATGATCCGCTGCGAGCCGGACGTGACGGCCGCCCACCGCCGGGCGGGCAGGCGGGGGAGCAGGTCCCGCGTGGCCGGCAGGGCCTCCACCCGGTCCAGGTCCTCGAGCTCCAGCTGCTCGAGCTCGGCCACCGCGGCGGCGCGCTCGTCGGCGGGGAGGAACAGCGCGACGGTGTCCTCGGAGCGGCGGCCGTGGCACACGCGCAGGATCGCCTCGAGGTCGAGCCCGTGGCGGCCGGCCCAGGTCTCCCAGATGCGTTCCACGGCGGGCGTGGAGTCCACCAGCGTGCCGTCGATGTCGAACAGGACGGCCTCGACCTCGAACCTCATGCCAGCCAGGCTAGCGAGGCTCCCGGTGCTCGCCGTCCCGCCCCGGACCGCGCCTGCGACCCGCCGGCGTCACGGCGCCAGGGCGTCGCTCCCCGGCCTGCTGCCGGCACGGGCGGCCACCTCGTCGAGGAGCGCGGCGATCGGCGGCGGCTCGACGGGCGTCGCGGCGGCGAGCGCGCGCCCGTAGTGCTCCTTGCGGCCCGCCGTCGTGCCCCAGAACCGGTGGAGCCGGTCGACGGCGGGCCGGCCGCGCCACTCCGGCTGGCCGCTGAACGTGCGGAACCGGGGAAGGTGGCCCTCCTGCGCGACGACGGCGAGCGTGGCGTCGACCCCCAGGGCGCGGACCAGCTCGTCCTCGAGGTCGCGCACGCAGGCATGGAAGCCGAGAGCCGCGAGCTCGGCGCGGTCGCCGGTCGTGGCGAGACCCTGCCGCCGGAGGGCGCGGGCGACGAAGCCCTGCTCGGCCGCGTCGTACAGCCCGCAGACGCCGAAGCCCGCCACGCGGGCGGCGTCGACGGCGCGGGACGCGCCGCCCGCCCCGCCCATGGTCACGACGACGGCGCCGGCCGCGGGCAGGTCGAGGCCGCGGCGCGCGGCGAGCGTCTCCACCGCGGCGCGGTCGCTCGCGCCCTCGACGAGCACCACGGTGCGCAGCGTCATGCGGCCCAGCGTCCCGCCCCTCGTGCCGCCGGGCAACGGCATTGCGCCGTTCCGCACGCGCCCGTAGATAAAAGTGTGCCAAGCACGGAGCAAACAACCCCGTCCGCCGCGCACCGGGCGGGGCAGCCGGGACGAGCCGGCACGGGCCAGCCCTGCCGCTCGGGTGCTCCGGCGGGGTGGTCCTCGGGATGCGCGCCGGTCGCGCCCGGCTCAGGTGCGCGGGGTGGTTCCCGCCGGTGTCAGCGGGACGAGCACGGCCCCGTGCCGCTCGAGCGCGGCGTCCTGCGCCGCGGCGTCGGCCCTGGGCGGCAGCTCGGGGATGCGGTCGCGTGGCCCGCGGGGGCCGGCGTCGTCGCCGGCGCG
>NZ_LWGM01000171.1 GCF_001750215.1 Isoptericola variabilis | reverse complement strand
GGCGGCGCCTCGTGGGCGGCGGGCTCCGGCCCGCCCGGGGACGCCGGGCCGTCGTCGGGGCGCGGGCGGCCCGCCCCCTCGGGCTGGTCCGGCACGGTGTACGGGTCCTCGCGGCTCATGAGGGCACAGTAGGCGCCTCGCGCGCCGGCGTCATCGGCGGGCGCGGGCGGTCGTCCCCCGGGGCCACCGTCAGGCCTTCGTGTGGAAGCGGCCCTGCGCGGCGAGCAGGCCCGCGGTGAGCACCATCTCGACGGCGTCGGCGGCGTCGTCGACCAGGATCGGCAGGTCCTTCTTCTCCGTCGCGCTGAAGTCCTTGAGCACGAAGTCGGCGGTGTCCATGCGCCCCGGCGGGCGCCCGACGCCGACCCGCACCCGCACGTAGTCCTTGGTGCCCAGCGCCTTGGTGATGTCCCGCAGGCCGTTGTGCCCGCCCTCGCCGCCGCCGATCTTGAGCTTGATCGTGTCGAACGGGATGTCGACCTCGTCGTGCACCACGACGACCTGCTCCGGCTCCACGCCGTAGTACTTCGCCAGCCCGGACACCGGGCCGCCGGAGGTGTTCATGTAGGTGGTGGGCTTGGCCAGCACCACCCGCGGCCCCGGGCGTCCGCCCGGCAGCACGCCCAGGCGCCCCTCGCCCACCACGGCCTGGGCGCGGGCGTGCCGCGAGAACCGCACGCCGGCGCGCTCGGCGAGCAGGTCGAGCACCATCTGGCCCACGTTGTGCCGGTTGCCCGCGTACTGGGCACCGGGGTTGCCGAGCCCGACGACGAGCCAGGGCGTGTCGGTCATGGGTCTCCTCGGTCGGGGTGCAGGGGACGGTGCGGGACGCGCCGAGGCGCCCGGTCCGTCACGGTACCGGGCGCCTCGGCCAGGGTCCTGGTGGTCCGGCGGGACGCCGGGCCTGCGGCGGGGTGGACCCGCCGCAGGGAGGTCACTCCGCGGCGGTCGCGGTCTCCTCGACCGTGCCCTCGGTCTCGCCCTCGGCCTCGGCGGCCTCGCCGCGCGGCTCGGCGATGGTGACGACGATGTGCTCCGGCTCGACGACGAGCGTCGCGCCCTGCGGGAGCTTGACCTCGCCGGCGGTGACGGTCGTGCCGGCCTCCAGGCCGGTGATGTCCACGTCGACCGACTCGGGCAGGTGCGTGGCCTCGGCCTCGACGGAGAGCGTCTGCGCCTCGACCAGGTGGATCGTGCCGGGGGCGGACTCGCCCACGACGTTGACCGTCACGTCGACGGCGACCTTCTCGCCCTGCTGCACGGCGAGCAGGTCGATGTGCTCGATGAAGCCGCGGATCGGGTCGCGCTGGACGTCCTTGGCGATGGCCAGGTGCGACTCGCCCTCGAGCTCGATCGCGAAGAGCGCGTTCGAGTGGCGCAGCGCCAGCATCGACTCGTGGCCCGGCAGGGTGATGTGCACCGGCTGCGTGCCGTGGCCGTACAGGACGGCGGGGATCTTGTCCTCGCGGCGGATGCGGCGGGCGGCACCCTTGCCGAACTGGGTGCGGGCCTCGGCGACAAGCTTGATCTCGGCCATGGAACAACTCCTACGGGTTCGCGTGGTGTGCCGCTGGCAGCACCAGCGGGAGGTCTCGGGGGCGGCTGCGTCGGCGTGGGACCCATGACGGACGCGCACGACTCACGGGGACGCGCGCTCACGCGCGTCACGACCGCCCAGTCGATCACGGATCTCGACGGAACCACGAGGCCCGTCCTACGTCCCTCGCCGAGGCAACCGGACTACTGTACCCGGCCCCGCGGGCTCCGGGAAACGCCGGAGCCCGCGCCGAGCACGGAGGGCCCGCCGGCGCACCGCCGGCGGGCCCTCCGTGCTCGGCCGGGCGCGCGTCGCGCTCCGGTCAGCTGTTGCCGTCGAACAGCGAGGTGACCGAGCCGTCGTCGAACACCTCGCGGATCGCGCGGGCCAGCAGCGGCGCGATCGACAGCACGGTGAGCTGGTCGAACCGCCGGTCGGTCGCGATGGGCAGGGTGTCGGTGATCACGACCTCCGAGGCGCCGCACTCGGACAGGCGCTGCGCCGCAGGGTGGGAGAGCACGCCGTGCGTGGCGGCCACGACGACCGACTTCGCGCCGGCGTCCATGATCACCTTGACGGCCTCGGCGATCGTGCCGCCGGTGTCGATGAGGTCGTCGACCAGCACGCACTCCCGGCCGGCGACGTCGCCCACGACGCGGTTGGCGACCGACTTGTTGGGGCGCGTGACGTCGCGGGTCTTGTGCACGAAGGCCAGCGGCCCGCCGCCGAGCTTGGCCGCCCACTGCTCGGCCACGCGGATGCGGCCGGCGTCGGGCGAGACCACCGTGACGTTGGAGGTGTCCACGCGGGTGCGCACGTAGTCGGTGAGCACCGGCATGGCCCACAGGTGGTCCACCGGGCCGTCGAAGAAGCCCTGGATCTGCGGGGTGTGCAGGTCGACGCTCATGATGCGGTCCGCGCCGGCGGTCTTGAGCAGGTCGGCCACCAGGCGCGCCGAGATCGGCTCGCGGCCGCGGCTCTTCTTGTCCTGGCGGGCGTAGGCGAAGAACGGTGCCACCACGGTGACGCTCTTGGCCGAGGCGCGCTTGGCGGCGTCGACCATGAGCAGCTGCTCCATGAGCCACTGGTTGACGGGCGCGGTGTGCGACTGCAGCAGGAAGATGTCCGTGCCGCGCACCGACTCCCCGAACCGCACGTACGTCTCGCTGTTCGCGAAGTCGTACGCCGAGACCGGGAGCAGGGCGATGCCGAGCTCGTCGGCGACCGCCTGGGACAGCTCCGGGTGGGCGCGGCCGCTCGCCAGGACGAGGTTGCGCTCGCCGGAGCCGTGGATCGAGTTGTTCATCAGTGCGAGGTTCCTTCGGGGGCGGCGTCGGCGGCAGGGACGGGAGCGGGGTCGGCGGGGTCGGGGCCGGCGTCGGCGCGGGCGCGCGCGGCGGCCTCGGCGGCGGGGGTGCCGGGGCGCCTGCGCTCCACCCAGCACTCGACGTTGCGCTGCTGCGCACGGCTCACCCCGAGCGCGCCCGCGGGCACGTCGCGGGTGATGACGGAGCCCGCGGCCGTGTACGCGCCGTCGCCGACCGTCACGGGGGCGACGAGCATGTTGTCGCCGCCGACCTTGGCGTGCGCGCCGATGACCGTGCGGTGCTTGGCCACGCCGTCGTAGTTGAGCGTCACCGTCGCGGCGCCCACGTTGGAGCCCTCGCCGATCGTGGCGTCGCCGATGTACGACAGGTGGGGCACCTTGGCGCCCGCGCCGATCTCGGCGTTCTTGGTCTCGACGAACGTGCCGATCTTCCCGCGCTCGCCGAGCACGGTGCCCGGGCGCAGGTAGGCGAACGGGCCGACGCTCGCCCCGGCCCCGATCACGGCCAGGGACCCGTGCGTGCGCACCACCGTGGCGCCGGGGCCGACCTCGACGTCGGTGAGCGTGGTGTCCGGGCCGACCGTGGCGCCCTCGGCGACCGTGGTGGCCCCGTGCAGCTGCGTGCCCGGCAGCAGGGTGACGTCGGGCGCGAGCTCGACGTCGACGTCCACCCACGTGGTCTGCGGGTCGACGACCGTGACGCCGTCGAGCATCCAGCGCTCGAGGATGCGGCGGTTCATCTCCTTGCCGAGCACCGACAGCGCGAGGCGGTCGTTCGTGCCCTCCACCGCGACCGGGTCGTCGGTGATGACCGCGCGGACCGTGCGGCCCTCGGCACGGGCGAAGGCGACGACGTCGGTCAGGTACATCTCGCCCTGGGCGTTGTCCGTGCCCAGCGAGGCGAGGCCGCGGCGCAGCACGTCGGCGTCGAACACGAAGATCGAGGTGTTGATCTCGCGGATCTCGCGCTGGGCGTCGGTGGCGTCCTTGTGCTCGACGATCGCCAGCACGTCCCCGGTGCCGTCCTCGCGCACGATCCGGCCGTAGCCGGTGGCGTCCTCGACGACGGTGGTCAGGATCGTCACGGCGTTGCCGTCGGTGACGTGCGCGGCCACGAGCTGGGCCAGCGTCTCCCCGTCGAGCAGCGGCACGTCGCTCGCGGTGACCACGACCGGCCCGTCGAGCGGGCCGCGGGCGTCGAGCGCCTCGAGGGCGCACTGCGCGGCGCGGCCGGTGCCGGGCACCTCGTCCTGGTCGACCACGAGCGCCTCGGCGTCGACCCGCTCGACCTCCGCCGCGACCAGGTCGCGGCCGTGGCGCACGACGACGGCGAGGGTCTGCGGCTCCAGGGCCCGCCCGGCGACCATGGCGTGGCCCAGGAGGCTGCGCCCGCCGACGGCGTGCAGCACCTTGGGCCGGGACGACCTCATCCGGGTGCCCTGGCCGGCCGCCAGGACGACGACCGCGGCGGGCCGGGGTGCGGACGACGCCGCGCCGTCGGCGGGCTGCCCCGCCGGTGTGGTCGAGCCTGTCGAGACCACGAGTGCTCCCATCTCTCCTCGGGTGCTGGCACCAGCTCCGCCCCCAGGACTCGAACCTGGACCAAGGGCACCAAAAACCCCTGTGCTGCCGATTACACCAAGGCGGAACGGACGGTTCAGCGGTGGGCGCCGCCCCGCGCGCACCGCCGCACGTCCCTGCGACAGTCTGCCAGGTCCGCGGGGCTGCCCCCGTACGGGCCCACCCCCGGCGGCCGGCGCTCGGTGCCCGCGACGGTCCTCGCGGCGGTGCCCGCGACGGTGCCCGCGGCGGTCCTCGCGGGCGCCCGGAGCGCGGCGGCGGGCACAATGGCTCGCATGCCCCCCGAGCCTCGCGATCCCCGCCGCGCGCCCGCCCGAGCCACGCGCGCCCGCATGACCGCGAGCCAGCGCCGTGAGCAGCTGCTCACGGTCAGCCGCGGGCTGTTCGCCGAGAAGGGCTTCGAGGGCACGAGCGTCGAGGAGATCGCGGCGCGCGCCGAGGTGTCCAAGCCCGTGGTCTACGAGCACTTCGGCGGCAAGGAGGGCGTCTACGCCGTCGTCGTCGACCGGGAGGTGCAGGCGCTGACCACGGCGCTGACCGGGGCGCTGGCCGCCGGCGGCCACCCCAAGGTGATGGTGGAGCGCACCGCCCTGGCGCTGCTCGACTACATCGAGGCGCACGAGGACGGCTTCCGCATCCTGGTGCGCGACTCCCCGGTGGCGCAGGCCACCGGCACCTTCTCCTCGCTGATCGGCGACGTCGCCACGCAGGTGGAGCACATCCTCGTCGCGCAGTTCCGGTCCAACGGCCTGGAGCCGCGCGTCGCGCCGCTGTACGCGCAGATGCTCGTCGGCATGATCGCGCTGACCGGCCAGTACTGGCTGGACGCCCGCCGGCCCAAGAAGGAAGAGGTCGCGGCGCACCTGGTCAACCTGGCCTGGAACGGCCTCAAGGGCATGGAGAGGAGGCCGGCGCTCACCAGCGAGCACTGAGCCGAGCCGTCACCACGCCTCCTCGAGCAGGTGCAGCACCGACTCGGCGTCGAGCGGGCGGGGGTTGGGCGCCGGGTCGGCGGCCACCGCCTCGGCCACGGCGCGCAGGCCGGCGGCGGGCACGCCGAGCTCGGACAGCGCCGTCGGGCCGCCGTGGCTGCGCACCAGCTGCATGACCTCGGCCACCGCGCTGCCGCCGCACACCCGCGCGAGCCGGGCGGCGGCGTCGGGCGCGGCGCGCAGGTTGAACGCCATGACGTGCGGCAGCAGCAGCGCGTGCAGCTCGGCGTGCGGCAGGTCGAACGCGTCGGCCAGCGCGTGCGCGAGCTGGTGGTGCAGGCCCATCCGCCCGTACGCCTGGCACAGCCCGGCGAGCCACGCCGCGCCCTGCAGGCGCTCGCGGGAGACGACGTCGCCCGGGTCGTCGAGCACCACCGGCAGCGCGTTGAGGATGCACTCGGCCGCCTCGAGCGCGTACGCGCGGGTGACCGGCGTGCCGTCGGCGTCGTACAGCGCCTCGACGGCGTGCGCGAGGGCGTGCAGGGCGCTGGTGAGCGTCAGGCCGTGAGGCATGGTCAGCGTGACGAGCGGGTCGTAGACCACGGCGTCGGGCACCAGGGCGGGGTCCCGGCGGACGGTGTCCACGCCGTCCACGGTCTCCTCGAGCACCGGCGAGGCCTCCGTGCCCGCGTAGGTCGTCGGGATGGCCACGTGCGGCATCCCGGTGCGGGCGACGATCGCCTTGCCGAGGCCGATCGCGGAGCCGCCCCCGAGCGTGACCACGCCGTCGGCGCCGTGGGCCCACCCGAGCGCCACCGCCTCGGCGGTCACCTCGGCGGGCGTGTGCTGGCGCGGCTGGTCGAACACCGCCGCCACGCGCTCGCCGAGCGCCTCGACGAGGTCGTCGGCCACCACCTTGGCCGACGGCGCGGCGACGACCAGCACGCGCCGCGCGCCGAGCCGGTCGACCTGCGCCGGGACCTCGCGCAGCGCTCCCCTGCCGAGCAGCACGCGGCCGGGGAGCATCTCGTGGACCATGACGGGGGACGTCCCCCCGCCGCTCGTCGCAGGCTGGGTCACCGTCGTCTCCTCCTCGGTGCGTGCGCGGCGGTGCGCAGGGGCGGGCGTGCGCGACGCCGTCGTGGCGCGCGCCCCCGCGCTCGCGGGACGGCC
>NZ_LWGM01000170.1 GCF_001750215.1 Isoptericola variabilis | reverse complement strand
GCTGGCGCGGCTGCTGGGGCTCGACGACGCCCAGGCCGGGCTGTGGATCGGCGCGAGCGTCCAGGAGGTCGCCCAGGTGGTCGCCGCCGCCGGCGCGGTGTCGACGACGGCGCTCGCCACCGCGACCGTGGCGAAGCTGGCGCGCGTGGTGCTGCTGGCGCCGCTCGTGGCCGGCGTCGGCACGGTGCTCGGCCGGCGGGACGCCCGGGCGGCCGGGCCGCGCGACGGAGACGCCCGCCGCCCGGCCCCCGTCCCGCTGTTCGTGGTGGGGTTCCTCGTCGCCGTGGCGGTGCGGTCGCTCGGCGTGCTGCCGGAGCCGGTGCTCGCGGCGGCGGACACGGTCACCACGGTGCTGTTCGTGGCGGCGATGTTCGCGCTCGGCCTCGGCGTGGACGTGCCACGGCTGCTGCGCACCGGCCGGCGCACGCTGGTGCTCGGCGGGCTGGCGGCCCTGCTGGCCACCGTGGCGGGCCTGGTGCTGGTGCTGCTGCTCGGCTGAGCCTCAGGCCAGGCCGAGCACCTTGCGCAGCTCGTCGAGCCCCGTGATGCGGTGGACGCCGGGCACCGTGGCGTCGTCGGGCGAGCCGGCGGACGGGCCCTCGCGGCGCACGCCCGGCCGGTCGATCCAGATGCCGACCAGCCCGGCCTCGGCCGCGGCGCGCGCGTCGATGTCCGGCTCGTCGCCGACGTACGCCGTGCGCGCCGGGTCGGTGCCCAGCAGCCGGCAGCCCTCGAGGAAGACGCGCGGGTCGGGCTTGCCGAAGCCGAGCGTGTCGACGCCCACGAGCACGGGAACGCCGGCGACGCCCGCGGTGGCGAGCTTCTGCTCCTGCAGCGCCACGCGGGCGTTGGTCACCGAGCCGACGCGCACGCCGGCGGCGACCAGCCCCCGCAGCACCGACGCGACGTCGTCGTGCGCGCGCCAGGACGCGGCGAACGTGCCCCAGAACACCTCGAGCCAGCGGGGGTAGAACGCGTCGTCGACGCGCGGGCCGCCGAACGCGGCGTGCAGCTCGTCCGCGCGCCGCTGGCGCTGCTCGTCGAAGCCCAGCTCGCCGCGCGTGTAGGCGCGGTAGTGACCGTGCACGTCGTCGCGCCAGACGGCGAGCATCTCCGGCTCGCGCGACGGCGGCACGTGCGGCAGGAACTCCCGGCGCACCGCGCCGATCGCGTCGGCGAACGCGCCGCGGGTGTCCACGAGCGTGTCGTCGACGTCGAACAGCACGCCGTCCACGGTGCCGGCCGCGGGCCGCTCGGCGGCCTCGTCGACCGCGCTGCTGGTCATCGGCGCGTCACTCGGCCGGCGTGCCGGCGGCCGCGTCGGCGAGCCGGGCGATCGCGGCGTCGACGCGGGCCAGCGTGCGCTCGCGCCCCAGCACCTCGAGCGACTCGAACAGCGGCAGGCCCACCGTGCGGCCCGTGACGGCCACGCGCACCGGCGCCTGCGCCTTGCCGAGCTTCAGCCCGTGCTTCTCCCCCACCGCGGTGACGGTCTCCTTGAGCGGCTCGGCCTCCCACGCCTCGAGCTCGGCGAGCGCGGCGCGGGCGTCGGGCAGCAGCTCGGCGGCCGGCGGCTTCATCGCCTTGGCCCAGGACTGCTCGTCGTGCACCGGCTCGTCGAGGAACAGGAAGTCGACGTTGTTGGTGATCTCGCTCAGCAGCGCCACGCGGGTCTGGGCCAGCGGGGCGACGGCGGCGAACGCCGCGGCGTCGAACTGCTCCTCGCTCCACGGCGCCCTCGGGGCGTGCAGCCACGGGTCGCACGCGGCGGCGAAGTCCTCGACACCCATCGCGCGGATGTACTCGCCGTTGAACGCGGTGAGCTTCTTGACGTCGAAGAACGCCGAGGCGGTGTTGACGTCGGCGACGTCGAACCGGCGCACCAGCTCCTCGAACGGCAGGATCTCCTCGTCGTTGCCCGGCGCCCAGCCGAGCAGCATGAGGTAGTTGACCATCGCCTCCGGCAGGATGCCGTCGGCCAGGTAGTCCTCGAGCGCCACCTTGTCGCGGCGCTTGGACAGCTTCTGGCGCTTCTCGTTGACGATCACCGGCAGGTGCGCCCACACCGGCGGCGTGGCGCCCAGCGCCTCCCACAACAGCTGCTGCTTGGGCGTGTTGGGCAGGTGCTCCTCGCCGCGGATCACGTGCGTGATGCGCTCGTCCATGTCGTCGACGACGTTCGCGAGCAGGAACACGGGCGAGCCGTCGCCGCGGGCGACGACGAAGTCCTCGATCGAGTCGTTGGGGAACACCGGGTTGCCGCGGATGAGGTCGACCACCTGGGTCTCCCCCTCGTCCGGGGTGCGGAACCGCAGGGCGCGGCCGGGCTCGTAGGCCAGGCCCCGGTCGCGGCAGAAGCCGTCGTACCCGGAGTGCGGGTTGCCGGTGCGCGCCGCGACGTCCTCGCGGGTGCAGTCGCAGTAGTACGCGCGCCCCGCCTCGGACAGCCGGCGCGCGGCCTCGGCGTGCAGCTCGACGTTCTGGGACTGGAAGTACGGGCCCTCGAAGGTCGGGTCCTGGGAGTGCATGCCCAGCGCGGCCAGCGCGTCGAGGATGCCCTGGGTCCACTCCGGCTTGTTGCGGGCGGCGTCGGTGTCCTCGATCCGCAGCACGAACGTGCCGCCCGAGCGCTTGGCGACGGCCCAGTTGAACAGCGCCGACCGGGCACCGCCGACGTGGAACATGCCGGTGGGTGACGGGGCGAAGCGGACGCGGACGTCGCTGGCCGGGGTGGTGGGGCTGCTGGGGGTGGTGGGCGCGCCGGAAGTCACGGTGCCAGCCTAGTTGCCGACGACGGCGGCCCCGGCCGCGTCCTGGGCGCCGCCCGCGCCGTCGACGGCGACCGGGACGCGCTCGTGCACCTCGAGCACCCACACCCCGCGGGACTCCGTGCGCACGTGCCGCAGACCGGCGTCGGCCAGCGCGGCGCGGATCTCGGCCGGCGGGTGCACGACGAACCGCCAGTCGCTGCGGCGCAGCCGCGGGTAGGCCGCGCACACCGCCGCGCCGGCCCGCACCCACCAGGCGTCGCGGGGGTAGCTGACGACGACGTGGCGGCGGGCCTTGGCGGCCGCGGCGGCCAGCAGCCGCGGGGCGTCCGGGTAGCAGCACAGCACCTTGAGCAGCACGACGACGTCGGCCGGAGCGGTGAGGTCCGGCCGGGCGGCGAAGTCGCCGGCGCGGCGCACGCACCGGCCCGTCAGCCCGTGCTCGGCCAGCAGGTCCGCGGCGACGGCGTCGTACGCCCCGGACAGCTCGACGCACTCGGACCGGCGCATCCCGGCGCGCAGCAGCTCGACCGTCAGGTCGCCGATGCCGGCGCCGACCTCCAGCAGGGTCTCGCCCCGCACGACGCCCGCCCGGTACAGCTCGACGACGCGGCGCGGGTCCCAGGACAGCCCGGAGCGGCGGTAGCGCGCGGCGTCGTGCCGGGCCACCCGGTCGTCGAAGACCCGGTCGTAGCCCTGCGGACCCTGCGGGCCCTGCAGCTCGGGCGGCTCACAGCACGCGGACATGGGGCCATCGAAGCACGGGCGGCGCCGTGCGGCGCCGCCCGTGGTCGGTGGAGCTGGTGAGGGGCCGGTGAGGTGCCGTCAGTCCCGGCGCAGCACCGGGTTGCGCAGCACGCCGATGCCCTCGACCTCGCACTCGACGACGTCGCCGTGGTCCATGAGACCCACGCCCGCCGGGGTGCCGGTGAGGATGACGTCGCCCGGCAGCAGGGTCATGGCCTGCGACACGTACGAGACGAGGAACGGCACGTCCAGCACCATGTCGGCCGTGCGGCCGTCCTGCTTGAGCTCGCCGTTGACGCGCGAGCGCACGGCGACGTCCTCCGGGTCGAGGTCGGTGTCGATCCACGGGCCCAGCGGCAGCGAGGAGTCGAAGCCCTTGGCGCGGGCCCACTGCCCGTCGGTGCGCTGCGCGTCGCGGGCCGTGACGTCGTTGGCGACGGTGTAGCCCAGCACGTACGACAGCGCCGACTCCGGCGTCGCGCCCTTGCAGACCTTGCCGATGACGACGGCGAGCTCGGCCTCGTAGGAGACCTCCTGCGTCCAGTCCGGCAGCACGACCGGGTCGTCCGGGCCCACCACTGCGGTGTTCGGCTTGAAGAACAGCAGCGGCGAGGCCGGCACGTCGCCGCCCATCTCCTTGGCGTGGTCGGCGTAGTTCTTGCCGATCGCCACCACCTTGGAGCGCGGGATCACCGGCGCGAGCAGCCGGACGCCGTCGCCCAGCTCGACGCGCTCGCCGGTGGGCATGGCCGGCATGTACAGCGGGTCGCCGCCCAGCACGGCCAGGTAGGTGGTGTCGCCCTCCTGCTGCACGAGGCCGAATCGGGGGTCGTCTCCGGTGGTGAATCTCGCGATGCGCACGGGCACAGGGTATGCCCCTGCCCGGCGCCGGGGCCGCTGGTCAGGCCCGGGCGAGCACCTCGCCGTGCAGGATCGCGAACCAGCCGTCCGGGGCCTGGGCCCACGTGAGCCAGTCCTGCGCGAGCTGCTCGAGCGCGACGTCGTCGGCGAGGCCCGACTCCTTGGCCTGCCCCGCGAAGTTCGACGCGACGCAGCGCTCGGCCCACACCTGGCCCCACCACTGCCGGTCGGTGGGCGTGGCGTAGCACCACGACGACGCCGAGGGCACCGTCTGCTGGACGTCGAAGCCGGCCTGCTGCACCCACGACAGCAGGTGGCGCCCCGCGTCGGGCTCGAACCCGTAGGCGTGGGTGACCTCGTGGTAGAGCGTGTTCCACTCCGTCAGCCCGGGCGAGTCCGGGTACCAGGCCATGGCGGCGTAGTCGGCGTCGCGCACGGCGACGAGGCCGCCCGGGCGGGCCACGCGCTTCATCTCGCGCAGCGCCGCGACCGGGTCGGACAGGTGCTGCAGCAGCTGGTGGGCGTAGACGACGTCGAACGTGTCGTCCTCGAACGGCAGCTCGTAGGCGTTGGCCTGCTCGAACCGCACGTTGGTGAAGCCGACGGCGTCGGCGTGGTTGCGGGCGGCGTCGAGCACGGTCTCGGAGGCGTCGACGCCGACGACCTCGCCGCCCGCCAGGATCCGGGCGAGGTCCACGGTGACGGTGCCCGGCCCGCAGCCGACGTCGAGCAGCGTCATGTCGTCGCGCAGGTGCGGCAGCAGGAAGCCGGCGGAGTTCTGCGCCGTGCGCGCGCGGTGGGCGCGCAGGACGGACTCGTGGTGGCCGTGCGTGTAGGACTCGGACTCCTTGCTCGGCACCGTGTGGTGGGTGCTCGGGGCCTCGATGGCGTCCGTGAGGTCGGCGCCGGCGGGGTGCTCGGGGTCGCGCTCCATGCGCAGGTCGGTCATGCGCACCACCGTAGTGACCCCGCGCGGCCGCGACACGCAGGTTCTCACGGTGCGGACCAGGTGCGTTCGGGCGCGGGCCTGCCAGGATCGTGGCATGACAGCGGGAACCGCGACCCGCGCGGGCTGGGTGCGCCGGCACGGCGCGCAGCTGCTGGGCGGCCCCGACCGGGTGACCGGCGTCGACCTGGCGCGCGGCATCGCCGTGCTGGGCATGTTCACCGCGCACGTCGGGGTCACCTCCGCCGACCTGGGGACGCTGCCGGGGTGGCTGTCGCTGGCGCACGGGCGCTCGTCGATCCTCTTCGCGCTCGTGGCGGGCGTGTCGCTCGCCCTCGTCACCGGCGGCCCGCGGCCGCTCGAGGGCGACGCGCTCGTGCGGGCGCGCGCCCGGCTGCTCGTCCGGGCCGTCCTGCTGCTCGCGCTCGTGGCCCTGCTCGACCTGCTCGGCACGCGCGTGTTCCTGATCCTCGGCTTCTACGCCTGCTACTTCGTGCTCGCGCTGCCGTTCCTGCGCTGGCCGCCGCGCCGGCTGGCGGCCGCGGCCGTCGTCGTCGCCGTCGTCGGACCACCGCTGGCGCTGTGGGGGCCCGTGGTGCTGGCGCGGGCGGGGCTGCGCCTGCCGCAGGACGGCTCGGGCGCCGTGACCGACTTCGTCCTCACCGGCCACTACCCCGCGATCGTGTGGATGGCGTACGTCCTCGCCGGGATGGCCGTCGGGCGCTGCGACCTGCGGTCCGACAACCTGCGCACCGGGCTGGTGCTGGGCGGCCTGGCGGCGGCGTCGCTGTGCGGGATCCTCTCCGGCCTGGTCGTCGGGGCTGCCGGCGGGCAGGAGGCGGTCGAGACGCAGGCCGAGTCCGCGTCGCTCACCGCGGGCGCGTGGTCGGCCCCGTGGCCGACGACGACCTACCTGTTCCTGTCCGGCCCGCACCACGACACCACCCTCGAGGCCGTCGGCTCCGGCGGCTTCGGCCTGGCGGTGCTCGGGCTGTGCCTGCACGCCGGCCGCGTCGGCGCCCGCGTGCTGGCGCCGCTGGCCGCCGTGGGGTCGATGGCGCTGACGGTGTACTCGCTGCAGATCGTGGCGATCTGGCGCTGGGACCTGGTGGGCTCCGAGACCAACGGCCCGCTCGCGGTGATGGTCCTGGTCACGCTGCTCCTCGCGACGGCGTGGCGGTTCCTGCTCGGCCGCGGACCGCTGGAGCGGGTGCTCGCGGGGGTGGCGGCGCGGGCGGCGCCGGGACGGCGCGCCGCC
>NZ_LWGM01000017.1 GCF_001750215.1 Isoptericola variabilis | reverse complement strand
ACAGCGGGTTGGGCACGCCGGCGTAGCCGGCGGCCATCGAGCGCTTGAAGACCACGACCTGCCCCGCCTCCCACACCCGCAGCACCGGCATGCCCGCGATGGGGCTGCCCGGGTCCTCGAGCGCGGCCAAGGTCGCCGCCTACGCGCTGCAGGACGCGGGGCTGGACACCGTCGCGGCCAACGTCCACCTCGGCCTGCCGGTCGACGCGCGGGAGTACGGCGCGGCGGCGGCCGTCCTGCGGGCGCTGGGCCTCGGGCGCGTGACCCTGCTGACCAACAACCCGGACAAGGTGGCGGGGCTGCGGCAGGCGGGCGTCGACGTCGCCGGCACCGCGCCCCTCGAGGTGGGGCTGAGCGCCCACAACCACCGGTACCTGCTGACCAAGAAGACCGCGATGGGCCACCGGCTGGCCCTCGCCGCGCCGGCCGACGGACGGTCGGCGCCGACGTTCGAGGAGGAGAGCGCATGAGCGGTGCAGGAGCGCCGACGATCACGGCGGACGGGACGGGCCTGCGGGTCGTCGTCGTCGCGGCGAGCTGGCACGAGCGCGTCATGGACGGGCTGCTCGACGGTGCCCGGCGGGCGCTGCGGGAGGCCGGGGTGGGGGAGTGGCAGGAGCTGCGCGTCCCCGGCTCGTTCGAGCTGCCCGTGGCGGCCGCGCGCGCCGCCGCGGCCGGCGCGGACGCCGTCGTCGCCCTCGGCGTCGTGGTCCGCGGCGGCACGCCGCACTTCGACTACGTCTGCTCGGCCGCCACCACGGGGCTGACCGACGTGAGCGTGCGCACCGGCGTGCCGGTCGGCTTCGGCGTCCTCACGTGCGACGACGAGCAGCAGGCGCTCGACCGGGCCGGCCTGGCGGGCTCGAGCGAGGACAAGGGTCACGAGGCCGCGCAGGCCGCGGTCGCGACGGCGGTGACCCTGCGCGCCCTCGCCTGACACCGCGTGTCAGTACCAGCGCACGCCCGAGCCTGCGCTGGTACTGACACGAAGGTCTCGAGTGATTAATAGTGTGCCAAGCGTCAGACCGACGCTGTGACCTAGGTCCCGACCGGCGAACCAAAGCCCGGAGCGCAGGGGCGTCCCCACTAGGCTGGGGTCCCGTGAAGACCTTCGACTCCCTGTTCGCCGAGCTCGCCGAGAAGTCCGTCACCCGCCCCGCCGGTTCCGGCACGGTCGCGGAGCTGGACGCCGGCGTCCATGCGATCGGGAAGAAGATCGTCGAGGAGGCGGCCGAGGTCTGGATGGCGGCCGAGCACGAGGGCGACGAGCGCACGGCGGAGGAGATCTCCCAGCTGCTCTACCACCTGCAGGTGCTCATGGTGGCCAAGGGCCTCACGCTCGAGGACGTCTACACCCACCTGTGAGCGGCGCTGACGCCGCACGCCCGACGACCGCCCTCTCCACCCCAGCGAGGTTTCCCTGATGCTCCGCATCGCCGTGCCCAACAAGGGCTCCCTGTCCGAGCCCGCCGTCGCCATGCTCCGCGAGGCCGGCTACAAGCAGCGCCGTGACTCGCGCGAGCTGGTGCTCGCCGACCCGGACAACGACGTCGAGTTCTTCTTCCTGCGGCCGCGCGACGTGGCCGTCTACGTCGGCTCCGGCACCGTCGACGCGGGCGTGACCGGCCGCGACCTGCTGCTCGACTCCGGCGCCGACGCCGTCGAGCACCTGCCGCTCGGCTTCGCCCGCTCCACGTTCCGCTTCGCCGCCCCCGCCGGGACCATGACCGACGTGGCCGAGATCGCCGGCCGCCGCGTCGCCTCGTCGTACACCACGCTGGTGCGCGACCACCTGGCCGCGCGCGGCGTCGAGCCCGCCGCGGTCGTCCACCTGGACGGCGCCGTGGAGAGCTCCGTGCAGCTCGGCGTGGCGGACGTGATCGCCGACGTCGTGGAGACCGGCACGACGCTGCGTGCCGCGGGCCTGGAGGTCTTCGGCGAGCCGATCCTGCGCTCCGAGGCCGTGCTCATCCGCCGCGCCGACGCGCCCGAACCCGCGGGGCTCAGCGTGCTCACGCGCCGCCTGCAGGGTGTCATCACCGCTCGCGAGTACGTGCTGATGGACTTCGACGTGCGCAACGACCACGTCGACGCCGCCGTGGCAATCACCCCGGGCTTCGAGTCGCCGACCGTCTCGCCGCTGCACGACCGCGACTGGTCGGCGGTGCGGGTCCTCGTGCCGCGCAAGGACATGAACCGGATCATGGACGCCCTCTACGACGTCGGCGCCCGCGGCATCCTGGTGACGTCGATCCTGGCCAGCCGGCTCTGACCGGCTCTGACCGGCTCTGACCGGCCCGGCCGGGCGTGCCGGCGGGCGGCGCGCTGTCGAGCCGGTCGCGCGCGTGGCAGCGTGACGGCATGACGCACGACGCGCACTACCGGACGTTCCGTCCGCGCTGGGGCCAGGTCGCGGCCTGGGTCGTCGGGGTCGTCGCCGTCGGCGGCACCGCGCTCGTGGCGTTCCTGTCCCGCGGGCCGCTCGGCACCGCCGCGGGCAGCCGCCTGTCGTTCGCGCTGTTCGCCGCCGCAACCACGTGGCTGCTGTGGCGCCTCGGCGGCGTGCACGCGCGCCCGAGCCCGCAGGGGCTCGTCGTGCGCAACGTGGTGCGCACCCGCCGACTGGAGTGGGCGGAGATCCTCGCCGTGCGGTTCGGCGTCAACGACCCATGGGTGCGGCTCGACCTGGCCGACGGCGGCACGATCGCCGTCATGGGAATCCAGCGTGCGGACGGCGAGCACGGCATGGCCGAGGCCCGCCGCCTGGTCGCCCTCGTGCACGAGCACGGCGAGGCGTCCGAGCCCGGCGGGAGGCGTCCCTAGCGGGAAGCGTCCCTGGCATCGCCCTCGCACCGCGCGTGCGGCCGGCGAGCGTCCTCGGGCTCCTCCGGTAGACGGCAGCGGGCCCCGACCCTGGGAAGGGTCGGGGCCCGCTGCCGTCTACCGGCCTCGCGCTCGCTCAGTAGTCGCGGTGCTGGCGCGGCCCGCGCTCCGTGCGCGGCGCACGGTTGTCGCGGAAGCCGTCCCGGAAGCCGTCACGCACGCCCTCGCGGCGCGGGCCGCGGTGCTCGGGGGCGCCCCGGTCGACGGCGATGCGCAGGGACTTGCCGGCCACCCGCGCGCGGCCGAGCCGGTCGAGCTGGGCCTCGCTCAGCGGCGTGGTGATGTCGACCAGCGAGAACGACCCGAAGATGTCGATCTTGCCGACGTCGGAGCCGGTCAGCCCGCCCTCGCCGGTGAGCGCCCCGACGATCCCGCCGGGGTTGACCCCGTGGGAGTGCCCGACGGCGACGCGGTAGCGCGTGCCGGCCGCGGGGCGGCGCAGGCCGCGGGGGCGGTCGTCGTCGGAGCGGGCCGGGCCGCGCCGGTCCCGGTCGAAGCGGTCACCACGGTCGAACCGGTCGCCGCGGGCGCCCCGGCCGTCGGTGGCCTCGTGCCGACGGGTCTCCCGCGCGGTGCGGGCGGCGCGGGCCTCGCGCTGCTCGCGCTCGTACTCCTCCTGCTCGGCACGCTGGCGGGGGCCGTCGTCGCCGACCGCGAGGGCCAGGAGCGTCGCGGCGAGCTCGACGGGGTCGGCGCCGCCCTCGACGCGGGCCTGGACGAGCTCGGTGTACAGGTCCAGGCGGCCCGCGGCCTGGCGCTCCGGCGCGGCGTCGAGGAGGCGGCCGGCCTTGTGCGCGGAGACGTCGCGGGGGGAGGGGACCGCGACCTCCTCGAGGGAGGCCTTGATCGTCGCCTCGATGTGCTTGAGCTTACCGCGCTCGTGCGGGGTCACGAAGGACACGGCCTGGCCGGTGCGCCCCGCGCGGCCGGTGCGGCCGATGCGGTGGACGTAGGCCTCCGGCTCGCGCGGGATGTCGAAGTTGACGACCAGGCCGATGCGGTCGACGTCGAGGCCGCGGGCGGCGACGTCGGTGGCGACGAGCACGTCCAGGGCGCCCGAGCGCAGGCGCTCGACGATCTTCTCGCGCTCCTTCTGGGCGACGTCCCCGGAGATCGTCGCGGCGGAGACGCCGCGCTCGATCAAGGCGGCGCCCACCTCCTCGGCGGCCGAGCGGGTCCGGGTGAACACGATGGCGGCGTCGGCGTCGGAGGTGGCCAGCACGCGCACGAGCGCACCGGTCTTGTGGCGGAACGGCACGATCGCGTACGTCTGGTGCACCGACGAGACGGTGGACGACTGGCGGGCCACGGTGATGGCGACCGGGTCGGTCAGGTGGTTCTCGGCCACGGCACGGATGGCCGGCGGCATCGTCGCGGAGAACAGGGCGACCTGGCGGCGCGCGGGCGCCTTGCCGAAGATCTGGTCGACGTCCTCGGCGAAGCCCATGCGCAGCATCTCGTCGGCCTCGTCCAGCACGAGGTACCGCACGGCGTCGAGGCCCAGGGCCCCGCGCTCCATGTGGTCCATGACGCGACCGGGCGTGCCGACGACGACGTGGACGCCGTCGCGCAGCGCGCGCTGCTGCGGCACGTAGGGGGCGCCGCCGTAGACGGGCAGGACGCGCACGCCGGGCAGGTGGCTGGCGAAGGACTCGATCGCCTCGGCGACCTGCATCGCGAGCTCGCGGGTCGGGGTGAGCACGAGGGCCTGGACCTGGTGGAGGTCGGGGTCGACCGCCGCCAGCAGCGGCAGGCCGAAGGCGGCCGTCTTGCCGGTGCCGGTCTGGGCCACGCCGGTGATGTCGCGGCCGGACAGCAGGGCGGGGATGGCTTGGGCCTGGATGGCCGAGGGGGTGGTGAAGCCGAGGTCGGCGACGGCGGCCGCGAGCGCCGGCGGGAGGCCGAGCTGGTCGAAGCGGGGGGTCTCGGCGGCGGGGGCCGTCGCGGCCGAGGTGGTCTCGGCGTCGGCGGGCAGGGTCGTGGCAGCGCTGGGCATAGGTGGGTGCACCGTTCGGTCGGGAGTGGCGGGAGTCCTGCACGGTCGGCGGCGTGGGCCGCCGGGTGCGTCGCCAGATCCCGAGACACAGACACGAACCAGCGCGGGACCCGGGCCGCCAGGGGCGGGAGCCGGGTGCGGGGCGCACGAATGCGGGACGGAGCGACGAACTCCAAAGGGGTGAGGTCCCATCGTACGCCCTGGGCACCCGGACCGGTCGTCTCGTGCCGGTGAGGTCCGTCACCGGCACACGCCGCGAGACACGGGCCCGACGGGCGCGGACGTGCTGCGTAGGATGACGATGCCGGGCGCGGTGCGCCCGCGGACGCGTGGAGACGAGGACGGTGGGCGTGCAGCGAGGGCAGGAGGTCGGCTCCTCGGTCCTGACCGTCCCCAACCTCATCAGCCTGCTGCGGCTGGCGCTGGTGCCGGTGTTCGCCGTGCTGATCGTCTCGGGCCACGACGTCTGGGCGCTGGTGGTCCTCGCGGTGTCCGGCTTCACCGACTGGCTCGACGGCGTGCTGGCGCGCCGCCTGCACCAGGTGAGCAAGCTGGGCGAGATGCTGGACCCGGCCGCCGACCGCCTCTTCATCTTCGTCACCCTGGTGGGGCTGGCGTGGCGTGGCGCCGTGCCGCTGTGGGTGCTGGTGGTCGTCGTGGCCCGCGACGTCCTGCTCGCGCTGCTCGTGGTGCTGCTGGGCCGCCGCGGCTACGGCCCCCTGCCGGTGAGCTTCGTCGGCAAGGCCGGCACGTTCGCGCTCCTGTACGCCTTCCCGCTGCTGCTGCTGGCGGAGGTGCCCGGCGCCGTCGGCGCGGTGGCCCACGTGGCCGGCTGGGCCTTCACCTGGTGGGGCGTGGGCCTGTACTGGCTCGCCGGCTGGCAGTACCTCCGCCAGGCGCGCCGGCTCCTGGGCGCCGGGGCCGACGACGGCGGCGGCACGCCGGGACGGTGGGAGTCGCGATGACGCCGCCCTCCGCGCCCCCGTCCGGGCGCCGGCGCCGCCCGGACGAGTCGATGACGCTCCTCATCGAGGTGATGGAGCGCCCCCTGGACCCCGGGTACGCGGAGGCGGCGCAGCGCCGCCGGGACGCCGCCGCGGCCGGGGGCGGCCCCGCGCGCCGCCCGGCCACCCGGGTCGTGCTCGTGGTCCTCGCCGTCCTGCTGGGCCTGACGACGGCGGTGGCCGCACGCCAGCTGCGAGCGCCGCAGCCCGCGGTGTCCGAGGCGCGTGCCGTGCTCGAGCAGCAGATCACCGAGCGCAACGCCGAGGTCGCCAGGCTGCAGGACGACTCCGAACGGCTGTCGGCCGAGATCGCGGACCTGCAGCGCACCGCGCTCGCGACCCAGGACCCGCAGATCCTCGAGAGCATCCGCCTCGACGAGGCGGTCAACGGCACCGCGCCCGTCGCGGGGCCCGGCCTCGTCGTCTCGCTCACCGACGGCGGCGGCGGGCTGTCGGGCGACGGCGAGGGGGATGCCCGCGTGCGCGACACCGACCTGCAGGCCGTCGTCCACGCGCTGTGGGCCGCGGGGGCCGAGGCGGTCAGCGTCGACGACCAGCGGCTGACCATGACGTCCGCCGTGCGCAACGCCGGGGACGCCGTGCTGGTCGACCTGGTCCCGCTCAGCGGCCCGACCTACGTGGTGCGGGCCATCGGCGACCCGGACGCCATGCAGACCGCCTGGGCCCGGTCCGAGGTGCCGACGTACCTCCAGGTGCTCGGCTCGCAGTACGGCATCTCCTCCAGCGTGGTGGCCCAGTCCGGGCTGGAGCTGCCGGGCGCGGGCGCGCAGACGCTGCGGTACGCCCAGCCGGTAGGCTCCGAGGCCGGGAGCGCGAGCCCGTGAGCCCCACGGCCCGTCCCCTGGCCGCGCCCTGGCCACGAACCGTGCGGAGAGTCAGGAGTTGATCGTCGGATGATCGCCGTCGTCGGCCTCGTCATCGGGGTGGTCGCGGGGCTGCTGCTGGAGCCCACGGTGCCCGTCGCGCTCCAGCCCTACCTGCCCATCGCCGTGGTCGCCGCGCTGGACGCCCTGTTCGGCGCGTTCCGGGCCATGCTCGACGGGCTGTTCGACGACAAGGTGTTCGTGGTCTCGTTCCTGTCGAACGTGCTGGTGGCCGCGTTCATCGTGTTCCTCGGCGACCAGCTCGGCGTCGGCTCCCAGCTGTCCACCGCTGTCGTCGTGGTGCTCGGCATCCGCATCTTCTCCAACGCCGCGGCCATCCGCCGTCACCTCTTCAAGGCCTGACCATGGTGCGCCGCGAGGACGAGCCCACCCCCGTCGGGCCCGAGGAGACCCCGGCCGACGCGCCGGAGCCTGCCCCCGCGCGGCCGGCGGGGGAGAAGGACGCCGAGCCCGGCGCGGCGGAGCCGCCGGAGCAGTCACCGGACGAGGCACCGGACGAGGCCCCGGCGGAGACGGCGGACGAGGCCCCGGCGGAGACGGCGGACGAGGCCCCGGCGGAGACGGCGGACGAGGCCCCGGCGGAGACGGCGGAGACGGATGACGCCGCGGCGCAGGCCGAGGCGTCCGACGCGTCCGACGCGTCCAGGACCGCGGACGGCGTGTCCGCCCGGCCCGCGGCGGCCACCCCCGCGGCGACGCCCGCGAGCGCCGGCGGACCGTGGCAGCGGCTGTCCGCGGCGATGCGCGCCCGGGGCTCCCGCTCCCACGCGCTCATCGGCCTGCTGTGTGCCGCCCTCGGCTTCGCGCTCGTGGTGCAGGTGCGCCAGTCCGGGCAGGACGAGCTGGCGTCGCTGCGCCAGGACGACCTGGTGCGGCTGCTGGACGAGGTGACCCAGCGCGCCGAGCAGCTCGACGACGAGGTGGCGCGCCTGCAGCAGAGCCGCGACGAGCTGGCCTCCGGCACGGGCCGCGCCCAGGCGGCGCAGGAGCTCGCGGAGCAGCGCGCCGCGGCCGAGGGGATCCTCTCGGGGCGGCTGGCGGCGCGGGGGCCGGGCGTGGAGATCCAGATCGTCGACTCCGGCGACCGGCTCGACGCGTCGCACCTGTTCAACGTGCTCGAGGAGCTGCGCAACGCCGGCGCCGAGGCCGTGCAGGTGAACGGCGTGCGGCTGGTGACGTCGTCGGCGTTCGTGGACGGCGCGGAGGGCATCGAGGTCGACGGGGAGCGCATCGACTCGCCGTACCAGTGGGTGGCGATCGGCGACCCCGCGACGATGGACCGCGCCCTGGAGATCCCCGGCGGCGCGCTGGCGACGGTGCGCACGCAGGGCGCGACGGCGACGACGGAGCGGTACGACCAGCTGGCGGTGGACGCCACCCGCCAGCTGGCCGAGCCGCGGTACGCGATCCCGCAGGACGACGAGGACTGAGCCGCGCCGGGCTCCCCGCGGTGCGGCGTCCCGACCCGCTCCGGCCGGCCGCCCGCGCGCCCGATCGGGCGCCTCACCTGCCCCGACGTGCGGGCGAGGATCCCCCGGCGGGTGTTCACGAGAGGGCCGATCACGCGATAGGTTGGCGAGAGGACGGCGGACCGCCGGCGAGATCGTCGACACCGCCGTCACACCGGCCCTTCCGTGGAGGACTGATGACCGACCCGCGTTCCCTGTCCCGGCAGCCCGCCGCCGACGTCACCGCGACGCTGCGGCGCATCGGTGTGCCCGCGGTGGAGGAGCAGACCCACCGCGTACCGCTGACGGCCGAGGACGCCGCGGCGGTCTCCGCGCTCCCGCGTCACTCCGCGCTGCTCGTCGTGCAGCACGGCGGGACGGGGGAGCGGTTCCTGCTCGACAGCGACCGCGCCGTCGCCGGCCGCAGCGAGCAGGCGGACATCTTCCTCGACGACGTCACGGTGTCGCGCAAGCACGCCGAGTTCGTCCGCGAGGGCGACCGGTTCGTCGTCCGCGACGTGGGCTCCCTCAACGGCACGTACGTCAACCGGCAGCGGATCGACGTCGCCACGCTGTCGACCGGCGACGAGGTGCAGATCGGCAAGTTCCGCATGTCGTTCCACGCCAGCCCGCAGGCGCCGCGGGAGCCGTCGGCGCCCGCCTCGTGACCGCTGCGCGCACCTGGTCGGCCGGGCCCGAGCCCGGCGAGGAGCACACCCCCGAGCCGTGGCCGCGCGGCATCTCGCGGCAGCCCACGATGCGCATCTCGGACGTGCTCGCGGCGCTGGGCACGGAGTTCGGGCACGTCAGCCACTCCAAGCTGCGCTTCCTCGAGGAGCAGGGGCTCATCCACCCGGTGCGCACGCCGTCCGGCTACCGCCAGTACAGCCCGGCGGACGTCGAGCGGCTGCGGTTCGTGCTCGCCGAGCAGCGCGACTCCTACCTGCCGCTCAAGGTGATCAAGGAGCGCCTGGCCGCGATGGACGCCGGCGAGGAGCCGGCCCCGGTGCCCGCGCCCCGGCTCACCGGCCCCGGCGCCCACCGGGCGGCCGAGCCGTCGCGACGGCGCTGGACCGTGGCGTCCGTCGCGCAGGCGGCCGACGTGGAGGAGGAGTTCGTCCGCTCCCTCGTGACGTCCGGCCTGCTGCACGAGTCCCCGGGCGGCCAGCTCGACGCCGCCGCGCCCGACGTCGTACGCACCGCGGCACGCCTGGCGGAGCACGGCATCGAGCCCCGGCACCTGCGCCCCCTGCGCACCGCGGCGGACCGCAACGTCGACCTGGTCGACCAGGTCGTGGCCCCGTACCGCCGCCAGCAGACCGGCCCGGGCCGGGGGCAGGCGGCGTCGCTGGCGGAGGAGCTCGGCGAGCTGCTCGCGCGGCTGCACACCGTGTGGGTGCGGCGGGGCGTCGACGAGCTCGGCTGAGCGGCCCGCGCGGCGACCGACGGCTCGGCCCCCGACTCGGCCCCACCTCGGCCGTCCTCACCCCGCCGGAACCTCACCCGGGCCCCACGTCGCGGTTTGCGGCAGGGGCGCGACGAGGCAGGTTCCGCGGCGTAGCGTGGGTTCTTATGGACGACCGTTCGCCGTTCGGCGACCAGGGCCCGGCGGACGACGTGCCCATGGTTCCGGTCGAGGTGCTCGGCGTGCGCCAGCAGCGCGGTGACCAGGAGATCGTCGTCCTGCTGCTGGACGGCGCCGCCTCCCTCGTGGTCCCCATCGTCATCGGGCCGCGCGAGGCGAGCGCCATCGCCATGGCACAGGCCGGCCTGGTCACGCCGCGGCCCCTGACGCACGACCTGCTGCGCGACCTGCTCGACGCCACGGGCGTCACGCTCGAGCGCGCCGAGATCGTCGCGCTCGACGGCGGCATCTTCTTCGCCGAGCTCGTCCTGTCCAACGGGGTGCGGGTCGACTCCCGGGCGTCGGATGCCATCGCGCTGGCCGTGCGGACCGGCTCGCCCGTCCTGTGCTCGGCCGAGGTCGTCGCGACGGCGGGCATCGAGACCGTCGACGCCTCCCACCAGCGCGAGATGGACCGGTTCCGCGACTTCCTGGCCAACGTGGAGCCCGACGACTTCGCCGGCCCGCCGGGTGGGCAGCCAGGCGGCACCGCGCGAGAGTGACGTGCCGCTGGTCGCGACGGCGCGCCCGGCCCCGGTGTGCTCACCCTCACGTCGAGGTCGAGACCGGGACAGACCGGGCCGAACCCGTAGAAGCCGACCCTCGACCTGAGGTCGAGGGTGCGACACGCGGCGCGCCGGGGGCCCTTTGCGTTGAATCGGCACGGTGGTCGGCCTAGCGTGGACGCAGACATCCGAGGGAGGCACGAGTGAACACCAGCAGCGGGAAGGCGGGCGCCGTCTCCGGCGCGTCGACCGAGACTGCGGTGCCCCACGGCGCGCAGGGTCTCCTCTTCGGCGAGGACCTCACGGAGCAGGACTCCGCGACCGGCTACCGCGGCCCCACGGCGTGCCGCGTCGCCGGCATCACCTACCGCCAGCTCGACTACTGGGCGCGCACCGGGCTCGTGGAGCCGTCGATCCGCCCGGCCACCGGCTCGGGCACCCACCGGCTCTACAGCTTCCGCGACATCCTCGTGCTCAAGGTGGTCAAGCGGCTGCTCGACACCGGCGTCTCCCTCCAGCAGATCCGCGCCGCGGTGACCCACCTGCGCGAGCGCGGCGTGGACGACCTGGCGCAGATCACGCTCATGAGCGACGGCGCGTCGGTGTACGAGTGCACCTCCGCCGACGAGGTCGTCGACCTCGTCCAGGGCGGCCAGGGCGTGTTCGGCATCGCCGTCGGCCGCGTGTGGCGCGAGATCGAGGGCACCCTCTCGACGATGCCCACCGAGACGCTCGCCGACGCCGAGCGCCCGGCCGACCTCGCGGGCGACGAGCTCGCCGCCCGCCGCGCCAAGCGCCAGGCCGGCTGAGCCCCCGCACGGCCGTCCGGCGCGGCCGCTCCCGGGGCGGGGCCGCGGGGTTAGCCTGCGACCATGCGACTGACCTTCCACGGCCACGCGTGCGTGCGCCTCGACGGTGACGGCACCCGGCTCGTCCTCGACCCCGGCACCTTCGCCGACGCGCAGGCCGCCCTCGACGGGGCGACCGCCGTCCTGATCACGCACGAGCACCCCGACCACGTCGACGCGCCCGCCGTCGTCGCCGCGCTGGAGGCCGACACCGGCCTGGCGGCGTGGGGCACCGCGGGAGCGGTGGACGCGCTGGCCGCGGCCGGCGCGCCGGCGGAGCGCCTGCACGCCGTGCGGCCGGGCGACGTCCTGCAGCTCGGGCAGGCGCGCGTCACGGTGGGCGGCGGGGAGCACGCCCTCATCCACGCGGCGATCCCGCGGGCGACCAACGTGACCTTCCTCGTCGAGCTCGACGGGGCGACGGCCTACCACCCGGGCGACTCGTTCGACCCGCCGGCGGTCGACGTCGACGTGCTGCTCACGCCGGTCTCCGGGCCGTGGCTCAGGCTGGGCGACGTCATCGACCTCGTGCGGGCCGCGGGCGCCCGGCACCTGGTCCCGGTGCACGACGCGCTGCTCACGGAGGTGGGCCACCGGATGGTCGGCGGGCGGCTGTCCGACCGCGCCCTGGTGGGCGAGAGCGCCTACCGCCGGCTCGGGCCGGGGGAGTCGCTCACCGTCTGACGGGTCGGGCAGCGGTCAGAGCAGGGGTCCGAGCGGCGCGACCAGCCGCTCGCCGACCTTCTGGAAGGCCGGGCGCCGCTCCCAGTCCGCCAGCGTCAGCTCGCGGGAGTTGCCGAGGTCCATGGCGAAGACGTCCTCGAGGGTGCGCGCGACGTCGCGGTCGACGATCTCGAGGTTGATCTCGTAGTTGCCCGTCAGCGAGAGCCGGTCGATGTTCGCGGTGCCGACCGTGGACCAGCGCCCGTCGATCGTCGCCGTCTTCGCGTGGATCATCGCCCCCTGGTACCGGAAGATCCGCACCCCGCCGCGCAGGAGCGTGGAGTAGTGGCCGCGGGCGAGCCAGTCCGCGACGACGTGGTTGGAGCGCTCGGGGACCAGCACGCGCACGTCCACGCCGCGGCGCGCCGCGGCCAGCAGGGCGGCGAGGATCTCCCGGTCGGGGATGAAGTAGGCCTGGGTGATGTGCACGTGGCTGGTCGCCCGGTCGATGGCGTCCAGGTAGATGCCCCGGATGGGGAAGACCAGGTCGCTGGGGGCGTTGCGTGCGGCGCGCAGCTGCGGCAGCCACGCCGTCGAGCCGACGTCCTGCAGCACGGGCAGGCGCGGGCGGCGCCACCGGTTCCAGAAGTCGACGAACGAGTTGCGCAGCTCCCACACGGCCGGCCCCTCGAGCCGCAGGTGGGTGTCGCGCCAGTGCGCGGCGTACAGGCTGCCGAGGTTGTACCCGCCGACGAAGCCCACCTCGTCGTCGACCACGAGCAGCTTGCGGTGGTCGCGCCCCGAGTAGCGGATCCCGCCCCACAGGATGCCCGGGCGCAGCACGGGGAAGCGCAGCACCTTGACCTCGGGCGGGAACCGGAAGAACGACGGCGGCACGACGAGGTTGGCGAACCCGTCGTAGACGACGTAGACCGCCACGCCGCGCGCGGCGGCGTCGACGAGGGCCTGCTTGAACGCCTGGCCGACCTCGTCGTCCTTCCAGATGAACGTCTCGAGGAAGACGTGGCGCCGGGCGCCGCGGATGGCCGCGAGCATGGCGTCGTAGAGGTCGTGGCCCGAGGTGTACACCGTGGTGGTGGTGCGGCCCACCTCCGCGTCCGTGGGCGGCGCGGTGGGGAACGGGGCGTCCAGCGGGTGGCGGTGGCGGCGCAGGCGCTCGCCCACCATGATCGCCAGCCCCGTGGCGACCGGGACGGCCACCGCCCCGAGCGCGGCCCGCAGCGCGGCGCGGCGCACGCCGGCCCAGGAGGCGTCGGTGGGCAGCGTGACGGCGAGGCGGGGCAGGCGGTCGGGGTGCGTGGACGAGGTGGAGCGGGGCACGGTCGCCAACCTAGCCGGGCGGCGGCGTCGCTGCAGCCAGCGGCGCTGCCCGGCGCGTCACGCCCCCAGCGCCCCCGACAGCGGGTGGGAGCGGATCGCCGCGGCCAGCTCGCCGTCGATGCGGTCGAGGTAGACGCCGGTGGTGGCGATGGACGCGTGGCCCAGCAGCTCGGCCACGACCTTGACGTCCCACCCCTCGGCGACCAGCAGCGTCGCGGTGGTGTGCCGCAGCGCGTGCGGGGTGGCGGGCCGGCGGTACTCGGCCGGCATGCGCCCGACGGCGCGGGCGAGCAGGCCGCGGATCGTCTGCGCGTCGGCGCGCCGGCCGCGCCAGCTGAGCAGCAGGGCGCGCTGGGCGTCGGGGTCGTCCGGCCGGCGCGCGGCCAGGCGCGGGCGCAGCGTCGTGAGGTAGTCCTCGAGCGCCGCGGCCAGCGGCGGGCTGAGCGCGAGGGTGCGGGTGGTGCCGCCCTTGCCGACCACGCGCCAGCGGGTGTGGCCCGGCTCGCGCGTGAAGTCCTCGACGTCGGCACGCGCCAGCTCGGACACGCGCGGGCCGAGCACGAGCAGGAGCGCGACGACGAGGCGGTCGCGCAGCGCGAGGTCCTGGTCGGTGCGCGCGGGCGTCCCGGGGGCAGGTGCGCCGGTGGCCGTGGCGAGCAGCGCCTGGGCCGCGGAGGCGGACAGCGCCGTGCGGGCCACGCGCAGGCCGCCGCGGACCTTGGCGGGGGGAGCGGCCCACTGCATCGGGTCCGCCTGGACCCAGCACTCCTTGGCGGCGTGCGAGAAGAACCGCGTCGCCGACTGCCGGAAGCGGTTGACCGTGGCCGTCGACCGGCCGGGGCCGGCCTTGCGCGCCGGGTCGGCGTAGCGGCCGTCGGGGCTGGCCTGGTAGGTCACGAGCGCGTCGTCGACGTCGTCGCCGGTCACGTCGTCGAGGATCCGCTCGGGGCCCAGGAGGCGGGCGAGCTCGCGCACGTCGCGCTCGTAGCTGCGGGCGGTCGTGGGGGAGAGGACGCCGCGGACGGACTCCACGCGCACGGAGGCGAGGTAGCGGTCGACGGCCTCGGCCACGGTGATGCGGGTGAGCCGGGGTGGGGCGACCACGAGACCTCCTCCGGTCACGACGACGAACGTGCGGGCCGCTGGCCTGCGGCTTCGGCGTCGTCCAGGCTAGAAGAGGCCACCGACACGGACACGGGCCGCCAGGGTCGCGACGCACCGGGGCAGGGGCGGAGCCGTCGATCGCGCCCGGGGGCGAGGCCGAGCCGGACCGTCGTGGTGGAGCCTGAGCACCACGCGGCAGACGTTATGTCAGCGACAGCACTGTGTTGACACATACACAATGGTTTGCGCCGTATGTCCGTTTCAGTGTAGTGGTGCCGGGCCGGCGGAACCAGGGCATCGCCTTGACGAGCTGTGCGGTGACGTCAGGCGTCGGCGCCGGGCGAAAGCGCCAGGGTCTGTGTGCTCTGACGAGCCGCGACGGCGTCCGAGGCGGCGTGCGACCACGTCGCCGTTCGTGGGGGATGCCTGGTGCACCAGTGGCGCCCTCGGGGCCGGCGGGCGCCCAGGACGCGGCTCCTGGAGGGGCGCCCGTGCTGACGGCGGCCGTCTTCTGGGCGTCCGCCGTGCGACGTGCAGCCTCGCAGCCGTCCTGCACCCATCCTGCGGCGGTCGGCGCGCGAGGCCGACGCTGCGGCGTCGCGCAGCGGCGAAACACGCCGGCCGGACGCCGGGACGCTGACGCCAAGCATGCCGAGGCGTCCGGGGCGCCGACGATCGAGCAGCATCCGTCAGGAAGCCGCCGTCGTCGTCGCAGGCGTCCGCCGCGCCGCCCGGTGCGACGGCGTCCGTCACCAGCCGTCGCCAGCCGTCACCAGTGCGCACGGCCGGCACGGACGGCAGGTGCGTGCGTCGCTGCACGGTCACCGTCGTGCGCAACGTGCAGCGTCGCGGCAGATGCCGGCAGGGTCGCGAGGGGAGCCGCTCCCGGCGCCGTCCTCCACTCGTAATGACATAATGTGCATTATCGGCGTACTGCTCGAACCGCCTCACAGCGCCGAGAGGGGCTCTCGAGCACGCCCCTCCAGACTCGCGCGCCGCCGCTTCACGAACCGTCACACCGTTCGTCACGCCGTCCGTTCGTCACGCCGTCCGCCAGGAACGCCGCTGCACGATGCGCGCCGCGCGGCGCAGGTCCGAGCGCACGGCCCACGGCGCGAGCGCCCGGAGCACCACGACGATCGGCAGCCACGGCCACGCGCCCTCCACGGACAGCTCCACGCCCAACGCCGTGCCCGCCGCCGTGCCCGCCGCGTCCGGTGCGAACGTCAGCCGCAGCCGCGCCCGCAGCCCGCGCCACGTGCCGACCTCGCTCCAGGCGCCCGGCTCGCCGCCGGCCCCCGGCGGGACCATCTCGGTGATCCGCATCCGCGGGCCGGCGCCCACGGCGGTCCGGTCCACCCAGCGCGTGCCCTCCCGCGGAGGCCCGGCTTCCTCCAGGTCGACCGACCGCAGGCTCGACTGCCACTCGGCCCGGTGCCGCGGGTCGGCCAGGTAGTCGAACACCGCGCGCGGCGGCGCGGCCACCGGCATCGTGAACCGCGCCATCAGCGCGCCTCCGCCGCCTGGGCCGCGACCCACCGCTCCACCTCGCGGCGGCTGCGCAGCCGCACGACCACGAGGTGCGGCGCCTCCCGCGCCAGCCGCTCGGGCAGGTCGGCGAGCTTGCGCCGGGTCTGCCACGCCCACCGCAGGATGTGGTCGTCGTCGGTCAGGAGCGTCCACAGCGGCGGCTCGACGTTGCCGTTCCACAGCTCGAGGCGGCGCAGGCTGCGGCGCACCGTGCGGCGCACCACCTGGTGCATGACCACCGGGACCGGCAGGTCGAGCCACACCAGCAGCTGGGCGCGCTCCGCGAGCAGCGGGCGCGCCACCGTGTACTGGTACTCGCTCACCCAGCGGTCGGAGGCCACGAGCGCGCGCACGTCGTCGAGGAACTGCGGCCGCGGCGTCCACCCGGGCCCGTGGTAGAGCCCGTCGAGCTCGGTGTACCGCAGGTCCCACAGGGCGGCCAGGCGCCCGGCCAGCGTCGTCTTGCCCGCGCCGGAGGTGCCCGCCACGAGGACGCGGTGCGGCCGCTCCCCCAGCGCCGCGACGACGTCGTCGTACGGCCCGAGCACGGTGGCGGGCGCGGGGCCGGTGCCGCCGTGGATCTCCCCCGCCACGTCGGCGGTGGCCGGCTCAGGCGCCGACATAGGCCGCGAGGTGCTGTCCGGTGAGCGTGGAGCGCGCCGCGACGAGGTCGGCGGGCGTGCCCTCGAACACCACCCGCCCGCCGTCGTGGCCGGCGCCGGGCCCGAGGTCGATGATCCAGTCCGCGTGCGCCATGACGGCCTGGTGGTGCTCGATGACCACGACCGACCTGCCGGAGTCGACCAGCCGGTCCAGCAGGCCGAGCAGCTGCTCGACGTCCGCGAGGTGCAGGCCGGTGGTGGGCTCGTCGAGCACGTAGACGCCGCCCTTCTCCCCCATGTGCGTCGCCAGCTTGAGCCGCTGCCGCTCACCGCCGGACAGGGTCGTCAGCGGCTGGCCCAGGCTGATGTACCCGAGCCCGACGTCCGCGAGGTGCCCGAGGATGGTCCGCGCCGCCGGCGTGCGGGCCTCCCCCGCGCCGAAGAACTCCAGGGCCTCGGTCACCGGCATCGCCAGGACCTCGCTGATGTCCTTGCCGCCGAGCCGGTACTCGAGCACCTCGGCCTGGAACCGCCGGCCCTCGCACTGCTCGCACGGGGCCGCGACGCCGGCCATCATCGCCAGGTCGGTGTAGACCACCCCGGCGCCGTTGCAGGTGGGGCACGCGCCCTCGGAGTTGGGGCTGAACAGCGCGGGCTTGACGCCGTTGGCCTTGGCGAACGCCTTGCGGACCGGCTCGAGCAGGCCCGTGTACGTGGCGGGGTTGCTGCGCCGCGACCCGCGGATGGCGCCCTGGTCGATCGAGACGACGTCGGCGCCGCGCGGCAGCGACCCGTGCACGAGCGAGCTCTTGCCCGAGCCGGCCACGCCGGTGACGACGACGAGCACCCCGAGCGGGATGTCGACGTCGACGTCCCGGAGGTTGTTCGCGCTGGCGCCGCGCACCGCGAGCGCCCCGGTGGGCGTGCGCACGGACGGCTTGAGGGTGGCGCGGTCGTCGAGGTGGCGGCCGGTGAGCGTGCCGCTGGCGCGCAGGCCCTCGAGCGTCCCCTGGTAGACGACCTGGCCGCCGGCGCTGCCGGCGCCCGGGCCGAGGTCGACGACGTGGTCGGCGATGGCGATCGCCTCGGGCTTGTGCTCGACGACGAGCACCGTGTTGCCCTTGTCGCGCAGGCGCAGCAGCAGCTCGTTCATCCGCTGGATGTCGTGCGGGTGCAGCCCGATGGTCGGCTCGTCGAACACGTAGGTGACGTCGGTGAGCGAGGAGCCGAGGTGGCGGATCATCTTGGTGCGCTGGGCCTCGCCGCCCGACAGCGTGCCCGACGGCCGCTCGAGCGACAGGTAGCCCAGCCCGATCTCGACGAACGAGTCGAGCAGGTGGCGCAGGTTGGACAGCAGCGGAGCCACCGACGGCTCGTCCAGCTCGCCGACCCACCGCGCGAGGTCGCTGATCTGCATCCGGCAGGCGTCGGCGATGCTGATGCCGCGGATCTTCGACGAGCGGGCCCCCTCGTTGAGGCGGGTGCCGTCGCACTCGGGGCAGGTGGTGAACGTGATCGCCCGCTCCACGAAGGCCCGCACGTGCGGCTGCATGGCCTCGCGGTCCTTGGTGAGGATCGACTTCTGCAGCTTGGGGATCAGCCCCTCGTACGTGAGGTTGATGCCCTCGACCTTGATCTTGATGGGCTCCCGGTAGAGCAGGTCCTGCAGCTCCTGCTCCGAGTAGTCGCGGATGGGCTTGTCGGGGTCGAAGAAGCCCGAGCCGGCGAAGATGCGGCCGTACCAGCCGTCGGAGCTGTACCCGGGGATCTTGAAGGGTCCCTCGCGCAGCGACTTGGCGTCGTCGTACATCTCGGTCAGGTCGAAGTCGGTCACCTGGCCCATGCCCTCGCAGCGGGGGCACATGCCGCCGGTGATGATGAAGCTGCGCCGCTCCTTGGTGGTCTTGCCGCCGCGCTCGAGCGTGACGGCGCCAGCGCCGCTGATGGAGGCCACGTTGAAGGAGAACGCCTGCGCGGACCCCACGTGGGGCTGCCCGAGCCGGCTGAACAGGATGCGCAGCAGCGCGTTGGCGTCGGTGACGGTGCCGACGGTCGAGCGGGGGTTCGCGCCGATGCGCTCCTGGTCGATGATGATCGCCGTGGTGAGCCCGTCGAGCAGGTCGACGTCGGGGCGCGCGAGCGTGGGCATGAAGCCCTGCACGAAGGTGCTGTAGGTCTCGTTGATCATCCGCTGCGACTCGGCGGCGATGGTGGCGAAGACGAGCGAGCTCTTGCCGGAGCCGGAGACGCCGGTGAACGCGGTGAGCCGGCGCTTGGGCAGCTCGACGCTGACGTCCTTGAGGTTGTTCTCCCGTGCTCCCTGCACCCGGATGAGGTCGTGCGCGTCGGCCGGGTGCACGGCGGCGGTGCCGGTGGTCGGGGCAGGGCTCGTGGCGGTGCTCATCGGGTCTCCACCTGTGTCGAGAGGGTCGGGGCCGGCGGGTGCGGGGCGGGGCCGGAGCACCTGCGGACTCACGCTAGGGCAGGCGTCGCGGCGCGGGCTTCTCGATTTCTGACCTGTCGCGCGGCGCGCGGGTTCCCGTCAGCGGGAGCTCGCCGGCCACTGCCGATCGTGCCACGCGCCGGCCGGGCGCGGCCAGGGTCCGCGCGCCGGCGGCGTGCCAGGATCGGGCCTCGTGAGCAGCGCACAGCCCCTGTCCCTGCGGCTCGCCCCCGTGGGCGCCGGCGACGTCGCCGCCCTGGTCGGCTTCCTGGGCCGCGCAGACCTGACGACGGCGGGGCTGGACGCCCCGACCGTGCGGCTGTGGGCCGACCGCGACGCCGACGGGCGCATCACCGGCAGCACCGGCTACGAGCTGAGCCACGACGGCGAGCACGCGCTCGTGCGCAGCGTCGCCGTCGACGCCGCCGCCCGTCGCGGCGGCTACGGCACCGCCCTGGCCCGGCACGCGCTGGCGGCGGCGGCCGCCGAGGGCGCCCGTCGCGCGTGGCTCTTCAGCCGCCGCTCGGGCGGCTTCTGGCGGACGCTGGGGTTCGCTCCGGCCGACCGGGACGCGCTGGCCGCCGCCCTCGGCGCGACGCACCAGGTGCGGCTGTTCACGGCGACCGGTCAGCTCGACCGCGAGGTCGCCTGGTCGCGCCCGCTGCCCTGACGCGGCCCGCCCGCGAGCGCCGCGAGGTCAGCGCCAGCCGAGCTGCGGCGCGACGTGGGTGAGGACCGCCTCGAGGACGTGTGCGTTGTAGTCGACGCCCAGCTGGTTCGGCACGGTGAGCAGCAGGGTGTCCGCGGCGGCGATCGCCTCGTCCCGGGCGAGCTGCTCGACCAGGACGTCGGGCTCCGCGGCGTAGGAGCGCCCGAAGACGGACCGGGTGCCGGGCTCGATCGTGCCGACCTGGTCGGACTCCTCTCCCCCGCCGCCGAAGTACGCGCGGTCCTCGTCCGACACGAGGGCGAAGATCGAGCGGCTCACCGACACGCGCGGCTCGTGGGCGTGCCCGGCCTCCTTCCAGGCGTCGCGGAACACCTGGATCTGCTCGGCCTGCTGGACGTGGAACGGCTTGCCGCTCTCGTCGTCCTTGAGGGTCGAGCTCATGAGGTGCATCCCGTGCTCGGCCGCCCAGCGCGCCGTCGCGTTCGACCCGGCGCCCCACCAGACCCGCTCGCGCAGCCCGGGCGAGTGCGGCTCCACGCGCAGCAGGCCCGGCGGGTTGGGGAACATCGGGCGCGGGTTGGGCTGGGCGAACCCGCGCCCCTCGATCACCCGGAGGAACACCTCGGCGTGCGAGCGGGCCATGTCGGCCTCGGTGCGCCCCTCGCCCGGCTCGTACCCGAAGTAGCGCCACCCGTCGACCACCTGCTCCGGTGACCCGCGGGAGATGCCGAGCTGCAGGCGGCCGCCGGCGATGAGGTCGGCGGCGCCGGCGTCCTCCGCCATGTACATCGGGTTCTCGTAGCGCATGTCGATGACGCCGGTGCCGATCTCGATGCGGCGGGTGCGCGCCCCGACCGCGGCGAGCAGCGGGAAGGGCGAGGCGAGCTGGCGGGCGAAGTGGTGCACCCGGAACCAGGCGCCGTCGGCGCCGAGCTCCTCGGCCGCGACCGCCAGCTCGATCGACTGCAGCAGCGCGTCCGACGCCGTCTGCGTGCGCGAGGTGGGGTGCGGCGTCCAGTGGCCGAAGGACAGGAACCCGATGTTCTTCACGTCGGGTGCAACCCCGTGGGCCGGCGGGCATTCCCGGCGCCCAGTCCGGAGCACGGTCGTGCGCACAGCCCGGCGCGCTGCCCTGCGCACTGCCCTGGCGCCCGGGTCCCGACGCCGGTCCCCGGGCGCTCGGACACCTGCGCGTAACGCCCGCGTGCCACGATGCGGCCGTGACCGCCCCCGCCGACCTCGTCGTCGCCCCCGAGTCCCCCGACCGCCCGGACGTCGTCGCCCTGCTCACCGAGCACCTGGCCGACATGTACGCGACCAGCCCGCCGGAGTCCGTGCACGCCCTGGACCTGGCCGCGCTGCTGGACCCGGCGATCACGTTCCTGACCGCCCGCGACGGGGACGGCACCGTGCTGGGCTGCGGCGCGCTCCAGCAGCTCGACGCGACCCACGGCGAGCTGAAGTCGATGCGCACCACGGCCGCGGCGCGCGGCCGCGGGGTGGCCACCGCCGTCCTGCGCCGGCTGCTGGCCGTCGCCGCCGAGCGCGGGTACGCCCGCGTCAGCCTGGAGACCGGCACCCAGGAGTTCTTCGCGCCCGCCCGCCGGCTGTACGCCCGCCACGGGTTCACCGAGTGCCCGCCGTTCGGCGGCTACGGTCCCGACCCGCACAGCACGTTCATGACGCTCGCCCTGCCGGTGGCCGCGCCGGCCTGAGCCGGGGGCAGGGTCCGCGGCGCAGGGCCCGGGGCTCAGCCGCGCCGGCGCGGCGGCAGGGGGACCCGGTCGAGGTCGGCCGCCACCGTCAGGGCACCGTCGAAGACCTCGCGGGCCTCCCGCTCGAAGGCCGCGGGCAGCTCGTCGGGCTCGCCGTAGCGCTGGGAGAAGTGCGTGAGCACCAGGTGGCGCACCCCGGCCTCCGCGGCCACCTGGGCGGCCTGCCGGCAGGTGAGGTGGCCCCAGCGCTTGGCCAGGTCGGCGTCCCGGTCCAGGAACGTCGACTCGACCACGAGCAGGTCGACGCCGTCGGCGAGGCGCCCGACCGCGTCGCACAGCCGGGTGTCCATGACGAACGCGACGGACTGCCCCGGCCGCGGCACGCTCACCGCGTCCCGGTGCACCGTGCGCCCGTCCGCGAGCGCCAGGGAGCCCTCGCGCTGCAGGCGGCCCACCGCGGGCCCGGCGACGCCCAGCCGGGCGAGGGCTTCCGCGTCCAGGGAGACGCCGTCGGGCTCCTGGAGCCGGTAGCCGACCGCGTCGGTCGTGTGGTCCAGCCGGGCCGAGGCGAGGCCCGCCGTCGTGCCGCCCTTCTCCCCCGCCACCCGCGGCACGGGGCCGTCGGCCTCCAGCGGCTGGAGCACCACGCGCTCGTGGTGGGCGAACGCGCTCGCCTCGAGCAGGTGGCTGACCCACCCCAGCCCCGAGGCGGGGAACGAGATCGGCACGGTCTGCGGCACCTGGTCTCCGGACAGGCGCTGCACGACGCCGGCGAGACCGAGCGAGTGGTCGCCGTGCAGGTGGGTGAGCGCGATGCGGGTCAGGTCCGTGGCGGACACCCCCGCGAGGGTCATCTGCCGCTGCGTGCCCTCGCCGGGGTCGAACAGGATGCCGGTGTCGTCGAAGAACAGCACGTAGCCGTTGTGGTTGCGGGTCCGGGTCGGCACCATGCTGGCCGTCCCGAGCACCACGAGCTCTCGACGTGACACGCGCACTCCCTCCGCGGCGGGCGGGCGGCGCGCCCGCGCCGCCCTCGCCAGCCTGTCAGAACACGTACGCGCGAGCGTGCTGGAAGATCAGGTTCGTCTCGGTGAGCGCCACGTCGGGGTTGGCGGACAGGTGCTCCACGACGAAGTCGTTGAGCCCGTCGGTGTCCGGGGCGGCCACGTGCACGAAGAAGTCGTGCGCCCCGCCCAGCAGGAACACGTCGAGCACCCCGGGCAGCGCCGCGAGCTCGTGCAGGAACGAGGTCAGGCGCGAGCGGGCGTGCCCCTGCATGCGCACGGCGATGATGGCCTGCAGCGGGCGGCCCACCCGGGCCGGGTCGACGTCGGCGTGGAAGCCGCGGATCACGCCCCGCTCCCGCAGCGCCCGCACCCGCGCCAGGCACGTGGAGGGCGCGACCCCGGCCTGCGCGGCGAGCGCGTTGTTCGGCAGGCGCGCGTCCTGCGCGAGCGCGCGCAGGATCCGGTGGTCGACCGCGTCCAGGACCACCGGGGAGCCCGCCCGCGGCTCGAGGCCCGACGGCGCCGCCGGGCGTCGAAGATCGTTCGGCCCGGTGGGGCGGGGCCGCGGCGCCGCGGAAGATCCGTCGACCATGACGGCACGCTACAGAATCTTCGACGGAGTCCGCCCGCCGGGCCGAACATCGGCCGGGACTTCCGGAAGAATGGTGACGGGGGTCACGGTGCACGCGCCGCGGCCCCGCAGGGCACGCCCACGAGGCGCCCTCCCAGGCGGTCCCACGAGGAGAAGGTGAGCGACGATGCGCATCGGCGTCCCCACGGAGGTCAAGAACCACGAGTATCGGGTGGCGATCACCCCGGCCGGCGTGCACGAGCTGGTGCGCCACGGGCACACGGTGCACGTGCAGGCCGGTGCCGGCGTCGGCTCGGCGATCCCCGACGCGGAGTACGTGGCGGCCGGCGCCACGATCGAGCCCGACGCCGACGCCGTCTGGGCCGCCGGCGACCTCGTGCTCAAGGTCAAGGAGCCCGTCGCCGAGGAGTACCACCGCATCCGGCCGGGCCAGGTGCTGTTCACCTACCTGCACCTGGCCGCCGACAAGGCGCTGACCGAGGAGCTGCTGGCCCGGCGCGTCACGGCCGTGGCCTACGAGACCGTGCAGACGGCGTCCGGCGCCCTGCCGCTGCTGGCCCCGATGTCGGAGGTCGCCGGCCGGCTCGCGCCCCAGGTGGGCGCCGCCACCCTGCTCAAGGCCGCCGGCGGGCGCGGCACGCTCCTGGGCGGGGTGCCCGGCGTGGCGCCGGGCCACGTCGTCGTCATCGGCGCGGGCACGGCCGGGATGAACGCCGCCCGCATCGCCGTGGGCATGGGCGCGCGGGTGACGCTCCTGGACAAGAACGTCGACGTGCTGCGTGCGGCCGACCACGAGCTCTTCGGCCGTGTGCGCACGCTCGCCTCGAACGCCTACACCGTCGAGCAGGCCGTGCTGGAGGCCGACCTGGTGATCGGCGCGGTCCTGGTCCCCGGCGCCAAGGCGCCCGTGCTGGTCACCGACGAGCTGGTGAGCCGGATGCGGCCGGGCAGCGTGCTGGTCGACGTCGCGGTCGACCAGGGCGGCTGCTTCGAGGGCACCCGGCCCACCACGCACGCCGAGCCGACCTACCGCGTGCACGACAGCGTCTTCTACGCCGTGGCCAACATGCCCGGCGCGGTGCCGCACACCTCCACCTACGCCCTGACGAACGTCACCCTGCCCTACGCCGTCGCGCTCGCGGACCTGGGGTGGCGCGACGCGCTGCGCGCCGACCCGGCGCTCGCGGCCGGCCTCAACGTGCACGACGGCGCGGTCGCCCACCCGGGCGTGGCCGAGGCGCACGGCCTGGCGGCCGCGGACCTCGCCGACGTGCTGTGAGCCCGCTGCCGCGGCGAGCGGCCCCGCCGGCTCAGGACTCCACGCCGCCCTGGGCCAGCAGGTCGGCGAAGCTGGGGGCGGAGGCGAACGGGTCGGCCGGCCCGGCGTTCTCCCGGGCGTGCACCCGCTCGGCCAGCTCGCGCCCGGCGCGCTCGATCCGCCGCGGCAGCGGGTTCTCCTCGTCGCCCTGCCCGGCCCAGTCGTCGGTCGCGGCGAACACCGTGGTGGCCAGGACGTCGGTGCGCAGGTAGCTGAACAGCGGGCGCACCGAGTAGTCCAGCGCCAGGGAGTGGCGCGGGGTCCCGCCGGTGGCGCCCAGCAGCACGGGCATGTCGCGCAGGGAGTCCTTGTCGACGATGTCGACGAACGACTTGAACAGCCCCGAGTAGGTGGTGGTGAACAGCGGGGTCACCGCGATGACGCCGTCGGCGGCCACGAGCTGCTCGAGGGCCTCGGCCAGCTCGCCGGTGGGGAACCCGGTGAGCATGGCATCGACGATCGCGTGCGCGTGGTCGCGCAGCTCGAGGTTGACGACGGTGACGTCGTCGCCGAGCCGCTCGAGCTCGCGCACGGTCGCGTCCGTCAGCCGGTCCGCCAGCAGGCGGGTGGACGACGGGTTCGACAGGCCGGCGGAGACGACGACGAGGGTGCGGGCGGTGCTCACGGGGATTCCTTCGTTCTGCGAGGGGCTGGGGGCGGGGAGCCGGGTGCGGGGCCGCGGGCCGTCAGAGGCCGAAGGACCGGCCCGCGCGCGTGGCGGGCTGGGCGTCCTCGGCGACCGTGCCGGTGTACGGGTCGACGGAGTCGCCCACGTGCGTCGCGGCGGACCGGCCGGCCGCGCGGGCGGCGGCGACGCGCTCGGCGTGCGTCGGCGGGTTCAGCGGCACGTCGTCGGCGGGGCGCCTGGCCTCGACGATCCGGCGCAGCTCGGGCACGACGTCCTCGGCGAGGAGGTCGATCTGCTCGAGCACGGTCTTCAGCGGCAGGCCCGCGTGGTCGATGAGGAACATCTGGCGCTGGTAGTAGCCGACCTCCTCGACGAACGCCCCGTACCGGTCGATGACCTGCTGCGGGGAGCCGACGGTCAGCGGCGTCTCGCGGGTGAAGTCCTCCATCGACGGGCCGTGGCCGTACACCGGCGCGACGTCGAAGTACGGGCGGAACTCGTTCCAGGCGTCCTGGCTGTTCCTGCGCACGAACACCTGCCCGCCCAGGCCCACGATCGCCTGGTCGGCGCGGCCGTGGCCGTAGTGCTCGTACCGCTCGCGGTAGAACTGCACCATCTGCTTGGTGTGGGTCATGGGCCAGAAGATGTTGTTGTGCAGGAACCCGTCGCCGTAGTACGCGGCCTGCTCGGCGATCTCGGGGCTGCGGATCGAGCCGTGCCACACGAAGGGCGGCACGCCGTCCAGCGGGCGGGGCGTGGAGGTGAAGCCCTGCAGCGGGGTGCGGAACCGGCCCTTCCAGTCGACGACGTCCTCGGTCCAGAGCCTGCGCAGCAGCGCGTAGTTCTCGATGGCCAGCGGGATGCCGTTGCGGATGTCCTGGCCGAACCACGGGTACACCGGGCCGGTGTTGCCGCGGCCCATCATGAGGTCCATCCGGCCGCCGGAGATCACCTGGAGCATCGCGTACTCCTCGGCCAGGCGGACCGGGTCGTTGGTCGTGATGAGCGTCGTCGCGGTCGACAGGGTGATGTTCTTGGTGACGCCGGCGAGGTAGCCGAGCATCGTCGTCGGGCTCGAGGCGACGAACGGCGGGTTGTGGTGCTCGCCGGTGGCGAAGACGTCGAGGCCGGCCTCGTCCGCGTGCTGGGCGATGGTCAGCATCGCGCGCACCCGCTCGGTGTCGTCCGGGGTGTGGCCCGTGGTCGGGTCCGTGGTCACGTCGCTGACGGAGAAGATTCCGAACTGCACGGTGCTCAGCTCCCTGCTCGGTCCCCCGGCGGCCGGGCCGCCGGGGCTGCCGGCGCGGGGCCGGCAACGATGTTTCCATGCTCTTGCATGGACTTTCGCTCCAACCACCGGGTGCGGCCGATCATTCCCGGCCCGGACCGCGGGCTCCCCCGGTGGCGCGTTCTCTGCCAGTCTGGTCCCGTCCGGCGCTCGCGGCGCGCGGCGCACCGGGCGCGAAGGGGCTCGAATTGCGCGAAACGCCTCGACACGGAACCCTTGACACAGAAAAAGACGTGTGCTGTGGCGTGCGTCTCACCGTCCGGCGGAACAATCGGGCCGCGGACGGGCGTTGATCCCCTTGGCCCTCCGTCAGCCGGAAGGCCTCCCATCCCCACCTTCAGGAGGACGACATGCCTGACCGGTCCCTGCGCGGCATGAGCATCGGCGCGAAGAGCATGGAGTCGGACGAGGGTGTGGACTTCGCCCCGCGGTTCCAGGCGTACTACGACTGCCCGAACGGGCACACCATCATCCTGCCCTTCTCCACCGACGCCGAGGTCCCGCCGGTGTGGGAGTGCCGCTGCGGCGCCGAGGCGCTGCTGCGCGACGCCGAGAAGCCCGAGCCCAAGGCCACCAAGCCGCAGCGCACCCACTGGGACATGCTCCTGGAGCGCCGCACGGTCTCCGAGCTCGAGGAGCTGCTGGAGGAGCGGCTGGAGCTGCTGCGCGCGGGCAAGCTGCGCCGCGGCGCCTGAGCCGTCCGCGAGTCCGCACTCGCCACCGACACCACGAAGGCCGGCCCCGCACGGGGCCGGCCTTCGTCGTCCCCGCGACACGGGCACCCACGCACGAGCGCCGGCGCACGAGCCCCGACGAGCCCCGACGAGCACCGGCTCAGCGGCGCGCGCCGACCCCTCGCCCGCCCCGCAGCCGCGCGACCAGCGCGTGCAGCTGGCGCCCGCGGTGCGCCAGGCCCCACACCGTCGTCTTGGTCAGCGCCTCGGCGACGATGGCGCGGCTCATCTTCGAGGTGCCCGCGACGCGCTCGACGAACGTGATCGGCACCTCGGCCACGCGCCCGCCCGTGCGCACCACGCGCCAGGTCATGTCCACCTGGAAGCAGTAGCCGTGCGACTCCACCGAGGCCAGGTCGATGCGCCGCAGGGTGTCGGCCGGGTAGGCGCGGAAGCCGGCGGTGGCGTCCTTGACCCGCATGCCGAGGGCGAGGCGCACGTAGGTGTTGCCGCCGCGCGAGAGCAGCTCGCGGTACCAGGGCCAGTTGACCACGCTGCCGCCGCGGACCCACCGCGAGCCGACGACGAGGTCGGGCCGGTCCGGCGCGGCGGCGCGCGCCAGCAGCCGGGGCAGGTCCACCGCACGGTGGGAACCGTCGGCGTCCATCTCCACGAGCACCGCGTAGCCGCGCTCGAGCCCCCAGCCGAACCCCGCGACGTAGGCGGCGCCGAGCCCGCCCTTGCCCCGCCGGTGCAGCACGTGCACGGCGGGGTCGGCCGCGGCGATCGCGTCCGCGACCTCGCCGGTGCCGTCCGGGGAGGCGTCGTCGACGACGAGCACGTCGACGTGGGGCACGTGCTCGCGCAGCGCGGCCAGCGTGCCGGGCAGCGACTCGCGCTCGTCGTAGGTCGGCACCACGACGAGCGTGCGGGCGGCGCTCACGCCGCCGCGCCCGTCCGGCGCCGGCGCGCGTCGCGCACGCCC
>NZ_LWGM01000169.1 GCF_001750215.1 Isoptericola variabilis | reverse complement strand
CGCCGCCGCGCCGACGGCGTGGGCCGCCGTCGGCCCGACGACCCGCGGCGCGCTCGAGGCGCTCGGCGCGACCGTCTCGGTGGTGCCCGCGCACGAACGGTCCGCCGAGGGGCTCGTCGCGGTCTTCCCCGACCCGCCGGCGCCGGCGCCCTCCGCAGCCGACAGCACTCGGCGGGTGCTGCTGCCCCAGGGCGACCTCGCGCGCACCACCCTGCGCGACGGCCTCGCCGCCCGCGGGTGGGAGCCCGACGTCGTCGTCGCCTACCGCACCGTCCCGGTCGACCTGCCCGCCGACGTCGTGTGCCGCGCCGGGGCCGGGGAGGTCGACGCCGTCGTCCTCACGTCCGGCAGCGTGGCCCGCCAGGTCGCCGCCCAGCTCGGCACGGCCCTGCCGGCCGTCTGCATCGGTCGGCCGTCCGCCGAGGTCGCCGCGGACCTCGGGCTCGACGTCGCGGCGATCGCCACCGCCCCCACCGACGCCGCGCTCGCCGACGCCGTCGCGCGCTCCCTCGCCGTCCCCGCCACCGTCAGCCCGTCGGAGCCCGCCGCCGGCGCCCGCCCCGACACCACCGAGGAGGATCCCCTGTGAGCCCGAGCTCCGGCATCGTCTACCGGCCCCGCCGCCTGCGCGCCACCCCGCGCATGCGCCGCCTCGTCGCGGAGGTGCGCCTGGCCGCCGCCGACCTGGTGCTGCCCCTGTTCGTCAAGGAGGGCATCACCGAGCCCGTGGCGATCACGAGCATGCCCGGCCAGCTGCAGCACACCGAGGAGTCGCTGCGCCAGGCGGTCGAGGCGGCGGCGCGCGCCGGCGTCGGCGGCGTCATGCTGTTCGGCATCCCGGCCACGCGCGATGCCGTGGGCTCGCAGGCGGACGCCCCCGACGGCATCCTGCAGCGCGGCATCCGCGTCGCGCGCGAGGCGATCCGGACCGTCGAGGCCGAGACCCACCGCCCCGGCCCCGTCGTCATGGCCGACACCTGCCTCGACGAGTTCACCGACCACGGCCACTGCGGCGTGCTGGCCACCAGCCCCGACGGCGAGACCGTCGTCGACAACGACGCCACCCTGGAGCGCTACGCCAGCATGGCCGTGGCGCAGGCGAAGGCCGGCGCCGAGGTGGTCTCGCCGTCCGGGATGATGGACGGGCAGGTCGCCGTAATCCGCGACGCGCTCGACGACGCCGGCTTCACCGACGTGTCCGTGCTGGCCTACAGCGCCAAGTACGCCAGCCCCTTCTACGGCCCGTTCCGCGAGGCCGTGGACAGCGAGCTGCAGGGCGACCGCCGCACCTACCAGATGGACGCCGCCAACGGCCGCGAGGGGCTGCGCGAGGCCGACCTCGACCTCGCCGAGGGCGCCGACATGGTCATGGTCAAGCCCGCCGGGTCCTACCTCGACGTGCTGCGCCAGGTGGCCGACCGGTCCGACGTGCCTGTGGCCGCCTACCAGGTGTCCGGCGAGTACGCGATGATCGAGGCCGCCGCCGCGAACGGCTGGATCGACCGCAAGGCGTCGATCCTCGAGTCGGTGCTCGGCATCAAGCGGGCGGGCGCGGACGTGATCCTCACCTACTGGGCGATCGAGATCGCCGCGTGGCTGTGGGCGGACGTCGCCGCGCCGGCCGCGAAGGCCACGGAAGGGAACCAGGAAGCATGACGGACACCTCGGGCTTCGGCCTCGTCGACAGCGCCCAGGTGGCGCTCGAGCAGCCGACCGACAACCACGCCGCCTTCGTGCGCGCCCAGCAGGCGATCCCGGGCGGGGTCAACTCGCCGGTGCGGGCCTACGGCTCGGTGGGCGGCGACCCGCGGTTCCTCGCCCGCGCGCAGGGCCCGTACGTGTACGACGTCGCGGGCACCGAGTACGTCGACCTCGTCGGCTCGTGGGGCCCGGCGCTGCTGGGCCACGCCCACCCGGCCGTCGTCGCCGCCGTCCAGGAGGCGGCCGCGCGCGGCCTGTCCTTCGGTGCCCCGACGGTGGCCGAGGTGGAGCTCGCCGAGGAGGTGCGCCGCCGCGTGCCGGCCGCCGAGCGCGTGCGCCTGGTCTCCACCGGGACCGAGGCCACGATGACGGCGATCCGCCTGGCCCGCGGCGTCACCGGCCGGCCGCTGGTCGTGAAGTTCGCCGGCAACTACCACGGCCACGTCGACGCGCTGCTCGCCGAGGCCGGCTCCGGCGTCGCCACCCTCGCGATGCCGGGCACCGCGGGCGTCACCGCGGCGTCGGCCGCCGAGACGCTGGTGCTGCCGTACAACGACGTCGCCGCCGTCGAGGAGGCCTTCACCACCCGCGGCGACCAGGTCGCCGCCGTCATCGTCGAGGCCTCCCCCGCCAACATGGGCGTGGTGCCGCCGGAGCCGGGCTTCAACGCCGCGCTGCGCCGCATCACCCGCGAGCACGGCACGCTGCTGATCCTCGACGAGGTGCTCACCGGCTTCCGCGTCAGCGCGTCCGGCTTCTGGGGCTACGACAACGCCCGCGAGGGCGCCGAGCAGTACGTGCCGGACCTGTTCACCTTCGGCAAGGTGATCGGCGGCGGCATGCCCGTGGCCGCGCTCGGCGGCCCGGCGTCGATCATGGACCAGCTCGCCCCGCTGGGCCCCGTCTACCAGGCCGGCACGCTGTCCGGGAACCCGGTGGCGGTGGCCTCCGGCCTGACGACGCTGCGCCTGGCCGACGACGCGGTGTACGCCCGCGTCGACCTGGTCGCCGACACGGTGGCCACCGCCGTCGGGCGGGCGCTCGACGCCGAGGGCGTGCCGCACCGCGTGCAGCGCACCGGCAGCCTGTTCAGCGTGTTCTTCGGCCCGGACGCGCAGGCGGACGGCGTGCGGACGTACGCCCAGGCGCAGGCGCAGGAGGCGTTCCGGTACCGGGCGTTCTTCCACTCGATGCTCGACGCCGGCGTCAACCTCCCGCCGTCGGTGTTCGAGGCGTGGTTCGTCTCGGCGGCGCACGACGACGCCGCGGTCGAGCGCATCCTGGCGGCGCTGCCGGCCGGCGCCCGGGCGGCGGCGCAGGCGGTGGCCTGACCCTCCCCCGCTGTGGGTACAGAACACGCCGACGGATCCGCGGATCCGTCGGCGTGTTCTGTACCCACACGTCGTGCGGGCGGGCTCGGGGCGCTAGCCGAGGCCCTCGACCCGGTCCAGGCCCCCGCGCACCAGGTGCCCGCCGACGGCGGCCGTCCACTGCTGCTCGCCCGCCAGCGGCTCGGACCAGACGGCCTCGCCGCTGGCGACGTCGAAGGCCGTCCACGCCGCGTCCCCGTCCGGTGAGCTCCAGGCGGGGGTGAGCACGACGACGCGGCGGCCGTCGGTGAAGACGGTCCCGAACCCCGCGGCGCCCATCGTGATCGCCTCGGCGGTCGCCCGGTCGACGTCGGTGGTCCACCTCGGCCGGCCGGTGGCGGCGTCCAGGCCGACCAGGTCACCCCGCGCGAGGATGACGATCGTGCCGTCCACCAGGGCGAGCACGCCGTCCGAGGTGCCGGGGCCCGCGGCCCACACCTGGCTCAGGTCGTCGGTGCGCAGGGCGACGAGCGCCCCACCGTCGTCCGCGAGCAGCAGGCCGGGGTCGGTGTCGTCGGCCGCCACCGGGCGGGCCGGGGGTCCGGGCAGGTCGCCCACCGGCGCGCCACCACGGTCCACCAGCGTCCACGGGAGGGAGGTGTCGACCGACCGTCCCCCGCCCGGCAGGACCTCGGCAGGCGGGGGCACCGCGTACCCGCCGCCCGCAGCGACCGCCGGCTGCGCCCGCGGCGAGCCACCGTCCAGCCGCACGCCGTCGGTCGTCAGCACGGCGGTGACCCCGCACCCCTCCACGGAGACGACGCCGCCCGCGGCGTACACCTGGAGGCTCGTGTCCCCCAGGAGCTGCGGCACGCCGCCGTCCCCCGGCCAGCTGACGCAGGAGGACGCGTCGAGCGCGGGCTCGGCCCGCACCGTGGTCGACCAGCGCTCCTGCCCCGTGACCGGGTCCTCGAGCGCGACGCGCAGGTCGCGCGCCGGGACGGGGCTCGCCGTGCGCCACTCGCCGGTGTCGGAGACGTCGGCCAGCTCCGGCATCGCGGGCGGGTCGCCCACGCGCGTCAGCCGCAGCAGGCCGTCGGACGTCGGTGTCACCACCGTGGCCCCGGGCGGCTCGCCCATCGTCGTCAAGCCGGGCAGCCCGTCGACCCCGGGCAGCGGGCGCTCGGCGACCACCTCGCCGTCCACGTCGAGGACCAGGGCGGACCAGCCGTCCTCGCCCGGCACCACGCACACGAGCCGGTCGGTCGGCGCCAGGGTGGCGGTGGGTCCGAACCATCCGGCGCTCCCGTCGCCGCAGGCGGGCTGCCCGCCCGTCTTCCGGCTCCAGCGCACCGCGCCGGTCGCGGGGTCGAGCGCGTGCAGCGTGACGGGAGGGCCGCCCGGTGCCCCGGAGGTGAACATCGACAGGTCGTCCTCGTGCTCGGCCACGACGAGCAGTGAGTCCGTGGCGCGCCAACCCGGGTACGCCTCGCGGGCGGCGCGCACCGCCGCGTCGACCTCCGCGGCGTCGGCGCACGCCACGGTGCGGCCGGGCCGACCGGTGACGGGGTCGGGCCGCTCGAGCGTCCGTGGGGCGGGGCGGGCAGCGGTCGTGGTCATGTACGGGCCTCCTCGACGCCGGAAAGCACGGCGTACGCCGTGCGGGGGCGGCACGAGCCTCGCGCGCGGGCGGCGCGCTCGCCATCGATGACGGTTGCGAGCGGGCCGCGCGTGCACGAGAACGGCACCGTGACCGCACGCCGCACCCCCGCGCCCGACAGCCCGCCCGCCCCGTCCCCCGGCAGCACCGGACCCGACGACCGCGTCGCGGTCGTGATCATCACCCGCGACCGGCGGGCGGAGCTGCTGCACACCCTTGACCGGCTCGCCGCCCTGCCGGAGCGCCCGCACGTCGTCGTCGTGGACAACGCGTCCTCCGACGGGACGGCGGCGGCCGTGCGCGCCCACCACCCCGAGGTGGAGGTCGTCGAGGCGAGCGCCAACCTCGGCGCGGTGGGGCGCAACGTCGGCGTCGAGCAGGTCGTGCGCCGCGGCACGCCGTACGTCGCGTTCTGTGACGACGACACCTGGTGGGACCCCGGCTCGCTGCGCCGCGTCGCGGACGCCCTGGACGCGCACCCGCGCCTGGCAGTCGTCACCGCCCGCATCGTCGTCGAGCCGGCGGGCACTGAGGACCCGATCGTGCGCGAGCTGCGCGAGTCGCCGGTGCGTCCCAGCGTGCCGCTGCCCGGGCCCGCGCTCGGCAGCTTCCTCGCCGGCGCCTCCGCCGTGCGGGTCGAGGCCTTCCGCGAGGTCGGCGGGTTCTCCCCGCGGCTGTGGCTCGGCGGCGAGGAGGAGCTGCTGGCCGCCGACCTGGCCACCGCCGGGTGGGAGCTGTGCTACCTCGAGGACCTCACGGTCCACCACGCGGCCTCGCTCGTGCGCGACCGCCGGTCCCGGGCGCGCGAGGGCATCCGCAACACGCTGTGGTTCACCTGGCTGCGCCGCCCGCTCGCGGCCGCGCTGCGCCGGACGTGGGACGTCGTGCGCGGCCTGCCGCGCACGGGCACTGCCGGGCTCGGCGTCCTCGACGCGGTGCGGGGCCTGCCGTGGGTGCTGCGGGAGCGGCGGCCTCTGCCGCCGCGCGTCGAGGCGCGCTTCCGCGCGCTGGAGGAGCCGCAGCGCCGGTCGGTCGCGCGGCGGTACGGGATCTGAGGGGGCGACGTGACACAGCAGGAGACGCAGCAGGAGACACAGGAGCAGGCGCAGGAGCAGGCGCAGGAGCAGGCGCGGACGGCCGGGGCGACGGCCCCGGACGCCGCCCCGGAGGTCGAGGACGCGCGCGTGTCGGTGGTGGTCATGAGCCGCGACCGGCGCGACGACCTGGCCGCGAGCATGCGGCGCCACCGCGCGCCGGTGGTGTTCGTCGACAACGCGTCGGCGGACGGCAGCCCGGAGGTGGTGCGGCGCGTGCGCCCGGACGCGCGCGTCGTGCGCCTGCGGGAGAACCGCGGCGCCGTGGCGCGGAACGTGGGCGTCCGCGAGGCCGCGACCCCGTACGTCGCCTTCGCCGACGACGACTCCTGGTGGGCGCCGGGCGCCCTGCGCGCCGCCGCCGACCTGCTCGACGCCCACCCCCAGGTGGCCGTCGTCCAGGCCCGCATCCTCGTGGGCCCCCAGGAGCGCGAGGACTCCTTCATGGCGGTGCTGCGCGACTCGCCGCTCGAGCAGGGCTCGCTGCCCGGGCCCCGGCTGCTCGGCTTCGTGGCCTGCGGCGCCGTGGTGCGGCGCACCGCCTTCCTCGACGCCGGCGGCTTCGACCCGGCGGTGCCGTTCCCGGGCGAGGAGGAGGTGCTCACGCTGCGGCTCGCCGCGCTGGGCCGGGCCGTGGTCTACGCCGACCACCTGGTGGCGCACCACCACCCGGCGACGTCGCGCCACTCGCCCGACGCCCGCCGGCGCGCCGTCGCGCGCTCGACCCTCACCAGCGCCCTGCTGCTGCGGCCCTGGCGGGTCGTGGCCGCCCGGCTGCGCGCGTCGCTGGAGGCCGGCGGGAGGCGACACCTGGCCGCCGCCCTGCCGAC
>NZ_LWGM01000168.1 GCF_001750215.1 Isoptericola variabilis | reverse complement strand
TCCGCCTGCACGCGCAGCACGGACCCCTCGACCGTGGCCGTCACGCCGCTCCCGGCGGAGTCGACGGCGAAGGTCAGCTCGTCGCCGTCCGGGTCGCTGGCCGCGCGCGACAGGTCGAGCGTGGCCTGGCGTTCTCCTGGCTGGAGCTGCTGGTCGTGGCCGTGCTGCTCACGGTGGCGCTGCTCGCCGCGGTGGGGTTCGTGCTCGGCCGGTTCCGCTACGCGGTCGCGCTCGACCTCGCCCAGCGCCGGGTGACCGTGGGCGACCGGGCCGTGGGCCGCCTGGACGTGCGCAACGAGTCCTCGCGCCCGCTGCTGCCGTCGGTCATGGAGGTGCCGGTCGGCACCGGTGCCGCCGCGTTCCCGGTGCCGCGCCTGGCGGCCGGCGCCACGTACGAGGAGATCTTCACCGTCCCGACCCGTCGCCGCTCCGTCATCACGGTGGGCCCGGTGCGCTCCGTGCGTGCCGACCCGCTGGGCCTGCTGCGGCGCGAGGTGCGGCTCACCGACCCCGAGGAGCTGTTCGTCCACCCGGTCGTCAAGAGCCTCGCCGGCTCCTCGACCGGCTTCCTCAAGGACCTCGAGGGCCGGGTCACGCAGGACATCTCGAACTCCGACGTGTCGTTCCACGCCCTGCGCGACTACGTGCCCGGCGACGACCGCCGGCACATCCACTGGAAGACCACCGCCCGCACGGGCCAGCTGATGGTCCGCCAGTTCGAGGAGACCCGCCGGTCGCACCTCGCGGTGCTGCTCTCGACGCGCGCGGAGGACTACGCCGGCGACGACGAGTTCGAGCTCGCCGTGAGCGTCTGCGGGTCCCTCGGCCTGCAGGCGATCCGCGAGGACCGCGGCGTCACCGTGCTCGTCAACGACGGGCGCCTGCGCGGCGACGACCGCACCCGCCTGCTCGACGACCTCGCCCGGGTCGAGGCGGTGCCGTCGCGCACCCGGCTCGTCGACGTCGCCCGCGTCGCCGGCACGACCGTGGGCGACGCGTCCGTCGTCGCCTTCGTCGTCGGCAGCGGGGTCGGCGCGAGCGAGCTGCGGGCCGCCTCCGCGCGGCTGCCGCAGGAGGTGCACGTCATGGCGCTGCAGTGCGTGCCCGGCGCGCCGATGAGCCGCAACACCGTCGCGGAGCTCACGGTCCTGACCCTCGGCAGCCTCGGCGAGCTGCCCCTGGCCATGCGGAGGTTGAGCGACGCATGAGCCGCCGCCCCGGAACCCCGGCGCCCGCGCCGGACCCCGCGCCGACGACGGGCTCGACGACGGGCTCGACGACCGGCGCCACCAGCACCAGCACCCGCGCCTCGTGCCGATCAGCGAGCACGCGCTGGGCGAGCTGGCCGCCGAGGGGTGACCGCGGCGTGCTGACGGGGCGTCCGGGCGGGCGCCCCGTCGGGCGGCCGGGCGCCCCGTCGGGGCGTCAGAAGGTGACGACCGTCGCGCCCTCGAGCGTGAAGCGCAGCAGCTCGTCGCGGGCCACGTGCAGCTGGAAGCCGCGGGCCCGCAGCGCGTCCTCGGTGCCGTCGGCGCGGGCCGAGTTCACGCACGCCCCGACACGGACGCCGGCGGCGACCAGCTCGTCGAGCTGCCGGTCGAACGTGCGCTCGGCGTCCGAGGCGCCCGCACCCAGCCGCCGCTGCGCCGGGCCGAAGCAGAACACCTCGACGTCGACGCCGTGCTCACCGGCGGCCTCGAGCACGCGCTGCGCCACGCGGCTGCCGGTCGCCAGCGAGTCGGGGTCGTCGTGGAACAGGTGGATGACGGTCTTCGGCACGTCGCGCTCCCTCGTCGGCGTCGTCTCGACGGCCCGGGTGCGCCGCCGGCCCGGACCGTAGCGCGCGCCCACCCCGCGCGGCGTGCCGGTGTCGCAGACTGGGACCATGGCGAAGAAGCCCACCACGACCTGGACGGACGCCGACCCGCACGAGTACGTCGCCGCCGTCGCGCACCCGGTCCGCCGGCGCGACGCCGAGACGCTGCTCGGGCTGATGGCCCGGGCCACCGGGCAGGAGCCGCGGATGTTCGGCGCCTCCATGATCGGGTTCGGCGAGTACCACTACCGGTACGCGAGCGGCCACGAGGGCGACGCGCCCGCCGCCGCGTTCTCCCCGCGCAAGGCCGCCACGACGGTGTACCTGCCCGACGGCGTCGAGACGCACGCCCCGGCGCTGGAGCGGCTCGGCCCGCACACCACCGGCGTCGGCTGCCTGTACCTCAAGGACCTCGGCGCGGTGGACCTCGCGGTGCTCGAGGACGTCGTGCGCCGCTCCTACGTCGCCGTCACCGCGGGCACGTTCGGGCAGCGCGCCCGCGACGGCGCCGCGGGCTGAGGCGGCCGGCGCGCCCGGCCTGCCGCCGAGCGTCGTACTTCCCCGGCTTCCGGGGCCCGGAAGCCGGGAAAGTACGACGCTCGGCGCGGACCCGAGTCCCCGGCAGCGCGACGGCGCCCCGCCGCTCCACGGGGAGCGACGGGGCGCCGTCGTCGTGCGGCTGGGGGCTCAGCCCACCAGCGAGCGCAGCACGTACTGCAGGATGCCGCCGTTGCGGTAGTAGTCGGCCTCACCGGGCGTGTCGATGCGGACCACCGCGTCGAACTCGACCGCCGAGCCGTCCTCCTTGGTGGCGGTCACGTGCACCGTGGAGGGCGTGGTGCCCTCGTTGAGCGCGGTGATGCCGGCGATGTCGAACGTCTCGGTGCCGTCCAGGCCGAGCGACGCGGCGCTCTCGCCGGCCGGGAACTGCAGCGGCAGCACGCCCATGCCGATGAGGTTGGAGCGGTGGATGCGCTCGAACGACTCGGTGATGACGGCCTTGACGCCCAGCAGCGCGGTGCCCTTGGCGGCCCAGTCGCGCGACGAGCCCGAGCCGTACTCCTTGCCGCCCAGCACGACCAGCGGGGTGCCCTGCGCCGCGTAGTCCTGCGCCGCGTCGTAGATCGTGTCCTGGGCGCCCTTGACGAAGTTGAAGGTGAAGCCGCCCTCGACGCCGTCCAGGAGCTGGTTCTTCAGGCGGATGTTGGCGAACGTGCCGCGGATCATCACCTCGTGGTTGCCGCGGCGCGAGCCGTAGGAGTTGAAGTCGCGACGCTCGACGCCGTGCTCGGCCAGGTAGCGGCCGGCCGGGCTGTCCGGCTTGATGGCGCCGGCGGGCGAGATGTGGTCGGTGGTGACCGAGTCGCCCAGCTTGGCCAGCACGCGGGCGCCGGAGATGTCGGCGACCGGCTCCGGCGTCGCGCCCATGCCCTGGAAGTACGGGGGCTTGCGCACGTAGGTCGACTCCGGGTCCCAGGCGAACGTGTCGCCCTCGGGGGTCTCCAGCGCGCGCCACCGCTCGTCGCCGGCGAAGACGTCGGCGTAGTCCTTGGTGAACATGTCGCGGTCGATCGACGCGTCGATCGTCGCCTGGACCTCCTCCGGGGACGGCCAGATGTCCTGGAGGAACACCGGGTTGCCCTCGGTGTCGGTGCCGAGCGGCTCGGCGTCGAAGTCGAAGTCCATGGTGCCGGCCAGGGCGTAGGCGATGACCAGCGGCGGGGACGCCAGGTAGTTCATCTTGACGTCCGGGTTGATCCGGCCCTCGAAGTTGCGGTTGCCGGACAGCACCGAGACGACCGACAGGTCGTGCTCGTTGACCGACGCCGAGATCTCGTCCGACAGCGGGCCGGAGTTGCCGATGCAGGTGGCGCAGCCGTAGCCGACCAGGTGGAAGCCGAGCTTCTCGAGGTACGGCCACAGGCCGGCCTTCTCGTAGTAGTCGGTGACGACCTGCGAGCCCGGGGCCATCGACGTCTTGACCCACGGCTTGGACGCCAGGCCCTTGTCGACCGCGTTCTTGGCCAGCAGCGCGGCGGCGAGCATGACCGACGGGTTCGAGGTGTTGGTGCACGAGGTGATCGAGGCGATCACGACGTGGCCGTGGTCGAGCTGCGTCGTCGTGCCGTCGGCGAGCGTGACGTCGACGACCTTGTGCGGGCGCGTGGCGGAGTCGCCGTGGCCCGGCGCGACCGGCTGGTCCGACGGGTTGTCGTGGGCCGAGGCGGCGATCGGGTCGGAGGCCGGGAACGTCTCGGTGACCGACTCGTCCAGGCCGGTGAACGGCGCGGCCTCGTCGGCGCTGACGTAGTCGAGGATCGCCGAGGCGAACGACTCCTTGGCCTCGGACAGCTCGATGCGGTCCTGCGGGCGCTTCGGGCCGGCGATCGACGGCACGACCGTGGACAGGTCGAGCTCGAGGTACTCGGAGAACACCGGCTCGGTGTAGCCCTCGGCGCTCGGGTCGAGCCACAGGCCCTGCTCCTTGGCGTACGCCTCGACGAGCGCGAGCTGCTCGTCGCTGCGGCCGGTCAGGCGCAGGTAGTCGACGGTGACCGAGTCGATCGGGAAGATGGCGGCCGTGGAGCCGAACTCCGGCGACATGTTGCCGATGGTGGCGCGGTTGGCCAGCGGCACCTGGGCGACGCCCTCGCCGTAGAACTCGACGAACTTCCCCACCACGCCGTGCTGGCGCAGCATCTGGGTGATGGTGAGCACGACGTCGGTGGCGGTCACGCCGGCCGGGATGGAGCCCGACAGCTTGAAGCCGACGACGCGCGGGATGAGCATCGACACAGGCTGGCCCAGCATGGCGGCCTCGGCCTCGATGCCGCCGACGCCCCAGCCCAGCACGCCGAGGCCGTTGACCATCGTGGTGTGCGAGTCGGTGCCCACGCAGGTGTCCGGGTAGGCGCGCAGCGCGCCGTCGACCTCGCGGGTCATCACGGTGCGGGCCAGGTACTCGATGTTGACCTGGTGCACGATGCCGGTGCCCGGGGGCACCACCTTGAAGTCGTCGAAGGCCGTCTGGCCCCAGCGCAGGAACTGGTAGCGCTCGTGGTTGCGCTGGTACTCCAGCTCGACGTTGCGCTGGAACGCGTCGGCGCGGCCGGCGACGTCGATCTGCACCGAGTGGTCGATGACCATCTCGGCGGGGGCGAGCGGGTTGATGCGGGCCGGGTCGCCGCCGAGGGCCGCGACGGCCTCGCGCATGGTGGCCAGGTCCACGACGCAGGGCACGCCGGTGAAGTCCTGCATGATCACGCGGGCCGGCGTGAACTGGATCTCGGTGTCGGGCTGGGCGTCCGGGTCCCACGACGCGAGGGCGCGCACGTGGTCGGCGGTGATGTTCGCGCCGTCCTCGGTCCGCAGGAGGTTCTCGGCGAGGATCTTCAGGGAGTAGGGCAGCCGCTCCAGGCCCTCGACCGCCGCGAGGCGGAAGATCTCGTAGGCCTTGCCGCCGACCTCCAGCGTTCCCTTCGATCCGAACGTGTCCACGCTGCTCACTACGGTCCTCCAACGGGGCTGACACGCGCCGGGCCGTGCGCTCGCGCACGCGGGACACCGACGCTGGCTTCGGGGCTCACCCGGCCGGGCCGGGCACTGCGTCCAGCATATCCCACATATCTTGACGTCAAGATACTGAGGGTCCCCTCACTCGCCCGGGAATCTTCCGCCGGCGCCGGTCGTTGCACCGTGGCCGCCGACGGCCGACCGGAAGGACACCGATGCCCACGCTCCGCCCGACCGCCCCGCCCGCGCCCACCACCACCGACGCGACCACGCCCGACGCCGCCGCGCCGGCTCCCCCGCCGCCGCTGGCCCCGCTGCCCGCCGAGGCCGAGCGCCTCGCGCAGCTCGCGGCAGAGGACGACGCCGTCGTCGTCGCCGCGTGCACGACCACGGCGGCGCTGCTGGCGCACCGGGGTCTGCTGGCCCACCTGCGGGCCGGGCGCACGGGCGTGCTGCTGGACCCGGGCGAGCGCGGCGCGGACGAGGTGCTCGCCAGCCCGCTCGAGGACGTCGTGGAACCGGGGGTGCGCCGAGCGGGGCGGGGTGCCCTGGTGGTCGACGGCGCGGCCACGCCGCTCCAGGTGGCGCTCCCCTGACGGGCCGGGGCGGGTCAGTCCGTGGTGGCCCGCACGACGGCGGGCGTCAGCAGCAGCACGGCGACCGCCACGGCGAGGACGAGCAGACCGGCGCCGCCCAGCACCGCGGCGGTGGCACCCGACGCGAGCATGCTCGCCGCCACCACGGCCTGGAAGATCTGCCACGTCATGAGCACGGACCGGCCCCCGTGGCGCCCGGCGCGCAGGACGCGGCCCGCGGCCAGGAGCACCCATGCCATGCCGAACGCGAAGACGACGAGGAACACGCTCATCGCGACCGAGCCGGAGCCGCCGCCGATCGCCTCGACCGCCACGACGACGGCCGCGACGGCACGACCTCGTCCGCGAGCGCCAGCGCCGCGGCGAACCGGTCGGCGAAGATCCGGGTGCGCGAGTACAGGTGCGGCTGGAACAGCACCAGCACCCGGCCCGTGCCGGCGACCGGCCGCGCCGCGCGCAGCAGCGCCTCGATCTCCGTCGGGTGGTGGGCGTAGTCGTCGACCACCCGCACGCCGCCGGCCTCGCCCCGCGGCTCGAACCGGCGGCCCGTGCCGACGAACTCCCCCGCCCCGGCGACCGCGCGCGCCGCCGGCGCGCCCAGGAGGGCGGCCACCACGGCCGCTGCGGTGGCGTTGAGCACGTTGTGGGCGCCGGGCACCGCGAGGCGCAGCGCGAGCGGGGTCTCCCCGAGCGGGCCGCCGGCGACGACGGCGTCCACGCCGTCCGGCCGGGCCGTGACGTCACGCACGGCGACGTCCGCCCCCGGGGCGGTCCCG
>NZ_LWGM01000167.1 GCF_001750215.1 Isoptericola variabilis | reverse complement strand
AGTGGCTGACCGGGTGGCCGCTGCAGGTCGCGATCATCGTGGCGGTGGGCGTGCTGGCGCTCGCCCTGGTGCGCCGCACGATCAAGCACGTGACCGAGCGGATCGCGTCCGGCGCCACCCGCGTGACCTCCGCGGAGCAGGCCTCCGCCGGCCGCTGGTGGCAGCGGCGGCCCGCCATCATCGAGGACGCCCTCACGCTGGCCAGCCCGATGGCCCGCGAGCGCCGCGCCCAGCGCGCCCGCACCGTCGGCTCGGTGCTCCGCTCGACGGCGAACATCGTCATCGTCACCGTGATGATCCTGATGATCCTGTCCGCCGTGGGCGCCAACGTCGGCCCGCTGCTGGCGTCCGCCGGTGTGGTCGGTGTGGCCGTCGGTTTCGGTGCCCAGAGCCTGGTCAAGGACTTCATCTCCGGCATCTTCCTGCTCATCGAGGACCAGTTCGGCGTCGGCGACGTGGTCGACCTCAACGGCGCCGTGGGCACCGTCGAGGAGATGGGCCTGCGCCTGACCCAGGTGCGCAGCTTCGACGGCACGCTCTGGTACGTCCGCAACGGCGAGATCCTCCGGGCGGGCAACCTCACGCAGCAGTGGTCGCGCGCCGTCGCGGAGGTCCGCGTCCCGCTCGACGCCGATGTCGACCAGGTGCGCGCCGCGCTCGGGCGCGCGGCGGACCGCGTGCAGGCGGACGAGGAGCTCGCCCCGCACCTGCTGGAGGCGCCGTCGGTGCGCGGCGTCGACGCGTGGAACGACATCACGATGACCTTCACCGTGCACGCCCAGGTCCGCCCGGCCATGCAGTGGGACGTCTCCCGGGCGCTGCTCGGCGCCGCGCAGGAGGAGCTGCGGCTGGCCCGGCTGCTGCGCGACGACATCGACGACGCGGACGCGGCGGCCACCGCGGCGCGCAGCTGACCCGCCGGGACGAGCGGGCCCGCCGCGGCGCCCGAGCCGAGCGCCCGGAGACACGTCGGCCGGCGCGACCTCGTCGTCGCGCCGGCCGACCCGTCCCCGGTGCCGGGTCCGGTGCGGGGTTCCCCGGGCGCTCCGCCCAGATGCTCCGCCCAGGTGCTCCGCCCAGGGGCTCTGCCCGAGCTACCTGCTCAGGTGCGCAGCACGTCCAGCTGGGCGGCCAGGTCGTCCGCCTCCGGGCCGACGATGACCTGGATGACGCGGCCCGAGCGGACCACGCCGAACGCCCCCGACTGCTTGAGCCGCGGCTCGTCCACCAGCTTGGGGTCGCTCACCTCCACCCGGAGCCTGGTGATGCACGGTTCGAGCTCGACGACGTTGGTCGTGCCGCCGAGCGCCTCGAGGATCTGGTCCGCCTTGGTCATGTGCGCCTCTCCCGTCCCTCTGCCTCGTCGCAGAGATCACACTGCTGGTGAGTCTGCTGCCTCGTCGCAGGTCCGTCCAGAGTAGCCCGCGCGCCGAGCCCCCGTCCCACCCCCGCGCGTCGCGGGGACGGCGCGCCTCTCTGGCACCATGAGCGGGTGACACCCAGGACCTTCTTCGAGGACGTCGGCGGCCACGAGACCTTCGTCCGGCTCGTCGACGCGTTCTACGACGGCGTCGCGACGGACGAGGTGCTGCGCGGCATGTACCCCGAGGAGGACCTCGGACCGGCCAAGGAGCGGCTGACCCTCTTCCTCGAGCAGTACTGGGGCGGCCCGACGACGTACTCCGAGCAGCGCGGGCACCCGCGCCTGCGGATGCGGCACGCGCCGTACAAGGTCAACCCCGACGCCCGCGACCGCTGGCTGCGGCACATGCGCGCCGCCGTCGGGACCCTGGGCCTGCCGCCCCTGCAGGAGGCGCAGCTGTGGGACTACCTGGAGCGCGCGGCGTTCTCCCTGGTCAACACCTTCGAGGAGTGAGCTCGTGAGCGACGTGAGCACGTCCGACGCCGGGACCCCGGCGACCGCCCCTGCCGGCGGACCCGCCGGCGGACCCGCCACCGGCGCGACCCCCGAGCGCGCCCCCGACGCGCTGGACCGGCTGCTCGCCGTCCTCGACCTGCGCGAGGTCGAGGGCTGGGGCCCGCACGGCGAGGAGGACCTGTGGCGCGGGCGCTCGGTGCCCGGCCTGGCCAACCGCGTCTACGGCGGCCAGGTGCTGGCGCAGGCGCTCATCGCCGCCGGCCGCACGGTGGACGCGGACCGGCCGCCGCACTCCATCCACGCCTACTTCCTGCGCGAGGGCGCGCTCGACGTGCCCATCGACTTCGCCGTCGAGCGGCTGCGCGACGGCCGGTCGTTCTCGGCCCGGCGCAGCCACGCGCTGCAGGACGGCACGCCGATCCTGTCGCTCACCGCCTCGTTCCAGGTCGACCAGCCGGGCTACGACCACGCCGTGCCGATGCCGCAGGGCGTGCCCGCGCCGGAGGACGTGCCCAGCGCGTTCGAGCTGCTGGGCGGCGTCGCCCACCCGGCCGCGCGGTTCTGGTCCCACGACTCGGCGTTCGAGCTCGCCCACGTGGGCACCTCCCTCTACCTCGGGGCGGACCCGCAGGCCCCCAGCACCCAGATGGTGTGGATCCGCGCGCGGCACGAGGTCGGCTCGGACGACCGGCTGCTGCACCGGGCCCTGCTGGCGTTCGCGTGCGACCAGGTGATGCTCGAGCCGGTGCTGCGCTCGGCGGGCGCCTCGTGGCTCGACGTCGGCCGGGACGTGCCGATGGCGAGCCTCGACCACGCCATGTGGTGGCACCGCGACGCCCGCGTCGACGAGTGGCTGCTGTTCGTCCAGGAGGCGCCGAGCGCACAGGGCGGGCGCGGCCTCGGCCTGGCCCGGGTGTACACCCGCGACGGCAGCCTGGTCGCCTCCATCGCCCAGGAGGGCATGGTCCGGCTGCCCGCCTGACGGGCGGCGTGGCGGCCGGCTCGGCCGCACCGCTCGCGCTGCGGGCACGCCCGCCCGCGACCAGACTGGCGGGCGTGCCTCGCCTGCGACGTGTGACCGTCTCCTCCCCCGGGTTCGGTCGTCGGCGCGCGGGCAAGGGCTGGGTCTTCCTCGACGTCGACGGCACGCCGCTGGCCGACGACGAGGCGGTCGCCCGCTGCAAGAAGCTGGCCGTGCCCCCGGCGTGGAAGGACGTCTGGATCTGCCGGTACCCCAACGGGCACATCCAGGCGTTCGGCTACGACGACGCCGGGCGCGGCCAGTACCTGTACCACGAGGCCTGGACGGAGCGGCGCAAGCGGCGCAAGCACGACCACGTGCTCGACATCGGGCGCCGGCTGCCCACCGCCCGGAAGCTGGTCAGCGACGACCTCGCGCTGCCCGGCATGCCCCGCGAGAAGGTCCTGGCGCTCGCGTTCCGGCTCCTCGACCTGGCGTACTTCCGCGCCGGCGGCGAGATCTACGCCAGGCGCAACAACAGCTACGGGCTGGCCACCATCCGCAAGGAGCACGCCCGGGTGCGGCGCGACGGCTCGGTGCACTTCCGCTACCCCGCCAAGTCCGGCCAGGTGCGCGACGTCGTCGTCGACGACCCCGTCGTGGCGGAGCTGGTGGCCACGCTGCGCCGCCGCCGCGGCGGCACCGACCTGCTCGCGTGGCGCACCACCGCGCCCGGCGGCCGCGCGGTCTGGCACGACGTCACCAGCAACGACGTGCAGCAGTACGTCAAGGAACGGCTCGGTGAGGACGCCACGCCCAAGGACTTCCGCACCTGGCACGCCACGGTGCTCGCCGCGCGGGCCCTGGCCGACGCCGGCGCGCCGCCGGCGTCGGAGCGTGCGCGCAAGCGACTCGTGACCGGCATCGTCAAGGACGTGTCGGAGGAGCTGGGCAACACCCCGGCCGTGGCGCGCGCGTCCTACATCGACCCGCGGCTGTTCGACCTGTGGGAGCGCGGCGAGACCATCGGCGCGACGCAGTCGCAGGAGCGCGCCGAGGAAGCGGTGCTCGACCTGCTGGGCTGACGCGCCACGCAGGCGCCACCGGCCCCGCTACCGGGCCGACCACTCAACGACCACACGGACGGAGACGGGCATGCGGGCAGCGGTCACGGGAGTCACCGGCTACGTCGGCGGGCGGCTCGTGCCGGAGCTGCTCGCCGCGGGCCACGAGGTGCGGGCGCTCACCCGCCACCCCGAGCGGCTGGCGGGGCGCCCGTGGGTCGACGACGTCGAGACGGTCGCGGCCGACGCCGCCGACGTCGAGCAGACCCGCGCGGCGCTGCAGGGCGTCGACGTCGCGTACTACCTCATCCACTCCCTGGGCACCGGGCCGGCGTTCGAGGCCCGCGACCGGCGCACGGCGCTCGCCTTCGCCCAGGCGGCGCGCGAGGCGGGCGTCGGGCGCATCGTCTACCTCGGCGGGCTGACGCCCGACGTCCCCGACGACGAGCTCTCGCCGCACCTGTCGTCGCGCAAGGAGGTCGGCGAGATCCTGCTCGCCTCGGGCGTGCCGACGACGGTGCTGCGCGCGGCCGTGATCCTCGGCTCGGGCTCCGCGTCGTTCGAGATGATGCGCTACCTCACCGAGCGCCTGCCGGCGATGACCACGCCGCGCTGGGTCGAGAACCGGATCCAGCCCATCGCGGTCCGCGACGTGCTGCACTACCTGGTGGGCGCGGCGAGCATGCCGCCCGAGGTGTCCCGCGGCTTCGACATCGGCGGCCCGGACGTGCTGACGTACCGGCAGATGATGCAGCGCTACGCGGCGGCGGCCGGCCTGCCGCGGCGGCTCGTCCTGAGCGTGCCGGTGCTCACCCCGCGCCTGTCCAGCCTCTGGGTCGGCCTCGTCACGCCCGTCCCCTCCGGCGTGGCCCGGCCGCTGGTGGAGTCGCTGCGGCACGAGGTGGTGTGCCGCGAGCACGACGTCGCCCGGTACGTGCCCGACCCGCCGGGCGGCCTCACCGGCTTCGACCGGGCGGTCGCCCTGGCCCTGCAGCGCATCCACGAGGGCGAGGTCACCACCCGGTGGTCGTCCGCGGCGCTGCCCGGCGCGCCGTCCGACCCGCTGCCGAGCGACCCCGACTGGGCGGGCGGCTCGTTCTACACCGACGAGCGGCGCCGCGTGGTCCGCGCGCCCTCGGACGTGCTGTGGCCGGTGATCGAGGAGATCGGCGGCCGGCGCGGTTGGTACTCCTGGTCGCTGGCGTGGCGGGTGCGCGGGCTGCTCGACCGGCTCGTCGGCGGCCCGGGCCTGCGGCGCGGCCGGCGCGACGAGCGCCGCCTCGTGGTCGACGACGTGCTCGACTTCTGGCGCGTGGAGGCCGTCGAGCCCGGGCGGCTGCTGCGGCTGCGCGCGGAGATGCGCCTGCCCGGCCTGGCCTGGCTGGAGCTGCGCGTCGACGAGGCGGCCGCGCAGGTCACGGCCGACGACGACGCCGGGCCGCGCGAGGCGGCCGCGCCCGACCGCACGTGGTTCGTGCAGCGGGCGCTGTTCTCCCCGCACGGCCTGGCCGGCCAGCTCTACTGGTGGGCCGTCAAGCCGTTCCACGGCATCGTCTTCGGCGGCATGCAGCGCAACGTGGCCGAGGAGGCCGAGCGCCGGGCGGTCAGCGCCGGAACGTCACCGGCTCCTCGACGTACTCCGCCCACGCAGCGCGCTCCTCGGGCGTGATCCGCCGCGGCCGCGCCGTGGCGGCGTCGACGACGACGATCGACGTCGCCGCGCGCACGTAGGGCTGCGCGCCGGACGCCGGCCCGGTGCGCGGGAACCCGGCAGGGTCGCCGTCGTGCACCTCGTAGCAGACCTGCAGGCTCGCCCCGCCGATCGCGCCGATCCACAGCTCGACGCGCACCGGGGTGCGCGTGAACGCCAGCGGGCGCAGGTACTCGATCTGCTGGCCGGCCACGAGGGTGTGGCTGGTGGCGTGCGGGCCGGTGTCGAGGATCGCCGTCGGCCACGGCTCGCCCACCTCGTCCGCGGTGTGCCGCCAGAACGCGGTGATGCGGGCGTCCTCGAGCAACCCGAACATCGCGACGTTGTTGACGTGCTGGTACGCGTCGAGGTCGGACCAGCGGGTGTGGACGGGCACGTGCAGACGGGTCATGCCCGCAGGCTATCGGCGGCCCCGCGGCGCTCAGGACGCCGCGACGCGCGCCGCGGCGCGGCAGCGCGCCAGCGCGGCCAGCTCGTCGGCCACCGGCCCGCGCACCAGCCCGTCCGCGACCTTGGCCACCGACTCGCGCAGGCGGCGGCGCACCCGGCTCGCGCGCCGGCGGGCCCCGACCGCCGCGAACAGGCGCGAGACCAGGGCCAGCAGCACGCCCAGGAGCACGCCGCCGAGCACGAGCACGGTCGGCCACGGCACGTCCAGCCCGGGGCCCGCGCCGCCCCACGCGGCACCGCCGACGGTGAGCACCGGCGTCGGCAGCGGCGGCAGCTGGAACCAGGCCAGCGCGAACGCCGCGCCGAGCCACAGCAGACCGACCACGAGGGCTGCCAGCAGCAGCCACTGCAGCACGTCGACGACCCGCCACCAGGCGGGCCGCCGACCCGCCGCGAGCCGCGTGCCCGCCACCGCCTGGTCGAGCTCGTCGGGCAGCCGGTCGATGCCCTCCTGCGCGCGGCGGCGCGCCGCCAGGACCCACGGGTCCGGCGCGCCGTCGGTCACCTGGCCGACGTAGGTGCGCACGGCGGTCGCCGCGGCCGCCCGGACGCTGGGCCGCGCCGCGGGCAGCGACGTGCGCGCCAGGTCGGTCCGGTCGGCGGGCACGCGCACCTCGTCGGGACGCAGGCCGAGCCGGCGCAGCGGGTCCGCCCGCAGGCGGCCCAGCCAGCGGGTGAC
>NZ_LWGM01000166.1 GCF_001750215.1 Isoptericola variabilis | reverse complement strand
ACCGCCCGGCGCGACGGCGTTGCCGGCGCCGTCGGGCTCGCCGCGGTCGGCGCCGTCGCGGCGCTCGCCGTCGTCGGCGGGCTCGCCACGACGCCCGTGGGGCCCAACCGCTACGACGACGACCCGACGTACGCGATGACCGGCGACAGCCCGCGCTCGAGCGGCTCGGAGCTCACCGACCGGCAGCGGCGGCTCCTCGAGGAGCTGCGGTCGAACGGCCCTACCTCGTACCCCACGCTCGACATCCCGGAGATGGACGGGTTCGACCTCGAGGGGATCGAGGGGCTCGAGGGGCTGGACCTGGACGTCGACGGCCGGGACGCGAGCTCCTGACCGAGGTGTCGGAGGCGTGCGTCACAGTGAGGCCATGACGTCGATCGCGCGCCTGCGTCCCGAGGGGCTCGTCCGCAGCCCCGCCTTCAGCCACGTGGCCGTCGTGCCGCCGGGCGCCACCACGATCTACGTCGGCGGTCAGAACGCGGTCACCGCCGACGGGACCCTGGTCGGCGAGGGCGACGTGGCCGCGCAGTCGGTCCGCGCCCTGCAGAACGCCACGACGGCGCTGGCCGCGGCGGGGGCCACCCTCCGAGACGTCGTGCAGTGGACGGTGCTGTTCGTCGAGGGCGCCGACCTCGCCGCGGCGTACGGGGCGATCGCGGGGGAGCTCGCGTCCGACGAGCCCGCGCTGGTGACCTCCGCGATGGTCGCCGGGCTGGCGGTTCCGGGGGCGCTCGTGGAGATCGCCGCCGTCGCCGCCGTCGTGCGGTGACGGTGGCGGTCCGGCCCTAGCTGACGACGATGCGGGCGAACCGCGCCGTCGCGGCGCCGGTGTTGACGTAGGAGTAGTGCTGCGCGCTGGAGTAGACGCCGTGCTCGCCGGCCTCGAGGTCGACGTGGCCGTCCTCCCGCTCGATCCGCAGGCTTCCCTCGGTGACGAGCACCATCTCGTGCCAGCCGTCGGGGTCCGGCTGGGCGTCGTACCGGTCCCCCGGGCCCAGCGTCCAGCCCCACAGCTGCGCCTCCTGCCGCGCCGGCACGGACGCCCGCAGGATTCCGACGCTGCCGGCACCGGCGCCGCGCCAGGCGACCTCGTCGAGGTCCGTGTGCGACGCCGCGGGCGGAGCGACGAGGTCGACGAACGTCACGCCGAGCGCCTCGGCCAGCCGGTCGAGGCCGGAGAGGCTGATGTTCGCCTCGCCCGCCTCGAGCTTGATGATCGTGCGGCGGCTGACGTCCGAGCGCTCGGCCAGGGCCGCCTGGCTCAGGCCGGCCGCGCCCCGGTGGTGGCGGAGGTTGGCGCCCACGTGGGCGAGCACGTCCGCCGTCGGCACGGGACGGGCGGGCTCAGCGGGGTGGGCGGCGTCGTCCATGTGCACCATTCTGCACGGTAGAGTGGTGCAACATGCTGCACAATCGTCGCCTGAAACTGGGCCGGCCCTCGCGGGAGGAGCTGCTGCTCGTCCTGATCACGTTCGTCTGGGGCACCACGTTCCTCATCGTGCACGTGGCCATGGACCACAGCGGCCCGTGGTTCTTCGTCGGCCTCCGGTTCCTCGTAGCCGGCCTGATCAGCGCGGTGATCTTCCACCGCGTGCTGCGCGGGATGCGCTGGCGCGACGTCGGTGCGGGCGCCGCGATCGGCGCGATGATCTGGCTCGGGTACGGGCTGCAGACGGTGGGCCTGCAGACGATCACCAGCAGCACGTCCGCGTTCATCACCGCGCTCTACGTGCCGCTCGTGCCGCTGCTGCAGTGGCTCGTGCTGCGCCGGCGCCCGTCGCGCACCACGCTCGTCGGCGTCACCCTCGCCTTCGTCGGCCTGCTGCTGCTCGCCGACCCGGGCGCCGTCGGGGTCGGTTTCGGCGCCGGCGAGGTCGCGACGCTGATCAGCACGCTGCCCATCGCGGTGGAGATCATCCTCATCAGCCTGTTCGCCGGCAAGGTCGACCTCGGCCGCGTGACGGTGGTGCAGCTGCTCACCGCGAGCCTGCTGTCCCTGGCGACGATGCCGGTAACGGGCGAGTCCGTGCCCGCGTTCTCCTGGGTCTGGGTGGCCGCCGCCGTCGGGCTCGGCGCCGCGAGCTGCGCCATCCAGCTGACGATGAACTGGGCGCAGCGCTCCGTCTCCCCCACCCGCGCGACGATCATCTACTCCGGCGAGCCGGTCTGGGGCGGCATCATCGGCCGCCTGGCGGGCGACCGCCTGTCCGGGATCGCCATCGTCGGCGCCGTCCTCATCGTAGCGGGGGCGCTCGTCAGCGAGCTGAGGCCGCGCCCGGTCGAGCCGCGCCCGGTCGAGCCGGACGCTGCCCGCGACGACGCGGCGCCCAGGACGCCGGAGCCGGCCGTCCCGGTCTGAGGACGGGACGACCGCCCACGGCTCAGGCGGTGGCGTCCCCGACGACGACCGCATACCAGGCGCCGTCCCGGTCGGCCCCGAAGCCGTCGACCCGCACGCGGGTCGCGTCGGCGACGGGCAGCGCGACCTCGTGCTCGGGCCCGCACCGCAGGTCCTCGTACGTCACCGACCGGGCCCGGTCGTAGGCGACCACACCGTCGACGACCCCGGTGGCCACCTCCACCGTGAAGTCCAGGGAGCCGTCGCCGAAGCAGGACAGCCGGACGCCTTCGATGCGTTCCGGGTGGTCGTACGCCACGCTGATGCCCGCGGGCGACGCCGGGTCGGGCGCGGGGTCCCCGGGGCCGACCGCTGCGCTCATGGCGCCGAGGGGCGCGGACGGCTCCAGGCGCTCCTCCAGCCACCGGTCGATCTCGTCGGGGTCCGCGCCCGGCGGGGCGGAGCACGCCGCGGCCGCCGCCGCGAGGACGAGCGCGGCGGCGGCACGGGGGACGGCGACGGCCCTGGTCATGCCGTCACGCTAGCGGTGCGCGCCGTCGTCCGGGCGCAGGCGGGTCAGACCCGCCGCTCGCGGCGGAACAGCGACCGCGCCCAGGCGTACCCGGCGACGCCGATGACCACGCACCAGGCGACGGCCTGCGCCGCCACGGAGCCCTCGAGGCCGGCACCACCGGCCAGCAGCCCGCGCGCCGTCTCGATGATCGGCGTGAACGGCTGGTTCTCCGCGAACCACCGCACCGCCGTCGGCATGGTCTCGACCGGCACGAACCCGCTGCCCAGGAACGGCAGGAGCAGCAGGATCATCGGCGTGTTGCTGGCCGTCTCCACACTGCGGGCGCCCAGGCCCATCGCGACGCACAGCCAGTTGAGGGCGAGCCCCAGCAGCACGAACAGGCCCAGCAGCGCGAGCCAGTCGAGGGGGCCGGCCGCGGGCCGGTAGCCCATCGCGACGGCCGCGGCGAGCACGAGCACGAGCGCCGCCAGCGCCTGCACGACGAACCCGAGCACGTGCCCGGCCAGCACCGACCCGGGCGAGATCGCCATCGTCCGGAACCGCGCCATGATCCCGCCGGTGGCGTCCATGGCGGCGCTCACGGCGACCGACGTCGCGCCGCCGACGACGGTCATGACCAGCAGCGTCGGGGTGATGTAGTCGAGGTAGGCGGCCCGCCCCTCGGCCCCCGGGGCGACGCCGGGGGCCACGCCGGCGCCGAAGGCGCCGCCGAACACGTAGACGAACAGCAGCAGCATCACCAGCGGGCCGGCGACGAGGAAGACGGTCAGGCCCGGGTAGCGGACGGCGCGCAGCAGGCTGCGGCGCACCATGGTCGAGACGTCGGCGACCGGGCGCGGGCGCGCGGTCGCGGGCGTGGTGGTGGCGACGGCGGTCATCGGACGTCCTCCTTCTCGGTGGTGCTGCCGGGCGCGGTGCCCGACGTGCCGGCGGGCGGCTCGGTGAGCGCGAGGAACACGTCGTCGAGCGTGCCGGCGTCGTGCACCTCCTTGAGCTGCGCGGGGGTGCCCTCGGCGACGACGCGGCCGCCGTGCAGCACGGCGACGGAGTCGGCGAGCCGGTCGGCCTCCTCGAGGTACTGGGTGGTCAGCAGGATCGTGGTGCCCTCGGCCACCAGGGCACGCACCTCGTCCCACAGGGTGCGGCGGCTGCGCGGGTCGAGCCCGGTGGTGGGCTCGTCGAGGAAGACGACCGACGGCGCCCCCACGAGGGTCATCGCGAGGTCGAGCTTGCGCTTCATGCCGCCGGACCAGGCGGCCACCGGCTTCCCCGCGGCCTCGGTCAGGCCGAAGCGCTCGAGCAGCTCGGCGGTGCGCCGGCGCCCGGCCGCGCGGCCGAGGTGGTGGAGGTCGGCCATGAGCCGCAGGTTCTCGGCACCGGTGAGCAGGTCGTCGACGGCGGTGACCTGGCCGGTGACGCCGATGGCGGCGCGGACGGCGTCGGCCTCGCGGGCGACGTCGTGGCCGGCGACGCGGACCGCGCCCGCGTCGGCCCTCAGCAGCGTCGACAGCACGCCGACGGTGGTGGTCTTGCCGGCGCCGTTCGGGCCGAGCAGGGCGGTGATCGTGCCGACCGGCACGACGAGGTCGACGCCGTCGAGCACGAGCTGCTCGCCGACCTTGGACCGGTAGGACTTGAACAGGCCGGCGACCTCGATCGCGGGCCCGCGGACGGTGGCGGTCATGGTGCTCCTTCGGGGGGCGGAGGGGTGCGGTGGTGGGCGTGCCGGCGGCACGGCGTCGCGGGGGGCCTCAGAGGCTGCGGGCCGTGATGTCGCCGTAGGCGGTGGTCGCGTGGATCTCCAGGCCGGCGGTGCCGGTGCTGGCGAGCGCGTTGCGGATGCGGCCGTAGCCGGTGCCGGCGTCGAGGGAGGCAGAGACGCCGGGGGCGGCGCCGACGGTCACGTCGCCGGCCTGGGTGCTCAGCGTGAGCTGCCCGCCCCGGGCCTCGGTGACGGTGATGCCGCCCTTGGCGGTGGTGATCCGCGCGTCGCCCCCGAGGCGGGTGACCGTGACGTCGCCGGCCTGGGTGGAGATGCGGGCGCTCGCGGCCTCGTCGACCACGACGTCGCCGGCGTCCGCCCGCACGGTGACGTCGCCGAGCCGGCCGGCGGCCCGCACCTCGGCGGCGGCCACGGTCGCCTCGAGGTGTGACCCGGCGGGCAGCTGGACGGTCACCTCGACGGCGCCGGAAGGGCCGAGGGACTCGCGCCTCGCCGGGGTCGTGACCCGCAGGACGTCGTCGTGGAGCTCGACCGTCGTGCGCTCCGCGGCCTGGACGTCGCGGGTCCGCGTGGCATCCACGGGACGCACCTCGACGGTCGTGCCCGCGCGCTCGGCGGCGACGACCCGGACGCGTCCGGCGGGGACGTCGAGGGCGGCGGTGATCGGGGTGGGGGTGTCGAAGGTCGGCATCGTGCTCGGCTCCTGTGCTCGGTGGTGCGCGATGTTTCTGACATCGGAAACGCTACGCACCGAGCCCCGCGCGGGCAACGACGTTGTTGCAGCCGCACTGTGTTTACGCACGTCAGATGCACTATTTCGTTGCAACGGGCGTAGGCGCAATGCAACACGCGCGGTACCGCGCGTTGCAACGAGCGGACGCTGAACGCTACGGTGGGGGCGACAGGACCACAGCGGAGGGGGACGACGGTGCCGGGTGGCAGGCTCACGCAGCGCGAGCGCCAGCAGATCGCCCTGGGGCTCGCCGACGACCTCACCTACGCGGAGATCGCCCGGCGCCTCGAGCGGCCCACCTCGACGGTCACGCGCGAGGTGATGCGCAACGGCGGCCCGGCCGGCTACCGCGCCGACCTGGCGCAGCGCGCCACCGAGCGCCGCGCCCGCCGGCAGCGGCAGGCCGCGCCGCGCGGGCCGCACCCCTCGGCGACGGCGGACGGGCGCGACGCGCGGGCCGTGCGCGAGTACGAGGAGACCTTCACCACCCTGTTCATGCAGACCGGCCTGCCCCGCATGGCGTCGAGCGTGCTGACCTGCCTCTACACCTCCGACGCGGGCAGCCTCACCGCGGCGGAGCTCGTCCAGCGGCTGCAGGTCAGCCCGGCCTCCGTCTCCAAGGCGATCGCGCTCCTGGAGGTCCACGGTTTGGTGCAGCGGGAACGGACGGAGGGCCGGCGCGAGCGCTACGTCGCCGACAACGAGGTCTGGTACCAGTCGATGATCGCCGCCGTGCGGTCCAACGCCCAGCTCGCCGAGACCGCGCGGCAGGGCGTGACCGTCCTCGGCCCCGGCTCCCCCGCCGCCGTCCGGCTCGAGAACATGGCCCACTTCCTGGACGTCGTCGGCGAGAGCATCGCCCGCGCCGCCGAGGAGGCCCGCGACGTCCTCTCCCGGCCCGAGGCGCCGCCGCAGGTGAGCACCGACCCCTGACCTGCTTCAACTGCCGCATGACCCAGCGGCCGCAGATCGGCGTCGTCCTGCCTCGCGACCTGCCCGCCTCGCGCGTGCTCGAGTACGCCCGCACCGCGGAGCGGCTCGGCTTCGACGAGCTGTGGGTGGTGGAGGACCTGGGCTTCCGCGGCGGGCTCGCGCAGGCCACCGCGGTGCTGGGCGCGACCACGCGCCTGCGGGTCGGCATCGGCATCCTTCCCGCGGCGGTGCGCAGCGTCGCCTTCGCCGCCATGGAGATCGCCACGCTCGAGCAGCTCTTCCCCGGGCGCACGGACGTCGGCGTCGGCCACGGCATGCCGGGCTGGATGCGGCAGGCCGGCGTCTGGCCGGAGCGGCCGCTGGCCTTCCTCGCCGAGTACGTCACCACCCTGCGCACCCTCGTGGGCGGCGGCGAGGCCGCCGGCCTGCGCCTCGACCCCGCGGTCGTGCCCGCCGCCGTGCCGCCCCTGCTGCTCGGGGTCCGGGGGCCGCGCTCCCTGGCCGCGTCGGGCCGGGTGGCC
>NZ_LWGM01000165.1 GCF_001750215.1 Isoptericola variabilis | reverse complement strand
ACCGCGCGAGTTCTCGGCGGCCGGTGCGTCGACGGCGGCGGCGTCGGCACTCGTGGCAGCGGGGGTGGACATGCGGGTGAGGTTAGCCCGGCCGTCCGCATGGCGGATATCTGCGTCCGGGATGTGGACACTCGTTGACACGGACCTCGGCGCTGTGCGGCATCGCACAGCCGCTCCCTGCGCTCGTGCGTCGCGGGCAGAGACCCGGCCCGCCGCAGGTCCGCGCGGGTGGACGGTGAAGGGCTGCGGCGTGTCGGCGAGCGTCGCGACGGAGGCGGCGTGAAGGTGTGGTGAACGGGAACGAACGGCCCGGTCGGCGTGTTGGCACCGGCGAACTCGCGGGGGGAGGATCAGCGGCGGTCCAGGGCGCACGGACGTGCGACCGACCGCACGGACCTTGCCCCGGACGAAGACCTCGACGACAGGACGACGACGAGCACATGAACGACTTGCTGTACGTGAACGGCGGTAACCCCCTCGAGGGCACGATCACCGTGCGAGGGGCCAAGAACTTCGTCTCCAAGGCGATGGTCGCCTCGCTCCTCGGCGAGACCGCCAGCGTGCTGCGCAACGTCCCGCAGATCCGCGACGTCGGCGTGGTCACCGGCCTGCTCGAGCTGCACGGCGTGACGGTGAAGTCCGACCCGGACGCCGGGATCCTCGACCTCGACCCGTCCAACGTCGAGTCGGCGCACATGGCGGACATCGACGCGCACGCCGGCTCCAGCCGCATCCCGATCCTGTTCTGCGGCCCGCTGCTGCACCGCCTGGGGGAGGCCTTCATCCCCGACCTGGGCGGCTGCCGCATCGGCGACCGGCCGATCAACTACCACCTCGACATCCTGCGCCAGTTCGGCGCCGTGGTGGACAAGCGCCCCAACGGCATCCACCTGCGCGCCCCGCGCCGCCTGCAGGGCACCAAGATCGCCCTGCCGTACCCGTCGGTGGGCGCCACCGAGCAGCTGCTGCTGACGGCCGTGCGCGCCGAGGGCATCACGGAGCTGTCCAACGCGGCCACCGAGCCGGAGATCATGGACCTCATCGCCGTCCTGCAGAAGATGGGCGCGATCATCTCCGTCGACACCGACCGCGTGATCCGCATCGAGGGCGTCGACCGGCTCGAGGGCTACACGCACACGGCGCTCGGTGACCGCATCGAGGCGGCCTCCTGGGCCTCGGCGGCCCTGGCCACCGGCGGCGACATCACCGTCAAGGGCGCCACCCAGCCGGAGATGATGACCTTCCTCAACACCTTCCGGAAGGTCGGCGGCAACTTCGACGTCCAGGACGACGGCATCCGGTTCTGGCACCCGGGCGGCGACCTGCGGTCCATCGTGCTGGAGACCGACGTCCACCCCGGCTTCATGACCGACTGGCAGCAGCCGCTCGTCGTCGCGCTGACCCAGGCCACCGGCCTGTCGATCGTGCACGAGACGGTCTACGAGAACCGGTTCGGCTTCACCGAGGCGCTGCGCCAGATGGGCGCGACGATCCAGGTCTACAAGGAGTGCCTGGGCGGCGGCGACTGCCGCTTCGGCCAGCGCAACTTCCACCACTCCGCCGTGATCTCCGGCCCGACGCCGCTGTCCGCGGCGGACATCGAGGTGCCGGACCTGCGCGGCGGGTTCTCGCACCTCATCGCGGCGCTCGCCGCCAAGGGCACCTCCACGGTGCGCGGCATCAGCCTCATCGACCGCGGCTACGAGAACTTCCAGGAGAAGCTGGTCGCCCTGGGCGCGGACGTCTCGCGCGACTGACCCGCGACGGATGCCGCCCGGCGGCGGCACCCGCTCGGCACCCGACGGCACCCCGACGACGGCGCCCCCGGCCACCCGGCCGGGGGCGCCGTCGTCGTCGCGGGTACTCTCTTCGGGTGCCTGTCGCCCGCCCCGAGTCCCGAGCGTTCCGCGCCGTCGCGTGGCTCGTCCGCACCCTGATGTTCGCGATCTTCCGCTACGAGTGGTCCGGCGGGCGCAACCTGCCGACCCAGGGCGGGTTCATCGCCGCGGCGAACCACGCCACCGAGCTCGACGCGCTGACGTTCGCCCACTACCTGTTCGACCACGGGTACGAGCCGCGCATCCTCGCCAAGCGGGGCCTGTTCACCACGCCGGTCGTCGGCTGGGTCCTGCGGGCCACCAACATGATCCCCGTGGACCGCGGCACCGCCGACGCGGGCCGCTCGCTCGAGAACGCCCGCGAGCAGCTCGGCGCCGGGGCGTGCGTCGCGATCTTCCCCGAGGGCACCATCACCCGGGACCCGGACCTGTGGCCCATGGAGGGCAAGACCGGCCTGGCCCGCATCGCGCTGGCCACGAAGATGCCGGTGGTGCCGATCGCGCAGTGGGGCGCGACCGCGGCGCTGCCCCGGTACGGGCGCATGCTGCGGCCCTTCCCGCGCAAGCGGGTGCAGGTGGTCGCCGGCCCGCCGGTGGACCTGTCCGACCTCTACGACCGGCCGATGGACTCGGCGACGCTGCGCGAGGCCACCAGCCGCGTCATGGACGCCATCACCGAGCTCCTGGCCGGGCTGCGCGGCGAGCCCGCCCCGGCCGCGCGCTTCGACCTGCGCAAGCACCCCGAGTACGCCGCGCGGCGCACCGTCTACCCGCCCGTGGAGCGCCCGTGACCGCGCCGGCCGCCGAGCCCACCACGGACCCCGCGGCGCAGCCGCTCGTCGCCGCCGTCCTCGGCTCCGGCTCGTGGGGCACCACGTTCGCCAAGGTGCTCGCCGACGCCGGGTGCGAGGTGCGCCTGTGGGGCCGCGACCCCGAGGCGGCGCGGGAGGTCACCGAGCGCCACCGCCACAGCCGGTACCTGCCCGACGTCGAGCTGCCGGTGCGCCTCACCGGCACCACGGACGCCGCGGCCGCCCTCGCCGGCGCGCGCGTCGTCGTCGTCGCCGTGCCGTCGCAGGTGGCCCGCGGGGTGCTCGTCGGCGTGCGCGACCTCGTCGAGCCCGACGCCGTCGTCGTGTCGCTCATGAAGGGCGTCGAGCTCTCCACCGACCGCCGCATGAGCCAGGTGGTGGCCGAGACGCTCGGCGTGCCGGACGAGCGCGTCGCCGTCGTCTCCGGGCCGAACCTCGCCCGCGAGATCGCCCACGAGCAGCCCACCGCCACCGTCGTCGCGTCGACGTCCGAGGAGACGGCGCGGCTCGTGGCGTCGGCCTGCACCACCAGCTACTTCCGCCCGTACACCAACCCCGACGTCGTCGGCGTCGAGCTGTGCGGCGCGGTGAAGAACGTCATCGCCCTGGCCGTCGGCATGGCGCAGGGGCTCGGCTTCGGGTGGAACACCACCGCGAGCCTCATCACGCGCGGCCTGGTGGAGATCACCCGCCTGGGCCAGGCGCTGGGCGCGGAGCCCGAGACGTTCTCCGGCCTGGCCGGCATGGGCGACCTCGTGGCGACCTGCGCCTCGCCGCTCAGCCGCAACCACACCCTCGGGCGGCACCTGGGCCAGGGGCTCAGCCTGGAGCAGGCCGTGGCCGCCACGGGCGGCACCGCCGAGGGCGTGAAGTCCTCCCAGTCGGTGCTCGACCTCGCCTCGCGCCACGGTGTGGAGATGCCCATCACCGCGGGCGTGGTCGCCGTCGTCGAGGGCACGCTGCCCATCGCCGAGCTCGGCCCGACGCTCCTGGCGCGCCCGCAGAAGGCCGAGGGCGTCTGACCCCGGCTCAGTGCTGGACGTCGACGACGACGCGCGCGGGGTCCTCCAGCGCGAAGACGCGGAACGGCTTCACCTCGTCGAGGCCCGCGAACGCCGCCGTACGGCCCTCGTAAACGAACCGGTAGACCACCTGCTCGACCGACTCGCCGTCGAGGTCGACCGGGGCGCCGGAGTACTCCTCGACGCCGGTGTCCATCGGCATGCCGGTCCCGGTGATCAGGATCTGCAGGACGGCGTCGCCGTCGACGTCCACCGGCTCGCCGGAGCCCTCGTCGACGGCGGCGTCGACGTACTCCACGCTCCACCCGGGCGTGCCGGTACCGCCGAGGTCGAACACCACCCGGTCGAAGCCGTCGTGGGCGCCGGCGCGCACGTCGGTGACGGTGAGCATCGCGTCGTCGCTCGCGTCCGCGGTGTCGGCTGCCGTGTCGGCGGGGAACGCCACGGGGGCGGTCGCGTCGTCGGCGGGCCGGGTGCCGTCCACCGCGCCGGACGGGCTCGCCGACGGCGAGCCGCCGGAGGTCGGCGACGTCGAGGGGGACGCGGGCTCCGACGGCGCTGCCGAACCAGACGCGGACGCCGCTCCCGCGGGCGTCACGTCGCCGTCGCTGCCGCAACCGGCCAGCACGAGCAGCGCGGCGGCGGTCAGGGCCGCCGCGCGGCCGACGGTCGGGGTGGACGTGCTGGTGGTGCGCATCAAGGCTCCCGTGCTCGGTGCAAGATCCTGCGGGTCGTCACCGGCACCCTAGGGGCGAGACCATGCTCGCTGTGGCCGACACGGCGGGGCGCCCGGCGTCAGGCCTGTCGAGAACCTCAGGCGGTCGCCGCCCGCAGCGCCCGGTCGAGGTCCGCCCAGAGGTCCTCGACGTCCTCGACGCCCACCGACATCCGCAGCAGGTCCTCGGGCACCGTGACCGACTCGGTCGCGAAGCGGCGGCGGCGCTCGAGCGTGGACTCCACGCCGCCCAGGCTGGTGGCCGGCACCCACAGGCGCAGCGCGGCGACGACGGCGTCGGCCGCCGCGGCTCCGCCGACGGGCCGCAGGCCGATGATCGCGCCGTAGCCGCCCATGAGGCGGGTGGCGCGGTCGTGGCCGGGGTCGGCCGGCAGCGACGGGTGGCGCACCTCCGCGACGGCCGGGTGGTCGGCGAGGCGGCGGGCCAGCTCGGCGGCGTTGGCCTGGGCGCGCTCGACCCGCAGGTGCAGGGTGCGCAGCCCGCGCAGCGCCAGCCACACCTCCATCGGGCCGGCGATGGCGCCGTGCAGCGTGCGGTACCCGCGCAGCTCGGCCTCGACCGCCGGGTCGTTCGTGAGCAGGGCGCCCATGACGACGTCGGAGTGGCCGGCCAGGTACTTGGTCACCGAGTGCAGCACCACGTCGGCGCCAAGCTCCAGCGGCCGCTGCACCAGCGGGGTGGCGAAGGTGTTGTCGACGACGGTGCGCACGCCGCGCTCCTTGGCCGCCGCGATCAGCGCCGGCAGGTCGGCGACCTCGAGCATCGGGTTGGTGGGCGACTCCAGCAGCGCGACGTCGGCGCCGTCGAGCGCCGTCACCACCTGGTCGGTGTCGGCGATGTCGACGCGGCGCACCTCGACGGCGCGGCGGGCCGCCAGGTCGTCGGCGAACCCGAGGCTCACCTGGTAGGCGTGGCGGGGCACCACGAGCACGCCGCCGTGCGGCACGGCCGCCAGGGCGGCGGCGACGGCCGCCATGCCGGACCCCATGACGATCGCCGGGCGGGCGGCGCCCTCGAGGGCCGCGAGCGCCGCCTCGAAGTCCTGCCAGGTCTCGGTGCCCGAGCGCGTGTAGAGCAGCTCCTCGCCGGGCGCGCCCTGCGACACGTAGGTCGAGCTGAGCACGATCGGGGCGTTGACCGGGCCGCCCTGCACCCGCGGCGGCCGCCCGGCGGTGACGGCGATCGTGGCCGGGGCGAGGGACTCGGAGGACATCTCGGGCATGGCCGCAGGGTACGACGCCGCACCCGCCGCCCGGCGGGGCGTCTCGCGCTCTCAGGCCTCGAGCGGCCCCAGCAGCGACTGCGCGACCGTGGAGTGCGCCGACTCGTCGTCGGACGGGTGGAAGATCCCCGCGACCACGTCCCGGTAGAGGCGGCCGAGCTCGGAGCGGTTGAAGTAGCTCGACCCGCCCGAGGCGCGGATCGCCTCGTCGACGACGTAGCGGGCCGTCTCGGTGGCGCGCACCTTGACGCCGGCCGTGGCGCGGAAGTACCCGGCGCCGCGGTCGACGCCCGCGTCGATCTGCGCGGCGACCTGGTCGATCTGCGGCCAGATCCCGTCCTGGGCCAGGGCGGCCGAGGCGAGTCGCCGCCGGATGTCCGGGTCCTGCGCGTAGGCCTTGCCGGTCTTCATCGACGTGCGCCGGCCCACCGTCTCGACGGCGAGCTCGAGCGCCCGGTCGGCGATGCCGGCGTACACCGACGCCAGGAGCACCTCGAACGACGTGAAGATGCCCAGCACGTACGGGTCGAGCGACGGCCCGGGGGCGATCTTCCGCATCACCCGGTCGGCGGGCGCGTGGGCGCCGTCGAGCACCGTGGTGCGCGACTGGGAGGCGCGCATGCCGATCGTGTCCCAGTCGTCGAGGATCTCGAACCCGCCGCCGTCGCGGGTGACGAAGGCGTGCACGATCACCGGGTTCTCCGGGTCGGTGGTCGAGTCCAGCCCCATGACGCCCAGCCGGGTCCAGCCGGGGGAGTTGGAGGTGAAGATCTTGCGGCCGTGGAACGTGTAGCCGCCCGCGCCGTCGGGCCGGGCCTCGGTGCGCGAGCCCAGCAGCACCAGGTCGTTGCCCGCCTCGGAGTAGCCGAAGCCGAACACCTCGCCGGCCGCCGCCTCCTCGAGCAGCCAGTCCATCGACGCGTCGCCGCGGTCGTGCAGGTAGCGGGCGACGCCGACCCACACGTGGTGCATGTTGACCGCCAGCGCAGTCGCCGGGGCCGCGCCCGCCAGGCGCGCCTGCTCGTGCGCCGTCTCGCGCAGCCCGAGCCCCGCGCCGCCCAGCTCGGCCGGCACCAGCGCGCCGAGGTACCGGTCGCGCTCGACGCGGTCCCGCAGGCGCTGTTCGTCTGCCCGGAGAAGCTGACCACCGGCGGCTCGGAGTACCTGACCCCCGCCTGCTGCGGCAGCACGTCGGCCCAGTAGGCGTCGAGCGCCT